>DATFJA010000001.1:0-2982 GCA_035269545.1 Salegentibacter sp.
GCCAATTAAAAATTCAAGTAAAACAAAGAAGAACATAAGCGGAGCCACAACCCAGATCACAGTAGTGAAATCAAGGTTTTCTATATCGGCTAAAGTCAGTTTTTCAGTGTCTGTAAACATTCAGAATATTTGGCTCTTAATGAAGAAATAACGCGAAAAGCGCATACTGTATAATTAAGATTTTTTTATCAGAAATACAAGAAGCATCACCACCTAATTTCTCTAAATTTCGTAAATCCCGATTTAAAGGGTTTTAGAGATAAATTGCAGAAGAATTAAAATAGGCGCTACGTCAAATTGTTTTTACCTTTGCGCACCAAATTACAAGCGAGGTGCGCACAAAAACAACTTATACTTTAGAAGACCCTTTAAAATTTAAGCAGCAACTTTTGCAATGGAGCAAGCAGTTTGAGGAAATTGCCTGGTTAGATAGCAATAATTATCAACAGGATCATGGCGAATTCGATGCTTTGCTTGCCGTTGGAGCATTTACCGCAATAAAAACCGATTACCACCAGGCTTTTGCTAAGCTCGAGGAATACCAGCAAACAACTAAAGATTGGATTTTTGGATATTTGTCTTACGATCTAAAAAATGATGTGGAAAGGCTTTCTTCTAAAAATCACGACAGCTTAGATTTCCCTGATCTGTATTTTTTTCAGCCTCAAAAACTATTTTTACTGAAGGGCGATGAGTTGGAAGTGCAGTACCTAAGAATGCTGGATGATGAAATTGAAGACGATTTTACCGAAATTTTAAATCTCCTAACAAACTGGCCTACAACTTCAACCGGAGAATCAAAAACCGATAACTCGCAACCGAAGATACAATCGCGAATTTCTAAACAAGAATATCTTCAGAAGGTTGGAAAAATGCTCGCTTACATTCAACGGGGCGATATTTATGAAGCCAATTTTTGCCAGGAGTTTTTTGCTGAAAATAGAGCGATTGAGCCTTTTAAAGTATTTCAGGATCTTAATGAACTCTCCGGTCCGCCATTTGCTACTTTTCTCAAATTGGAGGAACATTATTTGCTTTCGGCTTCACCGGAACGCTATTTAAAAAAATCTGGTTCAAAATTAATTTCCCAGCCTATAAAGGGAACAGCCAGGCGCTCGCAGAATCCAGAAGAAGATCTTGCAATTGCGGAGGAGCTTTCTAATGATCCAAAAGAACAATCGGAAAACGTGATGATTGTAGACCTGGTGCGAAATGACCTTTCTAAAATTGCGAAAAAAGCGAGTGTAAATGTAGATGAACTTTGCAAGGTATATTCGTTTAAACAAGTGCATCAAATGATTTCTACAGTTTCTGCTGAACTTGATGACGGTATTCCGCCTGTAGAAGCTTTACGGGCAACATTTCCTATGGGAAGTATGACCGGGGCTCCAAAGATTTCAGCCATGGAAATTATTGAAGAGCTTGAACAAACAAAACGCGGACTTTATAGTGGAGCCGTAGGTTATTTTACGCCAAATGGTGATTTCGATTTTAACGTGGTTATTCGCAGTATTTTATATAATGCTGCTAAAAAATATGTTTCTTTTTCGGTAGGTGGGGCAATTACTGCCGGTTCTAAACCAGAGAAAGAATACGAGGAGTGTTTGCTAAAAGCAACAGCTATGAGACGCGTACTTACTTAATTTTAAACTTATTCATTAGCTTCAACTCAATCCCTGCCAACTGTTTTTGTATCTTTGATTTCCTATGGAAAAAGCCTTCAAAAACGAGATCAAATCGCAGTTTCCTTACTTGTGTAACAGTAAAATTTTACTTGCGATAAGCGGTGGTGTAGATAGCGTGGCGCTTGCCCATCTCTGCCAAACAGCTAAGTTAGATTTTACTCTAGCACACTGTAATTTCAATCTTCGGAACGAAGAAAGTGACGCCGATCAAGATTTTGTTGCTGCCCTGGCAAAAAAACTGAATGTAGCGCTTTTTGTAGAGAATTTTGATACCGAACAATACGCAAAAGACAATAGCCTGTCTATTCAAATGGCTGCACGTGATCTTAGATATGAATGGTTTGAAGAACTACGTCTTAAACACGACTTTGACTTTATCTTAACCGCTCATCACGCCAACGATAGCCTGGAAACCTTTTTTATCAACTTAATACGAGGTACCGGTCTGGAGGGTTTAAGCGGAATAAATGCCGATAGCAATTACATCATAAGACCCTTATTAAACTTTTCCCGGAAAGAAATTTTGGCTTACGCCGAAGAAAATAATATTTCGTGGCGGGAAGATAGTACGAATGCATCTACAAAATACCTTCGGAATAAAATAAGGCACGAGCTTGTACCTGTTTTTGAAGAAATAAACCCACAGTTCCTTGAGACTTTTCTCAAAACTCAATCGCATTTAAAAGAGAACGAGGAATTAATAGAGGATTATTTGAGCTTACTTTATCCAAAAATTGTGGGTAAAACAGAGTATGGCTACAGCCTGGATGTTAATTACCTGAAAAAGATCCCGAATAGTTCTGCGATTTTATATCAATTGCTAAAGTCTTTCGGGTTTACCGAGTGGAACGATGTGTATCATTTATTAGAAGCTCAACCTGGAAAAATGGTTTTCTCTCCTTCGCACAGGTTAGTAAAAGATAGGGATTATTTGCTGCTTACAGAAATTGATAAAACCGAAGATAAGGTTTATAAAATCGCCAAGAACGAAGATTTCGCGATGCTTCCTATGGGCACTTTTTCCTTTTCAGAAGTAAAGGAAATAAACGAGAAAGCTTCCAACTGTATATATATAGACCCTGAAAAATTGGAATTTCCGCTTACGGTTAGAAAATGGCAGCAAGGAGATATATTTTATCCTTTTGGGATGAAAGGAAAAAAGAAGTTAAGCGACTTCTTTAAAGACAAAAAATTATCTTTGCCCGAGAAAGAAAACAGCTGGTTGCTGTGCTCTGGCGAAAAAATTGTTTGGGTGATAAATCAGCGGGCCGATAGGCGTTTCTCGATAACTTCATCT
>DATFJA010000002.1:0-2446 GCA_035269545.1 Salegentibacter sp.
TATCTATGAATATGATGAAGGTGATGACGATTATTTAGGCAGCGGTGATTTTGAAGAACAGGAAGATGAAAATATTACTTATGTAGCCTTCAAGCAGCATTTCTTCACCTCTATATTATTAACCGACAATCCTTTTGAGAGAGGAAAATTTACTTCAGAAAATCTTGTAGAAGATGAAGAAGTAGATACGGTTTATACCAAAAAATTTGCTGCGCAATTGCCGTTAGAGTTACAAGGCGGAGAGCTTAATTATAATATGGATTGGTACTACGGGCCAACAGATTATAAGATCTTAAACGATTATGATCGTAACCTTGATGAAGTTGTACCATTAGGTTGGGGAATTTTTGGGTGGATCAACAAATATGTATTTATACCGTTTTTCGCATTTTTAAGCGGAGTTCTACCCAGCTATGGTATTGCGATTATTGTTATGACCATTGTAGTGAGAATTGTACTTTCCCCGGTTACTTACAAATCTTATCTCTCACAAGCTAAAATGAAGGTTTTAAGACCGGAAATTAACGAGCTTAATGAGAAGTATAAGGATAATGCGATGAAAAAGCAGCAGGAAACTATGAAACTGTATAGTAAAGCAGGAGCCAGCCCTATGAGTGGTTGTTTACCCGCTTTAATGCAAATTCCGGTTTTCTACGCTTTATTCCAGTTTTTCCCAAGTGCTTTCCAGTTGAGACAGAAAGGATTTTTATGGGCAGACGATTTATCCAGTTATGACACCATTGCCCAGTTACCATTCAACATTCCATTTTATGGAGATCACGTGAGTTTATTCCCAATTTTAGCTTCTATCGCCATATTCATTTATATGATGATGACTACGGGACAAAGTATGCAGCAGGCCCAGCAACCGGGAATGCCTAATATGAAATTTATTATGTACCTGTCTCCGCTAATGATGTTATTTTTCTTTAACAACTATGCAAGTGGACTTTCATTATACTACTTCACCTCTAACCTAATTACCATTGGTATTATGTTAGTGATTAAATATGTGATTATTGATGAGGATAAAATTCATGCAAAGATCCAGGAGAACAAGAAAAAGCCTAAGAAGCAGAATAAGTTCACCAGGAAAATGCAGGAAATGATGGAGCAGGCGGAACAGCAAAAAAATCAACAGAAGAAGAAGTAAGCGAATAAAAGCTAAACACAAGAAAGCCGGTTTAAAATGTTTTAAACCGGCTTTTTTATTACGTCATCTTAAGTCATCCTGAACTTGTTTCAGGATCTAATAAGCTCAGAAATTAAATCATGTTAGAAGCTGAAACAAGTTCAGCTTGACGGAACAGGCATTTTAAGCAACCTCCACTTCTTTTAATTCTTATCGCCAAGTAAAGGCACAAACCTGAACTGACCAAATTCGGTTTTATCAAATTCTGTAGGAGATTTTCTTATAAAAAGGCTCATAGTTTGCACATCGTCTCCCACAGGAATTACCATCCTGCCTCCTACTTTTAACTGTCCTAAAAGATCTTTTGGAACAAAAGGAGCACCGGCAGTTACAATTATTTTATCAAAAGGGGCATAATCGGGCATTCCTTTGTAGCCATCGCCAAAACTAAGATGTTTAGGACGATAGCCTATTTTACTCAAGAACATTTTTGTTTTTCTGTAAAGTTCGCGCTGGCGTTCTATGCTGTAAACTTTTGCACCAAGTTCACATAAAACTGCAGTTTGATAACCACTACCGGTTCCAATTTCCAGAACCTTATCGCCTTTTTCGATTTGCAATTTTTCGGTTTGAAAAGCTACCGTATAGGGTTGGGAAATCGTTTGGTCTGCAGCAATAGGAAAAGCTTTATCCTGGTAGGCGTGATCTTCAAAACTACTATCCATAAAGAGATGCCTGGGAATTTTCCCAATCGCATCTAAAACCGCTTTATCGGTGATTCCCTTTTTCTTTACGGTCTTCACCAATTGTTGTCTTTTTCCTTTATGTCTATAATTGTCCTGAATCACTCAATTCCCATTTAGATTGCAAAAATACTCATTACAAGTCAAAGTTGCCAAGCGAAATCGCGGGAGATTCCCCGTCAAATCCCTAAACTATTTGCAATCAAAATACTATTTTTGTGAAAAATGCTAAAAAATATGTTGAAAGTTGGCGTACTTGGTGCAGGACACTTAGGGAAGATACATTTAAAATTACTCAACCAGTCTGAAAAATATGAACTTGTAGGTTTCTACGATGCCAGTTCAGAAAATGCTGAAAAGATTTCTACGGAATTCGGTTATAAAAAATTCGATACCATTGAAGACCTCATCGCAGCAGTAGATGTGGTAGATGTTGTAACTCCTACCCTTTCCCATTTTGAAATGGCAAAAAAAACAATTACGGCGGGTAAACATCTATTTATAGAAAAACCCATTACCAACACTTTTGAGGAAGCGGAAGAACTTATAACTTTAGCAAAAAAACATAAGG
>DATFJA010000003.1:0-6435 GCA_035269545.1 Salegentibacter sp.
TGTTTTAACGGTAGTTAATCCTGAGGCAATCATTTTGAGCTCATCGCTAACCGCAATACCGGTGCGTTTTGTCCCAAAATCAAGTGCCATAATTCGTGCCATCTTCAAAATTTGCGCAAAGGTAAGGTTTATATTGCTTTAGAACCAAAAATTAGCCTTAAGCTATTATATTTGCTAAAAATCAAGAAGAATGGATCATTTAGAAGCAAAGATCAACGAAGCCTGGGAAAACCGGGATTTACTAAAAGATACAGAGACCATAAAAGCGATTCGAGAGGTAATTTCGCTTTTGGATGCCGGAAAATTAAGAACCGCAGAGCCTACTGAGAATGGCTGGAAGGTAAACGAATGGGTAAAAAAAGGCGTGGTACTTTATTTCCCTATCCAGCAAATGGAAACCTTAGAAGCGGGAATCTTTGAATATCACGATAAAATTCCGTTGAAAAAAGGTTATAAAGAAAAAGGAATTCGTGTGGTTCCAAATGCAGTAGCGAGGCACGGAGCTTATATATCCAGCGGAGTAATTATGATGCCAAGCTATGTGAATATTGGCGCCTATGTAGATGAAGGCACTATGGTTGATACCTGGGCAACAGTAGGAAGCTGTGCACAAATTGGTAAAAATGTGCACCTTAGCGGCGGAGTAGGAATTGGCGGAGTTTTAGAACCTTTACAAGCTTCTCCCGTAATTATAGAAGATAACGCATTCCTTGGATCAAGAAGTATTGTGGTGGAAGGAGTTAAAGTTGAAAAAGAAGCGGTTTTAGGTGCTAATGTGGTGCTAACCGCTTCAACCAAAATTATAGATGTTACCGGCGACGAACCTAAGGAAATGAAGGGAATTGTACCGGCAAGATCGGTAGTAATTCCAGGAAGTTATACCAAGAAATTCCCTGCCGGAGAATACAATGTTCCCTGCGCATTAATTATTGGAAAACGTAAAGAGTCTACCAATAAAAAGACTTCTCTAAATGATGCATTACGCGAATATAATGTAGCTGTATAGTAGAGTTAGCATTAAAATAGCAGATGAAAATACTTATAATTCAGCAAAAAATGATTGGGGATGTGCTTACATCCTCAATCTTATTTCAAGCCCTTCGGAAGAAATATCCCGATGCTGAATTACATTATTTAATCTATCCGCATACCAAACCAGTCATAGAAAATAATCCGTTTATAGATAAGGTTATTGAATACGCTCCGAAGATTGGAAAAGATCCCGTGAAATTCCTGAAATTTTTAAATTTTATCCGCGGGGAATCTTATTCTGAAATAATTGATATCTACTCTAAAATAAGTTCGGGCATTATAGCCAGATACTCCGGCGCTCCGGTAAGGCTAGGTTTTCAGAAAAATTATACTCGGCCATTTTATACTCAGACTTTCAGCTATAAAGAGAAACCTGATACTCTTGCCGGCCTTGCTGTAGAAAATAGAATGCAGGTTTTAAAAGGGCTCGATCAGGATTTCCCTAAAGAGCTAAAACCTAAAATTCACATTTCTTCGGAAGAAAGAGAGGTCTTCAGAAATAAACTTCTAAAACAGGGCGTTAATTTAAAGCATCCGGTAATTATGTGTGGTGTATTGGGTAGCTCCAATATGAAATCTTATCCCGGAAACTATATGACTTGCCTATTGGAGGAGTTAGTAAAGCAGATACCAACTGCTCAAATACTTTTTAATTATTTGCCTCACCAGACCGCTGAAGCGAAGAATATCTACAACAAGTGCAATCCTGAGACAAAATCTCGAATTTTCCTGAATATTTATGAAAGTAGTCTTAAAGGTTTTATCCTAAATGCTGCTAATTGTGACCTTTATTTTGGAAATGAAGGCGGAGCAGCAAATATTGTGAAAGCATTAGAAATACCAACTTTTTCAATTCACTCTCCGATTGTAAAGAAAAATTACTGGGCGATCTACGAAGATGACGAGAAACACGTTTCGGTTCATCTTGAGGACTTTCAGCCTCATCTCTTTACAAGTTGCCCACCTAAGTTCAGTAAAAAAAAGAATGCCGAACTATACCAGAAACTAAACCCTGAACTCATTAAATTGAAATTAAGTGAGTTCTTAAAAAACCTCGAATTATGAACTACCGGTTTCTAATTTACATCAGCTACACCTATGCATTTCCAATTGGTGAACCTTTGGAAAAGGAAATTAAAAAGCGTGGTTACGAAGTAAAATGGTTTGCTGATGAACCAGAAACCCAAAAAGAATTCAGTGAAGACAAAGCTGTTTTAAAAGATATTCAAGAGGCCATTGCTTACAATCCTCATATTATTTTAAGCATCACCAATAGTATAGCCGATTTCCTGCCCGGTTTAAAAGTACAGGTTTTCCATGGTATCGCACCCAGCAAACGTAATTTCAAAAAGGGACATTTTAGAATTCGGGGATTTTTTGATCTTTATTCAACTCAAGGTCCGTTTACTACCCAACCTTTTAAAAAGCTTCAGAAAGAACATCAACATTTTGAAGTGGTAGAAACCGGTTGGCCTAAACTAGATCCTTTATTTCCATTAGAAGAAATTCCGAGGGAGAAACCTACTATCCTAATTTCTTCAACTTTTAGTAAGAAACTGAGTTTAGCTTATAACGATGAAGTAATAGATGAAATAAAGCGTATTTCTGAAATAGGAAAGTGGGAATTTAAAGTAGTATTACACCCAAAAATTCCAAAGGAACGAGTTCAGAAATTCAAAGATATTCAAGGTGAAAATCTTACCTATTACAATACTACCGATCTTATTCCACTTTTTAGAGAAAGCGATGTACTGTTTGCTGATTCAACATCAGTAGTAACAGAATTTTTACTTCAGGAAAAACCGGTGGTGACTTTTAGAAATACCCAGCCAGGCCCGCATTTAATAAACATCACTGAGGTTGCTGATATTGAAAAAGCACTCGAAAATGCGTTGGACCCCGATGTTCGTTTGCTAGAGGAAATCCAGGAATTCAATGCAAAGATGCATCCATATAAAGATGGCAAATCAAGTGAGCGCCTAATAGATGCTTCAATAAAATTTCTTCACGCCGATAAAAGCCACCTCAAACCTAAACCTATAAATCTTATACGAAAACTAAAAGTTCGCAAAAACCTAGGCTTTTATCCCTTTAAGACTTTCCGAAAACCACCAACCTATTAAATACATCAAGTTTGATTGTAACATTAATGCAAAAGTTTAAACTAAATAAGTAGCATCTCTATTCTATGTTATTAAATTTGCGCACGCTTTTTGTATTCTTTTAAATAAAGAATCGAAATTTTACTAATTTTTAAACCAATATGGCCAAAAACTTAATTCTTGTAACGGGAATTGATATAAAACCCGAATATAACCGGACACTTATAATTCTAAATGGATTACGAGAATTGGGATATGAAATTTTGGAATACGAATTCAAAAAATTCGACGAAAAAGTAGCAAAGAAAATAGCAGAGAAAAGCAAAGATGCCTATTTCACCTACGTTCCCAGTTTTTGTCATAAATCGGTAAGTTTTGTAAAGAAACATTCGGTTTGCGATGTGGTGTTTGATCCACTTATTAGCAAATACATGACCAATATTAAAGATTACAAAAAGTACAGTAAACTTGGTTATGAATCATTACGCTCTTTATATCGGGATTTTCGATCTTCTATGAAAGCTGACTTCCTGATTTTTGATACTCTTGCCCACAGAGATTATTTTATTAAAAAGTATAAAATACCCGTTGATAAAACCGGAATCGTATATGTAGGAGCAAATACGAAAGATTTCGATAAAAATGCTGAACTGAAGAAAGTGCCCAACGCAAAATTCAGAGTAGGTTTTGTTGGAAATTTCATACCACTTCAGGGAGTACTAAATATTTTGGCTGCCGCAAAATTATTAAAGGAAGAAAAAGATATAGAATTCATACTTATTGGTGATGGTTATGAATACCAGCAAGCAATAGAGTTTAAAGAAAAACACTCTTTAGAGCAGGTGATATTTGAAGGAAGGGTTGATTATTCTAATTTAGATTCCTATATCAATAGTTTTGATATCTGTTTGGGGATTTTTGGAAATACTTTAAAATCTAATGTTGTGATCCCAAATAAAGTTTTTAATTACGCTTCCTGTAGCCAGGCTGTTTTAACAATGGAAACAAAGTCGGTAAAAGAAGTATTTAAACACGGCGAAAACATTTATCTATGCAAAGCTGAAGCCCAAGATATCGCTAACTCGATAGAGAATTTAAAGGCTAATCCAGGCTTACGTAAAAAATTGGGAGAAAATGGTTTTAATACAGTTTGTGGAGATTATAACGAAAATAAAATAGCAAAAGCGCTTCTGTCTCAGTATCAAGACTTCAAACAAAACTAAATAAATCAATTAAAGATTATGAAGAAAGAATTGATTATTTACGGCCCTTTTGATCGTTTCAATTATGGGGATTTGTTGTTTCCATATATGCTGGAATTTGCCTTTAAGAAATTATATCCCAACGAATTTAGTTTTAAAAATTTTTCTTTAGTAGCCGTTGACTTAAGGGATAAGGGTGGAGTTAAATCAGCTAATTATGAAGATTTCACTAAAGAAGTTAACAGCTACGAGGAAGCCATAATAATTGTGGCCGGCGGCCAGTCCCTTACTGCCAAATGGGATAATCTATATTCTTATATTTCCGATTCATATAATCGTGTAAGGCAAATCCCAATTATTGGAAAGCTATTAAAAAAAACGCCTTATGCACGCAAAAAATTAAATGGTTTATCAGAATATCCATTTGTGATCGACAAGACCAATTTTAGTAGCTCAGTAAAAGTTTTGTACAATGCTGTTGGAGGAGGCAGCGAAAATCCTAAGGTAAATAAACGCTTAATCCAGTCGGATTATGTAGCAGTTAGAGAACAGCACAGTTTTGACAAATTATCTAAATTCAAGGTAGAGGCGAAAATGGTACCGGACTGTGCCATAATTATGTCTGACCTCTATCCAAAGGAAAAATTCAAAACCAGCAGTGCTATCCGTAATAATTTACATCCTTTTTTAAGCGACAAAAAAAAATATATTTTTGTTCAGGTATCAAAGTATATAATACTCCCCAAATATAGGACAGGAAATTAAGTTGTAATTTAACCCTGTCAATATGAAAACACCAAGAAGAAAATTCAGTGCCTCTTTCAAGGCTAAAGTAGCTATCGAAGCGATCAAAGATCAGACAAGTTTGCAAGAACTTGCCGCCAAATTTGAAATACATCCTACCCAAATATCCAGTTGGAAACGGGAGTTCTTAAAGAATGCCGACCTGGCCTTTGGAGCCAAATCTGAAAAAGAAGATTCCGATTCTGATACCGCACCCCTTTACAGTAAAATCGGCCAGTTACAAGTGGAAAATGATTTTTTAAAGAAAGTCTTGGGCAAATGAGTACTACCGAAAGAAGACAAAAGGTAGTTAAATCCCATCCAAGACTGAGTCTTGTTCAACAATGTATTATTCTTAATATTCATCGTTCCGGTCTCTATTACAAGCCCAAGAGCGAGAGTCCGCTGAATCTTAGAATAATGAAGGATATCGATGTTCAATTTTTGGAACATCCCTACTATGGAGTAGAACGCATGACCGATTACCTGAACCTTGATCTTGGGTACCATGTAAACGTCAAAAGAATAAGACGCTTGTATAAGGTTATGGGATTACAAACCATTTACAGGAAGCCCAAAACTACCATCAGAAACCCTAAAAGCTATAAGTTTCCTTATCTGCTAAAAGACTTGGTAATAGAGCGACCCAATCAGCTATGGCAGACCGACATCACCTATATTCCTATGTTTCGTGGCTTTATGTATATGAATGCAATCATTGATGTCTACAGTAGAAAAATCCTTAACTGGAGTATCTCAAATTCTATGGACAAAGAGTGGTGTATAGAACTCTTAGCGGACACTATCGTCCAATATGGAGCACCTGAGATACATAACTCCGACCAGGGAGTGCAATACACCAGCACTCAGTATATTGATGTGCTTAAAAAGCATAACATACAAATATCCATGGATGGTAAAGGAAGAGCTTTAGATAATATCTATATCGAACGTTTCTGGAAGTCAATCAAATATGAAAAGATCTATTTAAACCCTCCTAACGGGGGCGTAGATCTCTATCAAATGGTAAGGCAGTATATTGAATTCTACAATACCAAGAGAAGACATACAGAAATAGGAAAAGTACCCCCTGATCAAATTTATAACCTCAAAAAAATAGCATCATAGATAATTATAAATACCTTTAAACTGTCTTACAGATGGGGAGTATTGTAGTATTATAAAGATTATAATTTGAGCTAAGAATCAGTTTATGGAAGAAAACTTGCTAAAAGAACCTATTTTAGAATTGGATAGAATACTTCAATTAATTCCTCAAAAACCACCATTTGTAATGGTTGATAGTTTACTGGAAT
>DATFJA010000004.1:0-8511 GCA_035269545.1 Salegentibacter sp.
CACCAGGGTTTTTTAGTACACCTTCCTTAATCATGAGAGAGGCACCGCCTTCTTCGCCCGGGGGCGGACCTTCCTCTGCGGGTTGGAATATAAACTTTACCGTGCCGTTTATTTTATCTTTATTCTTTGATAGCACTTCGGCAACACCCATCATAATCGCGATATGGGTATCGTGGCCACAGGCGTGCATCACCCCGGTTTCTGAACCTAAAAATTCTGTTCTTACTTCAGATTTAAACGGGAGATCATTTCTTTCGGTTACCGGGAGCGCATCAATATCTGCTCTTAAGGCCACCGTTTTGCCTTCATTATCACCTTTTAAAATTCCTACCACTCCGGTTTTTGCAATTCCGGTAGTAGTTTCAATTCCCAAACTTTGTAAATGAGCTGCAATTTTTTTAGCGGTTTCGGTTTCCCGGTTGGAAAGTTCGGGATGCTGGTGGAAATCCCTTCGCCACTCGATCACCTGTTCTTCTATTTCCTCTGCAGAAGTATTGATCTCTGAATCAATTTCCTGGGCGGTTAAAGTAAAACTGAAAAGCCCAAGCAGGCTAAAAATAATTCTTTTCATAGGTTTTGTTTCGCGTTGAAGCTGGTTTGTAGAATTTTAAAGATATTAAAAACTTAAGCAATGGCTCCCAGTCAATCTTAGTTTGTTTAAAACAAAGTGGATTTCGGGTTTATAAATTGTCTCATTTTGGTTAATTTCACGCATTTAAAAAACTGAAGAGATTGGAAGCTTATTTAGCCGAATTAAATGACGCACAACGCGCGCCTGTACTGCAAAAGGATGGCGCAATGATTGTGATTGCAGGAGCAGGATCTGGAAAAACAAGGGTGCTTACTTACCGTATTGCCTATCTTATGAGCCAGGGTGTAGATCCTTTTAATATTTTGTCTTTAACCTTTACCAATAAGGCTGCACGGGAAATGAAAACCCGTATCGCTAAGATTGTAGGGAACAGTGAAGCGAAAAATCTTTGGATGGGGACTTTTCACTCCATTTTTGCCAAAATTCTGCGTTTTGAAGCCGATAAATTGGGCTATCCATCAAATTTCACGATCTACGATACTCAAGATTCACAAAGTGTAATTAGGGCGATTATAAAAGATATGCGTTTGGATAAAGACGTATATAAATATAAGCAGGTTTATAGCAGGATTTCTTCCTATAAAAACAGTTTGATTACCGTAAAAGCCTATTTCCAAAATCCGGAATTGAAGGAAGCTGATGCGATGTCTAAGAAACCGCGTTTAGGGGAAATTTACCAGGAATATGTAGAGCGTTGTTTTAAAGCCGGCGCGATGGATTTTGATGATTTGCTGCTGAAAACAAATGAGCTTTTAAACCGATTTCCCGAAGTGCTTCAGAAGTATCAAAATCGTTTCAGGTATATTTTGGTAGATGAGTATCAGGATACCAATCATTCTCAGTATCTAATTGTAAAAGCGCTTTCCGATAAGTTTCAGAATATATGTGTGGTGGGAGATGATGCGCAGAGTATCTATGCTTTCCGCGGGGCGAATATTAATAACATTCTTAACTTCCAGAAAGATTATCATAATGTGCAAATGTACCGGTTGGAGCAAAATTACCGTTCTACCAAAAACATTGTAAATGCTGCCAACTCAATAATAGAAAAGAACAAAACCAAGCTAGAAAAAGTAGTTTGGACGAACAATGATGAAGGGCCAAAGATTGTAGTAAACCGTTTACTTACCGATGGGGAAGAAGGCCGTTTTGTTGCCGGTTCTATTTTTGAAAATAGAATGCAGAACCAGATGAATAACGGCGATTTTGCGATTCTTTATCGAACCAACGCTCAGAGTAGGGCGATGGAAGACGCACTGAGGAAAAAGGAAATTCCATATAGAATTTATGGCGGACTTTCATTTTACCAGCGAAAGGAGATCAAGGATGTGCTGTCTTATTTACGTTTGCTGATAAATCCCAAAGACGAAGAAGCACTTAAGCGAGTGATCAATTATCCTGCCCGAGGAATTGGGCAAACTACTATGGATAAATTGAGTATTGCCGGAAATCAATATGGGAAAACCATTTTTGAAATTATAGAGAATATAGATCATCTTGATCTAAAGATCAATAAGAGTACACGTACGAAGCTGGATAACTTCGTGAACATGATCAAGAGTTTCACGATCCTTGCTGAAAACGCTGATGCTTTTACTGTTGCTGACACTGTTACCAAAAAGACCGGTTTAGTTCAGGAATTAAAGAAAGATGGCACCCCTGAAGGAATTGCCAGGATTGAAAATATTGAAGAATTATTAAACGGGATCAAGGATTTTGTGGAAGGCCAAAAGGAGCTGGCAGATGCTAACGGTTCTCTGGCTGAATTCCTTGAGGATGTAGCGCTTGCTACAGATATGGACAAAGATACCGGAGATGACGACCGTGTAGCCTTAATGACTATTCACCTTGCAAAAGGTTTGGAGTTTCCATATGTTTATATTGTTGGGTTAGAAGAAGATCTTTTTCCTTCAGGAATGAGCATGAATACCCGGAGCGAACTGGAGGAGGAGCGCAGATTATTCTACGTGGCACTTACCCGTGCCGAAAAACAGGCTTATCTCACTTATACCCAATCACGTTATCGTTGGGGGAAATTAGTAGATGCAGAACCGAGTAGGTTTATTGAAGAAGTAGATGAGCAGTATATGAATTATATGATTCCGCAGGATGATTATAAATACAAGCCGCTCATAGACACAGATATTTTTGGCGATGAGGTCGATAAAAGTAAACTGCGACAAACCAAGCCTAAAAAAGGAACTCCGCCGCCTGCACATAAGCCAAGCGAATCTCAACTGAGAAAACTTAGAAAATTAAAACCCGCCAGTCCGGAACCTGAAAAGGCTACAAATGCTATAAAACTGGAAGCCGGCAACGTGGTAGAGCATATGCGTTTTGGGAAAGGAAAAGTTCTGGCTATAGATGGAGTTGGGCAGGATAAAAAAGCCGAAATAGATTTTGAGAATGGAGGAATCAAAAAGTTACTTCTAAGGTTCGCTAAATTGAAATTGATCTCCTAAATCTCGTTAAACTTCTGTTATATAAAGCCGCTTCACGCGGCTTTCTTTTTATCTTCAAAAGAAAAAATATGATTAAAGAAGGGAGTAATGTCAAGTGGAAATGGGGGAATGGAGAAGCAAATGGCAAAGTAACCAAAACTTATACTGAAGAAGTTACAAAAACCATAGATGGAAGCGAAATCACCCGAAAAGGGGAAGAAGGGAATAAAGCACTTTTTATAGAGCAGGAAGATGGTAGTAAAGTGCTGAAGCTGGAAAGTGAAGTTTCTAAATCAGATTAATTGAACCAATTTAAAAAATATCTGCTCGAAAATTTGTAAATTCTCGGGTATTAAAATTTATAACTATGGCTGAATTACTTAGAATTTATGACGAAAACCCAAGTCAGAAACATATTAATAAAGTAGTAAAAACTTTAAGAAACGGCGGACTTATAATTTACCCTACAGATACCGTGTATGGTTTAGGATGCGATATCACCAATACCTCGGCATTAGAAAAAATTGCGCAAATTAAAGGGGTAAAACTGGAAAAGGCTAATTTTTCGTTTGTATGCGAAGATCTTAGCAATCTTTCAGATTATGTGAAACAGATAGATTCTGCCACTTTTAAGGTACTAAAGAGAAATCTACCCGGGCCCTTTACTTTTATTCTCCCCGGGAATAATAACCTTCCAAATGTCTTTAAAAAGAAGAAGACAGTTGGGATTAGAGTGCCAGATAATGCTATTTGTAAAAGTATTGTGGCTACTTTAGGAAATCCTATTGTTTCGACTTCAATTTACGATGAAGATGAAGTACTCGAATACACTACAGATCCGGAATTGATAAAAGAGAAATGGGACCATTTAGTAGATCTTGTAATTGACGGAGGTTATGGAGATAATGTACCTTCCACGGTTGTAGACCTTACAACCCCACAGCCAGAAGTGATAAGAGAAGGAAAAGGAAGTATCGAAAACCTGTAGTTTTAATAATATTTTTGATAACACGTTAAAAGCCTGCTAAATGCAGGCTTTACTTTTTTATAGCGCATTATAGTCCATAACTTAATAAAAAATACGCTATGAATTATATTGAAACTAAAAACGAAGAACACGGAAATAAGGTAAAGTTATTTTATGAAGACTATGGTGAAGGGCCACCGGTTATATTAATTCACGGCTGGCCTTTAAGTCATAGAATGTGGGAATACCAGGTAGAGAAAATCGTAGAGGCCGGGTTTAGATGTATAAGTTACGATCGCCGCGGATTTGGTGATAGTGACAAACCCTGGGAAAGCTACGATTATGATACTTTAGCCTCAGATTTGAATGATGTTATTACCGCGCTGGGACTTTCTAATACCATAATCGTTGGTTTCTCTATGGGTGGAGGAGAAGTTGCCCGTTTTATAGGGAAATATGGAACGGCGAATGTTTCTAAAGCCGCGTTAATTTCCGCTGTAACACCTTTTATGTTGAAAACCGATGATAATCCCGATGGGCTTGAGAAAGATGTTTTTGAAGGTTTTAAAGAGGAAATTCGAAAAGACCGTGCAGGTTTTTTAGCAGGATTCGGTGATCAGTTTTACAATTACGATAAAAATAAAGAGCGCATCAGTAAAGATCAAAAACATTACGAATGGAGTATTGCCTGTAAAGCTTCATCGAAAGCAACGCTGGACTGTATAGACTCCTTTGGATTCACAGATTTCAGGGAAGATCTAAAACAGTTTGATGTACCAACGCTTATAGTCCACGGAGATGATGATGAAATTGTACCAATAGATATTTCTGGTAAGAAAAGTAAAGATCTGGTTAAGGATAATATGTTTGAAGTAATTGAAGGTGGACCACACGGACTGGTAATGACGCACAAAAAAGAGTTTAATGAGATCTTATTGCGGTTTTTAAAGAAATAATATTATCATCTCATTAGAAAATAAAAAACCCCGCAATTGCGGGGTTTTTCTATATTTAAAAGAATCGAAAAGCTTATTTAGCAGATTTCATTCCTTCTTCGATCATTCCGTAGAATTGGTCAAGCTTAGGAAGAACTACAATTCTTGTTCTTCTGTTTTTAGCACGACCTTCAGCAGTTTCGTTTGTAGCAACAGGTACATAGTAACTTCTACCAGCGGCAGTCATTCTAGCTGGCTCTACACCAAACTCATCCTGAAGAATTCTAACTACAGAAGTAGCTCTTTTTACACTAAGATCCCAGTTATCTTCAAACATTGAAGTTTTGATAGCTTTATCATCAGTATGTCCTTCCACCATAAATTCGATGTCCGGCTTATTTTTAACTACAGTTGCAACTTTACCAAGTACTTCTTTAGCACGATCGGTTACATTGTATCTTCCACTGTCAAATAAAAGTTTATCTGAGATAGAAACGTAAACCACACCTTTTTCAACATTAATTTCAATGTCTTCATCAGCCATATTACCCAAAGCACCTTTTAAGCTTGTAACAAGCGCTAAAGTTACAGAGTCTTTTTTGCTAATTGCATCACGCATAGATTGAATAGCCAAATCCTTTTCTTTGATGCTTTCAAGAGAACGCTCAAGGTTTTCTGCTTCTTTCTTAGAAAGAGTAGCAAGGTCACCTACGTTATTAAGCAATGCCGCATTGGTATTGTTAAGTCTTGAAATTTGCTGATTCAGGTTTTGTTTGTCCTCTAAACACGCATTTAATTTAATGGTGGCAGTGTTTAACTCATCTTGGGTTTGTTTTTGTTGTTCTTCAAGCTCAGCATATTTTTTATTAGATACGCAAGAGGAAAACAAAAGAACGGCGGTAGCCGATAAAAGCATAATTCGTTTCATAATCTTGTAATTATTATTAATGTTAGATGTTTCAAAAGTATCAAAAAAATATAAAGCGGAAAAAGAAGCTATGGTATAAGTTTGAACCTTTTATTTTAATTTTGAAAATTCTTTTTTCTTCAGGCAAAAATAAGACCAAATAATAGATTTCAATTGGAAATACCTTATGTTTTTTGGAACTTTTACTCGCTTTGAATGAATTCTTCTAAAGTTGTTGTAAAATGCGGTATGTGCCTGAAGAATAGCATATAAATGTGAGAACTTACCTTCGGTTACAAATTTAATTCCCGCAACGCCATCAAGGATCATTCTTATTAATAGAATGCTATAAACATTTGGCCCCGGCACATTTTTTAAAAGCATATACAAGCTATTTCTAAAATTAAAAAATGTCTTTCGGGGGTTCATACTATCTAAAGTAGCGCCACCCACATGGTAAACGCTGGAAATGCCACAAGATTTTATTTGGTAGCCTAAATTATGAATGCGCCAGCATAAATCTATTTCTTCCTGGTGAGCAAAAAAATCCTCATCTAATGCACCGGCTTCCCAGAAAACGTTTTTTCTTATCACCATACAGGCTCCGCTGGCCCAAAAAATAGGAACATCATTATTATACTGTCCATGGTCTACTTCTAAAGTTTCAAAGATCCTCCCTCGGCAAAATGGGTAGCCATATTTGTCTATATATCCGCCGGCAGCCCCGGCATATTCAAAGTGATTTTTTCTTTTATAATCGAGAATCTTAGGTTGAACCGCGGCTGTATTAGGTTGATTTTTAAAAATTTCCAGTATCGGTTCTAACCAGTTCTTGGAAACTTCTACATCGCTGTTTAGTAAGACAAAAATATCTTCGGTTAAACCGGCAAGCGCATCGTTATAACCTTTGGCGAATCCGCCGTTCTCTTTATTCTGAATAATTTTTACCTGCGGAAAATTTTCCTGAACAAATACTACCGAATCATCTGTAGAAGCATTATCGGCTACGTAAATATTGGCTTCTTCAGTAAAACCAATTACCGAGGGCAGAAATTGTTCCAATAAGCTGCGGCCATTCCAATTTAAAATTACTACTGCAGTGCTCATGATTTTTCAGAAGTTTTAGAAGAAATATAATCGGGAATTTCAGGTAGAAAATGATACTTTTCTTCTTCGTAATCCAGTTTGCAGAAGTAATGCTGCAGTCCATTGGTGAGCATTAAATAATCGGCTTTTAAACTCAAATTATATCGGGCGATCTGGTCAAAAACTTCCTGGGTTATTTTTATATGCGGAGCTTTGCATTCTACCACCACTTTTATTTTTCCGTCAGGATAAAAAACTACCGCATCATAGCGTTTAGTTAGCTTTCCCAGTTTTAGTTGCTTTTCAACATTAATATGGTTTTTAGGATAATTTTTATCTAAAATAAGGAATTTAACCACGTGTTGCCTTACCCATTCTTCGGGGGTTAAAACCACAAATTTTTTCCGGAGTTCATCAAAAACGGCTATTTTATTTTCACTATTTTTGAACCGGAACGAATATTTTGGAAAATTAAGCGCTAACATAGGCCAAAAGTAAAAAAGAAAACCACAGCGCAACAAACTTCGGTTTAATTTAAAATTCAAAAATCCTTCACCTTAATGGAAGAAGCAAAAGAGATTGTAAACAATATTCAAAAAGGAAATGTATCGCCGCTTTATTTTTTAATGGGCGAGGAACCTTATTATATAGACAGGATCTCAGATTTTATAGCGCAAAATTTACTGGCGGAAGAAGAAAAAGGCTTCAACCAAATCATTATGTATGGCCGCGACACCAGTATAGACGAAATTGTAAGCAATGCCAAGCGCTACCCCATGATGGCCGAAAGACAGGTGATTATCGTTAAAGAAGCTCAGGATCTTTCCCGAAGCATAGAAAAACTGGTAGATTATGCCGAAAATCCGCAGCCTACCACCACTTTGGTTTTTTGTTACAAATACAAAAGCCTTGATAAGCGTAAGAAACTTTCTAAAGTCCTGAAGAAAAACGGGGTATTGTTTGAAAGTAAGCGCCTGTATGAAAACCAGGTAGCTGACTGGGTTATGAAAACTCTTAAAGCAAGAAATTATACCATTTCTCCAAAAGCAGCACAGATGCTGGTAGAATTTTTAGGAATCGATCTTGGAAAAATTGATAACGAATTGAATAAACTTCAGCTTATAACTCCAGAGGGTACCCAAATTACCCCCGAGCTTATTGAGCAAAATATTGGAATAAGTAAAGACTTTAATAATTTTGAATTACGCAAGGCCATTGGAATTCGAGATTCCCTAAAAGCCCACCGAATTGTAAATTATTTTGCCCAGAACCCGAAAGACAATCCTATGGTAGTTACCATTTCGCTATTGTTTTCTTATTTCTCTCAAATAATGCAATATCATGGCCTGCCAGATAAATCTAAGGCTAATGTGGCTAAGCAGCTTAAAGTGCACCCCTACTTTGTGGGAGATTATGTAGTTGCAGCTAAAAATTATCCGATGAAAAAAGTGAGTCAGGTAATTGGCTTATTGCACGAAAGCGATGTTAAAGGAAAAGGTGTGGGCGCAGTGAATATCTCTCATGGCGATTTACTCAAAGAATTAATGGTTAAGATCCTAAATTAATATGAGTAAAATAAATTC
>DATFJA010000005.1:0-2714 GCA_035269545.1 Salegentibacter sp.
AAACAGTTTCTCCAGAAAATAATTTATTAATTAAAAAGGAACACTATGCCAAGTGGTAAAAAAAGAAAAAGACATAAGGTAGCTACGCACAAGCGTAAAAAAAGAAACAGAGCTAACCGCCACAAGAAAAAGTAGTTTTCATACTACTTTTTTTGTTTAAAACGTTCATTGAAATTGAAACCCAGCTTATTACCTAACAAGTTTAGGGTTTCTTCAGGATTAAAAACCCTGTGATAAAATAATGTTTAATCCATCTGTAACTGCTTAGGCAGCTATAGATATAAATCTAAATAGAGTGTGGACAAAGAATTAATTATCAGGTCCGGAACCTCTGCTGTAGATTTTGCCTTACAAAAAGATGGAAAACTTATTGAACTCAACAAAGAAGAAGACAGCAACAAATTTAATGTTGGTGATATTTTTATCGCCAAAATTAGAAAAGCTGTACCCGGGTTAAATGCCGCATTTGTAAATGTTGGCTACGAGAAAGATGGTTTTTTACACTATCACGATCTCGGCCCACAGGTTTCTTCCATGCTTAAGTTCATAAAACGTGTAAGCACAGGTAAATTAAAAGATTATTCCTTAAAGAATTTTACATTCGAAAAGGATATTGACAAAGACGGGGTAATTACCGATGTCTTAAAGTCAAATCAGTCGCTACTGGTTCAGGTTGTTAAAGAACCTATTTCTACCAAAGGCCCCAGGATAAGCTCAGAGCTTTCTATCGCGGGTCGATACATTGTACTGGTTCCTTTTTCTAATCGTATTTCAGTTTCACAAAAAATTGATAGCAAAGAAGAAAAAGACCGGTTAAAAAGATTGGTAAAAAGCATTAAACCCAAAGGTTTTGGGATTATTGTGAGAACCGTAGCCGAAGGCAAAAAAGTAGCAGAACTGGACAGAGATCTTCAAAACTTGATGGATCGCTGGACGGGAATGTGTAAAAAGATGTATAAACCACATCATCCTTCTAAGGTATTAGGAGAATTAAACAGGGCATCGTCCCTGTTAAGAGACATATTTAATGACTCTTTTACTTCTATTATTGTAGATGACGAAACGCTTTATACACAAATTAAAGACTACGTGGGCGAAATCGCCCCGAGTAAAGAATCGATTGTTAAATTATATCAATCTAATGTTCCAATTTTTGAAAAACACGGTATCGAAAGACAAATAAAAACTTCATTCGGGCGTACCGTCTCTATGAGTAAAGGCGCCTACCTGGTAATAGAACATACCGAAGCTATGCACGTAATAGACGTAAATAGCGGTAACCGTTCTAACAAATCCAGAAACCAGGAAGATACCGCATTAGAGGTGAATATGATTAGCGCCACAGAAATAGCCCGGCAATTACGTTTACGTGACATGGGCGGCATAATCGTGGTAGACTTCATAGACATGGGCAAAGCCGAAAACCGCAAAACCCTGTTTGATCACCTTAGAAACGAAATGAGTGACGACCGTGCAAAACATAAGATTTTGCCACCGAGTAAATTCGGATTGATACAAATTACAAGACAACGCGTAAGGCCGGAAATGAATATTAAAACCCGTGAGGACAATCCAAACGGAGTTGGTGAAATTGAAGCACCAATACTTTTAATTAACAAAATGAAAACCGACCTGGAAAAACTCATTAAGAAAGATCACAAAAAGATCACTTTGAGTGCGCACCCATTTATTGCAGCCTTTTTAACAAAAGGCTTTCCATCTCCCCGCTCGCAATGGTTTTTAGACCATAAGCGATGGGTGAAAATTTTACCAAGAGACGCTTACACGTACATGGAATATCATTTTCACGATAAAGAAGGAAATGAAATCCTTTAAATATCAAAACGCCTTTCGTTAATTCGGAAGGCGTTTTTTTATGGGCAATTTTAAAAGTTCTCAATGCTAAAAATTAAACTTCCCCATAGAAAAAGATTAATTTTGAACTTTAAATCCTGATTTCTTCAATTTTAAATCTTGAAAGAACCCCAAAAATCTTATACCGTTAAGGAGGCAACCATCAAACTGATGCAGTTCTGCGCATACCGTGATCGTTCTCATAAAGAGGTAGAAGAAAAACTAAGAAAAATGAATATGATTCCCGCAGCACAAGAGCAGATCATCATTCAGCTGATGCAGGATGATTTTTTAAATGAAGAACGTTTTGCCCGCAGTTTTGTAAGAGGAAAATTCAGGATAAAAAAATGGGGCAAAATAAAGATCAAACAGGAGTTGAAATTCAGAGAAATTTCTGCCCCGATAATAAAAAATGCACTTACTGAAATAGATCAGCAAAAATACAACTCTACTTTGTACGAACTGGCCGAGAAAAAACTAAGGCTGCTCAAAGAACCCGATAACTTCAAGAAGAAACGTAAATTAGCGGATTTCCTGCTTCGGAAGGGCTACGAGAGTAATTTGGTGTATGAAGCGACAAACGAATTGTTAGGATAGCTCTTTTAGACCTTATTCTTCTTATGCGTGCGTTCAATCGCCTGTTCATTCTTATAATCTATCCATTTTTGACCTTTTATTTTACGCATATAGTTGTCAAAATTCCGCATCACTACAAGATTATAAACGGCTTTTGAAAAATTTGTAAGTGTTCTGGGAGTAGCTCTTAAACTCATAGAAAAACCTGGCGTTAGATAGGTCATTTGGTGCCAGTATCCTTCAGGCATATACAAAGCTTCACCGTGTTTTAATTCGGTTACATA
>DATFJA010000006.1:0-2252 GCA_035269545.1 Salegentibacter sp.
AGGAGGCAATAAATGACAATACTGAGATTTGGGAAGAAGAGTATAGGTTTAAAAATATTCATGGGCAATATTTAGACGTTTTTGACAGGGGTTTTATAGTTAGGGATAAAAAGGGAAAAGCCAAACGAATGGTTGGAGCAATCCAGGATATAACCCGCAAGAAACAGTATGAAAATTCACTTGAAAAATTAAATTTAGATTTAAAAAAGCGGGCTAATGAACTTGCAATCTCGAATGCTGAATTAGAGCAGTTTGCCTACGTGGCTTCTCACGATCTCCAGGAACCTTTAAGGATGGTCACCAGTTTTCTTACACAATTAGAAAAGAAGTATGGTGATATTTTAGATGAAAAAGGTTTGTTGTATATAGATTTTGCGGTAGATGGCGCAAAAAGAATGCGGCAAATTATCCTGGATCTTTTAGAGTTTTCCAGGGTAGGGAGAACCGAAGATAAATTGGAGGCAGTCGATATAAATGATGTATTGAATGACGTAAAGCATTTATACCGAAAGCAAATCGCTGATAAAAAGGTTAGGATTAAAAGTGAAAGTTTACCGGTAATAAATGCTCCAAAAAGCCCAATAAGACAGGTTTTTCAAAATTTAATTAGTAATGCGGTAAAATATAGTAAAGAAGGAGTAACTCCGGAAATAAATATAAAATACAACGAAACTGAAGATTTCTGGGAGTTTACTATTCAAGACAATGGAATTGGAATAGAGCAGGAATATTTTGATCGTATTTTTGTGATATTTCAGCGCTTGCATCGTCGTGAAGAATATTCTGGTACAGGTATGGGGCTTGCAGTGACGAAAAAGATCATAGAAAATCTTGGCGGAAAAATATGGCTGGAATCTCAGGAAGGGGAAGGGACTACATTTCATTTTACAATTTCTAAAAATATTGCTAAATTGTAATATAATTCTTACAGTTTACCTCTTATTTTTAATTAGAATAATTTTAATTAATCTGTATTAATATTCTTATATTATACTATTAAAATTTTTTAAAGATTTTATGGCTATGGAACCTGTTCACATACTTTTAGTTGAAGATAATGAGGGAGATATAATATTAACAACCGAAGCTCTTGAAGAAGGTAGAATTCTCAATAAGTTAAGTGTGGTTAAAGATGGCAAGGAAGCCGTAGACTATTTGAATAAGGATGGAGCTTTTGTAAAAGCACTTACTCCAGATCTGATTCTATTAGACGTAAACCTTCCAAAAATGAATGGCCATGAAGTACTAAGATTTATAAAGCAACACGAGACTTTAAAAAAGATACCGGTAATAATGCTCACCACCTCTTCATCCCAGGAAGATATTGATAACTCTTACCGGAATTATGCTAATTGTTATATCACAAAACCTATAGAAGTTGGCGATTTTATGAAAGCCGTTAATCAAATTGAAGAGTTTTGGGTGAATTTGGTAAAACTTCCTTCTAAATAGTTATTTTCCCTTAAAATTATAATTAACATTAAAATTTAAATTTTTGTTAATTAAAATAGTCCAGCATTGTTTTAACTTTTTGGGCTATACCTTATATTAGCGCCACAACTCCATGAACTACTTATGAGCCAGGAAACGAAGTATACTGAAGATAATATACGGTCTTTAGACTGGAAAGAACATATTAGAATGCGTCCCGGAATGTACATTGGTAAGCTGGGAGACGGCTCCAGTGCAGATGATGGGATTTATATTCTCTTAAAAGAAGTGCTGGATAACAGTATTGACGAATTTGTAATGGGATCTGGAAAAACCATTGAGATCTCGGCGCAAAATCAGCGTGTTATTGTTCGTGACTATGGTCGTGGAATTCCGTTAGGAAAAGTAGTTGATGTAGTTTCAAAAATGAATACGGGTGGGAAATACGATACCCGCGCCTTTAAAAAGTCGGTAGGACTTAATGGAGTTGGTACTAAAGCCGTAAATGCACTTTCATCATATTTTAGAGTAGAATCTTCCAGGGATGGGAAATCTCACGCTGCTGAATTTGAGCAGGGAGAATTAAAAGATGAAGAGCATCTTGACGAAACTTCCCGCCGTCGCGGAACCAAAGTAACTTTTGTTCCCGATGAGGTTATTTTTAAGAATTTTAAATTCAGAAATGAGTATATAGAAAAAATGCTGAAAAATTATGTGTACCTGAATCCCGGGTTAACCATAATTTTTAACGGCGAAAAATTCTATTCAGAAAACGGACTTAAAGATCTTTTAAAAGATAGTATTCACGAAGATGAGCGTTT
>DATFJA010000007.1:0-14512 GCA_035269545.1 Salegentibacter sp.
AATTGTTTCTGCTAGATGGCTTAGGTGCACTTACAACCGCAATCCTTTTAAGTCAAATATTGGCTAGGTTTGAAAGTTTCTTTGGAATGCCTAAAAATATACTCTACATATTATCACTGGTTGCGGTTTGCTTTGCGGCATACTCTTTAACTTGTTTTCTTTTCGTAAAAACCAATTTTAGCCGCTGTTTTAAAGTTATAATTGTCGCAAACATAGCCTATTGCCTGGCAACCTTGGGTCTGGTGATAATATATTTTCAACCATTAACCTAGTTCGGTATTGCTTATTTTCTTGGAGAAATCAGTATTATCTCATTATTGATTTTCCGTGAAATTCGTCAAGTAAAGCAATAAAATTTATGTCTTCCAAACATCTTGTTAAGCCATTTTATTTCCACCTAATAAATCTTTATTTTCGAGCTCTTTAAAAGAAAGATCATGAAAGAAAATAAACTGCTCAACTTTATTGAAGATGTATTGGAAAATATGCCGACTGACTGGTTAAGACTTACTACCCATCGGTTGGATATTTATAATGAAAGTCTGGCGAAAACTCAATTTCTGAAACAGTTTGAAGCCTTATATAAAGAAAATAATTCTAAAACATCAGCGCTTAGTGAATTACCTACTGCTTTCGATTATATTCGTTTGGGACATCCTTTATCTTCAGTTCTCGAATGGGGAATTGCTCACTTAAATGATTTAAAACCAGATAACGTCATTAGTTTTTCCTCAATGACGATTCCTGTTTTAGCTGTGTTGCGAAAGAATTTATTCAGTAATAAGAACACCCAAATTGTCTATACCGGGGGATTACCTGATTTTATTGATTTTGAAACAATCCGCCGTGTGTATGGCTACAATTTTGAATTAAAGCAAATTGAGAGCCCAAAAAACATATCTGATTTTAACGGTAGTACTATTTTCATCTCTCAAGAAAATAAAATTGGAACTATTGATCTTCCCCAAGAAATTGACTTTTTAATAAGCTTTCATCCTCCACTGGGAAGTCTTCTATTGGTAAATGGTGAGAAAAATGAAAGTTATATTTCAGAAATTCAGCATGTACGAAGAAGAGAAACAATTGCAATGACACCAGCCGATTCGTTTTCTGCATTGCAGCAGCTCATTGGGAAATCTCCTTCAGTTGAAAAGAAGAACAATGTGGAGACTAACAAAGCAAACGTGGTAGATTCAGTTCACGAGATCACTGCTACAAAATCTAATGTGCAGCTTGGTTCTTGTGGACTTTCCATTCAATACGCTATAATGATGGGGCTCATTGACGATGCCCTGGAAAAGCACCCGGGAAAAGACATTAAAATTATTGTTCCGCCCAATTGTTATGGCGGAACAAACGACCAGGCAAGACGTGTTGCTGCCTGCGTAAAAAATGTTGAAGTTCTGGATTTACCCGTAGATGGTGATAACGATATGGTCCAAAGTACAGATCAGGTTTTGGCGCGGGTTGCTAAAGAAGGTGCTGTTCCATATATAATTGCTGAAATTCCTACTAACCCGAGAGTTGAAGTTCCAGATCTGGAAGAGCTAAAAGCTGTTCTAAGTAAAACCCGAAAAACTGCAAAAGATGAAATTGCCATCGATCCAGTTTTTATTTTGGATCAAACATTTTGTCCAAACGTACAGTTTTTAAGTAAAGATGGTATCCTCTCTTCTATCAGGACTATCTCATACGTTAGTGGATCAAAATTTCCGAGTGGCGGAAAATGTACGGCAGGTTATTGTGTTGCCAACGAAAAAGCTGAAACATTAATGCCAACTATAGAAAAACACCTGCAACTATGTGATAACGAAGCTACAGATCTACAAATTGAAATATTGGCTGAACAGCTTCCTTCAATGAATCAAAGGATTGCAGATGCTTATAAAAATACGCGTGAATTTGTAAACTTTATAGAAAAGAAATTACCTGAAGCTAAAATTAATTTCGTTTCAGAAGATTTGGCTCAACAAGGATTTACACCTTCAGTATTTTCACTGGATCTTCCAACCAAAGGCAATACAGAGGAAGAAAGGGAAACATATAAAAGGGCCTTAAACCAAAAGCTCATTAACATGATGATTAGTGAAATCCCTAATGAAAGTAAATATTGCGTAAGTTACGGGCAGTTAAAAGGATGTTACTGGACCATTCCCGCAACTTCTACGCAAGGGACCACAAAAGAAGATGATAAAGATTATATAGCCCGGGTATCTGTATCCCCTAACCTGGACCTGGAACATCATAAAAAGGTGTTTTCAGACTTTGTTAACCAAATTTAATCTTGACGGAGGTGTGAAAACACCTCCGTTTTTTTAGTTCTTAAATTTATTAGGCGATAAAGAATAATAGCTATGACCAATCGAATGAAGATGTTGACACCTATAGTGCTCCAAATATCTTTTGAATAATAGAATCTGGACAGAGTTGAAAGTCTTCTGAAAATTCAAAAAATATTATATTTATACTGAAGTTGAATTTAACCAGTTTCCATAAAAATGAAAATAGCAGTCTTTAGCACAAAATCTTACGATAAGGAATACTTTGAAAATTATTCCAGCGATTACAATTATAATTTTTCATTTTTTGAAACTGCTCTTCAAGAAGATACTGCAAGTCTTACCGCAGGATTTGACGCCGTATGTATTTTTGTTAATGATAGAGTTGATGAAAGTACCATAGAAATACTTTCAAAGAACGGAGTTAAATTAATTGCCTTAAGGTGCGCTGGTTTCAATAATGTAGATACCGAAGCAGCCAAAAGTAAGAACATAAAAGTTGTGCGTGTTCCCGCCTACTCACCCGAGGCTGTTGCAGAACATGCAGTAGCATTGATCTTAACATTAAATAGAAAAACTCATAAAGCATACAACCGGGTTAGGGAAGGAAATTTTTCATTGAAAAATCTTATAGGATTTAACTTAAACGGTAAAACAATTGGAGTTATTGGTACAGGCCAAATAGGCGCTACATTTTGTCGTATAATGAAGGGGTTTGGATGTAAGATTATTGCATTTGACGTTTCAAAATCTAAAGAATTAGTTCGGCAGGGTGTAGAATACTTAACATTAGATGAAGTCTTTAAACAATCTGATATATTGTCTTTGCATTGTCCGCTAAATTCCAACACCAGGCATATAGTCAACGAAAGTTCAATAGCTTCAATGAAAGATGGGGTTATGATCATAAATACCAGCAGGGGTGCACTCATTAATACCGCAGATGTTGTAACGGGTCTAACCAATAAGAAAATAGGGTATTTAGGCATTGATGTTTATGAGCAGGAAGAAAACCTTTTTTTTGAAGATCTCTCTGAAAGTATAATTGAAGATGATCTTATTTTGAAATTAATTAGTTTTCCGAATGTATTGATAACTTCACACCAGGCTTATTTCACAAAAGAAGCAATGGAGGAGATAACAACAATTACTCTTCAAAATATTGAAGCTTTTGAAAAAAACCTGGAATTGGAAAATGAAGTCGTTTAAACAGATAATAAAAACTTAAATAAGTAAAGCTCAATCAACTTATGACTGAGCTTTATTTTTTATTATTACTTGGCAAATACTCCTCTCGGCGGATATTCTTTATTTTTAATATATTCTAGTGCATCTGTACAGGAAGGTAAATAAGGCCTTCCCCCGGGATTACTAATAATCGGTGAATAATAAACTTTATTATCTATAACTAAGTACAGAACGGCTTAAAGCAAACTTCTTCTTCAGCGGGATAATAAGTGCTCCTTATCTCCAATAAACTAATTCAATGACATATCAAGACTGAAAGTTTTTAAATCATTTAAATTTGCATCGTGCACGATTTAATTTTGTGCGATATAATATAAACATTATGAAAAGACTAGTTGAAACGACACTAACCCAAAAGATTTTTAGAATCTTATTAGCACTGTTTATGATTTATGCAGGCTTTAGTCACCTAACTTTTAATAGAATAGATTTCCAGGCTCAGGTCCCAGATTGGGTTCCCCTGAGCAAAGATTTAGTAGTTATTTTATCTGGAATTGTTGAAATGGCACTAGGACTTGCCTTACTGTTTTGGAAAAAGCAGCGTGCAGTAATTGGTTGGGCGTTGGCAATTTTCTTTATCCTGGTATTTCCAGGTAATGTTGCCCAGTATTTAGATGGAAAAGATGCCTTTGGCGCTTTAAATTCAGATAGAGCAAGATTAATAAGGCTTTTCTTTCAACCGGTTCTGATAGCCTGGGCAATTTGGTCTTCTGGTGCGTGGAAGGCCTGGAGAGATTCTAAAGAATAAATATTATGGACGATCAGCAATTAAAATTAAATAATCAGATTTGCTTTCCCATTTATTCGGTTTCCAGGTTAATAACGAAAGCCTATAAACCTTTTCTGGAAGAAATGGGATTAACTTACCCTCAGTACCTGGTTTTACTTGTGCTATGGGAAAATGACAAATTATCTGTCAATAAAATTGGTGAGAAATTATTATTAAATACCAATACCCTGTCTCCGCTTATTAAACGAATGGAGAAAATGGATTTACTCCGGCGAACCCGATCTGAAAAAGATGAAAGAAGCGTTTTTATTCAACTTACCGAGAAAGGAAAAGATTTAAAAAACACTGCGATTCCAATTCCTGAGAAACTTCTTAATACTTTAATTAGGGAAGATGTAGAGTTAACGGAAGTAATGCTTTTAAAGGATACGCTGAATAAATGGATCGATATTCTTTCAGAAAAACAGAATGACAGATAATATATCTTAACTTACTGATAAATAAATTTTTAAAACAAAACAACAAATAATATGAAAGCACTACAAATTGTAAAATACGGGGAAATAAAAGATAGTTTAACTATCAATGAGGTGGAAAAACCTTCAGCTAAACCAGATGATATTTTAGTTGAAGTTAAGGCTGCTTCATTAAATCCTATTGATTATAAAATGGCACAAGGTCATTTAAAAGAAATGGTGCCTCTAAAGTTACCGAGCACTATAGGTTTTGATGTTAGTGGTGTGGTTGTTGAAAAAGGCACTAAGGTTACTAATTTTGAAATTGGTGACGAAATATATTCCAGGGTACCGCACGAACAAATGGGTACCGTAGCAGAGTTTGTAACGATTAATGCAGATAAAGTTGCTAAAAAACCAGAAAATATATCTTTTGAAGAAGCATCAGGATTACCCTTAACAGGACTCACAGCAATCCAGGCTTTAGAAAAAGCCGGTATAAAAGAAGACGACCGGATTCTTATTCATGCCGGCTCCGGCGGTGTAGGTAGTTTTGCCATTCAATATGCAAAAGCGAAGGGAGCCATCGTTTATACAACCACCAGTTCCAAAAATGCAGATTGGGTTAAAGCTTTGGGAGCCGATCGTGTGATAGATTATAAAGAAGAAGATTACAAAGAAGTTGCGAATAACCTGGATATCGTTTTTGACACTTTGGGAGATGATTACACGTTCGATGCCTTCGAAATAATTAAAGAAGGTGGAGTAGTAACTTCAATTGTAGGGCCACCAGATGAAGAATCGGCCAAAATAATGGGAATTAAAGATTATAAATTACCTGAACAATTATCAAAACTGATCAAAGAGAAATCGGTTGTTTATAAACACACCTGGATGCAGCCTAATGCAGTTCAGTTAAATGAGATCAAAACAATGGTTGAAGATGGAGATATTAAGCCAATTGTAGATCTTATTTATTCGTTCGAAGATGGAGTTGATGCCTATGAATACCTGGCGACCGGAAGAGCGCAGGGAAAAGTAATCATAAGCTTATCCTAAACCTTCTTAGAATTAGACGATAGATTATATATTATAACTTAATAAAAAAAAATGTTATGAGTAAAAAGAAAAATGTTGTAGTTGCCGGCGCGAACGGCAGCACGGGAAGAATTATTATCGACTTACTAAAAGAATCCGAAAAATACCAACCTATTGCTATGGTTAGAAAGCAGGAGCAAAAAGATCATTTTGAAAAAGAAAATGTAGCTGCTGTAATGGGCGACCTGGAAGAAGACTTAAATGAGGCTGTTAAAGGTGCCGACAAAGTAATTTTTGCAGCAGGTTCAGGTGGAAAAAAGGTTATTGACGTGGACCAGGAAGGCGCAAAAAGATTTACAGACGCAGCCAAAAATGCAGGAGCTGAAAAATTTGTGATGCTTAGTTCAATGGGCGCCGACAACCCTGGTATAAGCGAAGAACTTAAAGACTACCTCGAAGCAAAAGGAAACGCTGATGAGTACTTACGTCAAAGTGGTTTAAATTATACTATTGTAAGACCTGGTGCCCTTACCGATGAGGAAGGTTCAGGCAAAATTCAACTGAAAGAGAAATTAGAAGAACAGGAAAGTATTTCCCGGGCTAATGTTGCTCGTACTCTTGTAGAAGTACTGGAAAACGACGTGAAACAGAATCAGGTTTTTGAAATTCTGGATGGTGAGACTCCAATTGAAAAAGCAGTGCGTAGTTAAGAAATTTTAAATACTCAAATGAACAAAGAAAAAATAAAAGATATGAAAGTACTATTTGTGTTAACCTCTCATGATAAATTGGGTGATACAGGAGAAAAGACAGGATTTTGGATTGAAGAGTTTGCAGCACCTTATTACAACTTATTGGATAAAGGAGTTGATGTAACTGTAGCTACTCCTAAGGGTGGTAAAGCACCTATTGACCCAAACAGTGAAGGTGAAGATGCTCAAACCGAAGATACGAAGCGTTTCTATAAAGATCAAGAAGCTCAAAAAGTGATTGACAATACCTTAAAATTAGAAACGCTTGATGCTGAGAATTTTGACGCCGTCTTCTATCCTGGAGGTCACGGGCCTCTTTGGGATTTGGCAGAAAATAAGACATCAATAACTTTGATAGAAGCATTTAATAAGCAGGATAAACCAATCGCTTTAGTGTGTCATGCACCTGCAGCTCTCAAAAATGTGAAAAATGAAAATGGTGAACCTTTAGTGAAAGAAAAAAAAGTAACCGGCTTCACGAATACTGAAGAAGAAGCGGTACAGTTGACAGAAGTTGTTCCATTCCTGGTAGAAGATATGCTTAAAGAAAATGGAGGAATTTATTCTAAATCAGGTGACTGGGAAGTACATGTGCTTAAGGACGGGAATTTGATTACCGGTCAAAATCCGGCTTCTTCCAACAAAGCATCCGAAATATTATACGAGTCGCTCAAGTAGTAAAAGCGCACTAACTATAAAGCCTGTAACCACAAAAGTTACAGGCTTTTTTTATGTCAAAATTATAAATAGATAAACAGTAATTCTGATTTCAATTACTAGTAAAATTCTATATCCAATTGATCGAAAAGAAAGTAATACTTATAAATTAATTTTTCAGCCCAATCTTCCTGGGTTAGTGCACCACCATGCCCCGATCCCGGGGTGAGATACATATGGTAAAAGCCCGAAGCATCACCTACCTCCTGCAGCCTGGCCAGGTACTTATAGGTATGAAGTGGTGGAACCCTATCATCGGTGTCCCCGGTTAATAATAAGGTGTTCGGATATTTCGCTCCATTTTTGAGTTGATGTAATGGAGAGTAAGAACGCAAATTTTTATAATCTTCTAAGTTTTTAACATCTCCAAATTCATTTAAATTGATAGCTACTCCCCCGGCAGTGAAATTATTAAAGCGTAACATATCATACGGTCCTGCCTCGGCAATTACCGCTTTAAATAAATCAGGGCGTTGGGTAGAGGCTGCTGCAACCAATAATCCTCCGTGAGAGGCACCTGTAATCACCAATCTATCAGGATTGGTGTATTTCTTATCAACCAGATATTCTGCCGCAGCAATAAAGTCGTCTATGGTATTTTGTTTTTTCAACCTTCTTCCGGCCAGTGCCCAATCTTCACCTTTGGCTCCACCTCCCCTAACGTTAGGTACCGCCAAAATGCCGCCATGAGATAATAATAAACCGGTAGATTCTTGAAAAGAAGGCTCTATAGTATTGCCATAACCTCCATAAGCTCGAATAAGTACAGGATTCGTACCATCAAGAACGGTTTCTTTACTGCACGTAATATACATAGGAATCTCCGTGCCATCTTTTGAATTAAAGCTAACATACCTGGTTTCTAGATCGTGAATATCATAAGGAACCGATAAAGATTCGATAGGTTTAAATTGAAGATCATCAAAGGTGATTTCGTACCAGGTTCTGGGATGAAAAAAAGAACTAATACTAAACTTGGTGGCTGTAGCCAGATCTGAATTTTCATAAAAATGATTTACTTTTTTTCCCTTCGGAAAATCAATCTTTCGAAGCAACTTTCCTTTCATATTAAATATCAAAGCAAAGTTTTGCCCATCCTTTAAGTAAATACCGGCCAACTTGTTTTTACCAAGTTTTCTAACGTATTTCAAATCTATATCATACTCCGGAATAAATTCCGTTAGTTGATTAGGCTCTTTTAAATTTGCCAGTAACACCTTCCCATTTGGAGCGCCAATGGTAGTTTGTAAAAAGATAGAATCCTTTTTTGTATGAACCACGCTAAGCTTCATTCCTTCTTCTGAAGGGTAAACCAGGAATCTTTGTGGTCTAAAACTTTCTTCAGCCAGGTTTGCTACAGAAATAGCTCTAAACCATTTTTCCTTAGATCGCAAGAAATGATACAATCTTAATCTTTCATCCTTTATGTCAAATCTAAAGCTGTTCACACCACTAGTATCCGGATTCTTATACAAAACTTCGGGTTGCGCCTGATTCATATCTACAGCAAGCTTATATAACTTTTGTCCTTTAGCTGTAGCCAACAAAGCTTCACCATCTTTCGGTTTATTATAAGCATCGTAATATAAAGATCTTCCATCCCATTCAAGATTAGTACCTGTGCGAATGTGCTTTATGATATATGGTAATTGTTCTCCGGTGGTAAGATCATAAATATAACCGGTAGCCCAATCACTACCGTTAAATGAAATTTTAACCGCAACCAGGTTTTCTTCTTCATTTACCGCTAAATCCCGTATAAGTAAATGATCATCTTCGTTCTTTAATAAGTCTTTTCCTTTAAAAAGTCTTTTCCAGTTCTTCTTTCCATTTAGCCTGTATAATTGATCGTAAGATTGCGTATAACTGTTCCAATCTTGTTTAAAATCAAACTTGTCTTCTAGCTTTTCATCAGGTTCTTCATAATCATCAGTCTTTTCCCTTCTAACCCTATACATCATAGCAATCTGGTCTCTCAATTGATAGTAATGTGTTTGCCTGCTTGAACGTTTTTTGGTTAAATCTTTCTGCTCTTCCAGCCATTTTTTAAGCCTTGGATCATCAGGATTTTCCATCCATTGATATGGAGTAACTAGGGTATCTTCAAAATAAATTTCTGTAAGTGATTCTTTTGGAGCATTTGGATACTCATGTTTCTTCTGAGAAAATGTATTCATTCCTATCACTAGAAATAAGATACAAGCATAATATTTCATGTCTAACTAAAAGATTTGGAAGAGCATAGTAGGGCTTAACTCTTGAATGTTAAAAAAAGCTCAGCAAAATTAACAATTCATTTGTAAGAATGAAATGTGAACAATAAAAAATTAAAAATGTTGGGATTTTTTTAAATCTGCTCTCTGTAGTTCAGTATGAAAAAAATGGACAAGATATTTTTGGTCGGAATGATAATTTTTACAGCATTAAAACGCAGCAAAGGGCTTAAATTTTAACACGTAAAAGCTATATTTTTTAGTAATTGTTTAATAGTTTTTAACAATGGAAATTTCAGGAATATCATTAAATTAAATGTAAATCTAGCGCAAATTAACCACTATGTAAAACATTAAAACTTAAAGAGATGATATTAAAAAAGCCTTCCGAAGTAGATTTTCTTGAAAATTACTACATCACAAATTACACCGCAGCCCTATATTACAAACACGCTATTCTATACACCAAAAAATCATATTTAAAAAAGCTGTTTAAGGCCTTATACCGTCATAAAAAAGCATTGAAAGACGACTTAGATAAACATATTTTAGCTGCCAGGGATCAGAGATATTTAGACAAACTTATAAAGAAAAGTAAATATGAAGTTCAAAAAATGCATGAAAAACTAAGTTCCTCTTCAAATATAAAGTCAGGCAGGATATGCACAGAAGTTGAAAACCATTTCCTTAACCAACTCCAGCAAACCTTATCATTAATAACCGATGGGAATTTGAGAGATATGCTTTTGAGTCATAAATACAAAGCTGCTACCCTTCGTGATAAATTAACGACTGTAAGTAAATACCTTATCTAAAACTCATTTTTTCCAGGTCTATGACTCCAGCTTATAAGCTTGTTTAGCAATTTCCAATTCTTCATTCGTAGGTATAACTAAAACCTTTACCTTAGAATCGTCTGCGTTTATTGTTCTCAACTCTTTTGAACGTTCCTTATTCTTTTCTTCATTAAGTTTAATGCCTAAGAAGTCCATATCGCTACAAACTAAACTACGAATCACATCACTATTTTCACCAATTCCGGCAGTGAATACCAGAGCATCAACGCCATTCATTGCAGCTGCATATGCTCCTATATATTTTTTGATACGGTAAGTGTTCATATCCAGTGCTAATTGACACTGTTTATTTCCTTTTGCCGCTTGTTCCTCGATGTCCCTGAGATCGCTATAACCGGTAATCCCGTACATACCGCTTTTCTTGTGTAAAATATCACTTACTTCCTGTGAAGAATATCCTAATTGATCAATTAGGTAAAAAATTACCGACTGGTCTATATCACCACTTCTGGTTCCCATGATAAGTCCATTAACGGGTGCAAAGCCCAAAGAATGATCTAAGCTCTTTCCGTCCTTCACAGCTGTTATGCTACATCCATTACCTAAATGAATACTTATAATTTTTGAATTATCGTTCTTCAAATATTCATTAGCCTTTTCGCTCACGTATTTATGGCTGGTACCATGAAATCCATAAAGTTGAATATGATCTTTTTCAAAAAAGTCATTTGGGATGGCATACTGGGAAGCTTTCCTGGGTATAGATCTGTGAAAGGCAGTATCAAAAACGGCAACCTGTTTAGCATTGGGGAATAATTTTTCTGCTACCTCTATTCCTTTTAAATTTGCCGGATTATGTAAAGGCGCTAAAGAGAAAAAATCTTTTATTTTCGCTTTTACTGCTTCATTTACTTCTATAGTTTTAGAAAAATTATCTCCACCATGAACAACGCGATGCCCAATAGCGGCTATTTCTTCTGCATTATCTATAACACCCTTCTCGGTGCTCATTAAAAGATCGGTAATGGCTTTTAAAGCAATAGCGTGATCTTTTGCGGCAAGTTCTTGCGTAATTGAATCTTTCCTTGTTTTATAATGAAGTTTGGAGCCCTCCAAACCAATACGCTCAACGAAACCTGATGCCAAAACCAATTCATCTGGCATCTGAATTAATTGAAATTTTAAAGACGAACTTCCTGAATTTATAATTAAAATATTCTTCATGCTGAATTATATGCCTTGTGCCTGAATGGCGGTTAAAATCACTGTATTATATATATCGGCTACGGTACATCCGCGGCTCAAATCGTTTACCGGTTTATTTAATCCCTGAAGCATAGGTCCAATGGCTAAAGCTCCTGTTTCTCTTTGCACGGCTTTATAAGTGTTGTTTCCGGTATTTAAATCGGGGAAAATTAAAACATTGGCCTGTCCTGCTACTTCAGATTCCGGTAATTTACTTTTACCAATGCTAATGTCTACTGCAGCATCATACTGAATTGGACCTTCTATTTTGAGATCTGGTCTTCTTTTTTTAACAATAGCAGTAGCCTCTCTTACTCTATCCACATCAGCGCCCTTCCCTGAAGATCCTGATGAATAGGACAACATAGCAATTTTTGGCGCTATACCAAAGGCTGAAGCACTTTCTGCAGAAGAAATAGTGATTTCTGCCAATTCTTCAGCTGTAGGATTAGGATTGATTGCACAGTCTCCAAAAACAGAAACCCTATCCTCTAAACACATAAAAAATACTGAAGAAACTACAGAAACCTTTGGTTTGGTTTTAATAAACTGAAGTGCAGGTAAAATGGTGTGTTGCGTGGTATGTGCTGCTCCTGAAACCATTCCGTCAGCATGTCCTTTATGAATCATCATGGTACCATAATAGGATACATCACTCATACGGTCTTTCGCCATATCCATATTAACCCCTTTATGCTTTCTCAACTCATAAAAAGTTTCGGCATAATCCTGAAAATTCGGTGAATTAATAGGATCGATAATATTGACTTTTGAAAAATCAAGATCTAAAGCAATTTTCGCTACGGATTTATGTATAGCATCCACATCTCCTAACAAAGTCAGGTCAACCAGGTCCATATCTATTAGACGTTTGGCCGCGGTAAGAATACGCTCATCCGTTCCTTCGGGTAGCACAATATGCTTTTTACTTTGCCTGGCTCGTTTAACCAGACTGTATTGAAACATTCTTGGAGTAATACCCTGAGGCTTATAGTTAATCAATTTTTCTACCAATGGATCAAAAGATACATATCGCTCAAATATGCTTATGGTAGTCTGTATTTTCTGAATACTGTCTGCGTAAATATTGGATTTTATGGCACCAACCTTATTAGTTACGACAAAAGTACCCTCCTGAACTGATATCATAGGGACTATATCAGATAAACCTTCAATTAATTTTAAAATTGATTCTTCTGGTGTTAATCCACCGGTTAGAATTATCCCGGAAATTCTCGGATAGTTACTGGAAATATTAGCCTGGAGAGCTCCAAGAATAATATCGGCTCTATCCCCCGGGGTAATTACAAGACTTTCATTTTTTAGAGTGGTTAGATAGTTCCGTAATTGCATTGCTCCAACTCCAAAATTCCCGGTTTGATTATCAAGAAAATCGTGACCAAATAAAACTTTCCCATTCAAAACTTTTACAATTTCCTTTAAGGTAGGATTATTAAGTGTATCAACTAACGGAATTGCAAATACTCCAACTTCTTCGGGCAGAAAGGCTCGCATATTCTTTTTAGCCGGCTCCAGGTTGTCCTGCTCTATTTTATTACTAACCATTGCCATCACCTGCACTTCTTTATCTTTAAATGCACGATAAGCCATTTGTTGGTTTCCTAATAGCTCTTCCCAGTTCTTAAACTGACCACTCACAACTATAATAACAGGAATACCAAGGTTTTTAGCAATTATTACATTAACATCAAATTCAAAAACACTACCCTCTCCCGAAAAATCACTTCCTTCTACGAGAATAAAGTCGAATTCTTCTTCAAGCTTTTTATACTTGCTGATAACGGTATCCATTATCTCACCTGATTTTCCTTCATTTCGTTTCTGGATTACTTCACTTCTAGTAAAAGCATAGGTATCCTCGTAAGGAATATTTAAATCAAAATAACTTAAAACTGTATCTATATGGTTATCTCTCTGGCCTTCTGCTACATCGTTTATAATGGGCCTAAAGTATCCTACTTTTACCATCTTCCCTAAGAGGGTTCTCATAAGACCCAGTGATATCATCGATTTCCCACTGTGAGATTCAAGTGTGGCAATGTAAATTCCTTTGTTCATAGTATATATATTGTTCCGCAAAAATAAAGGTATTAGAAGGAAACAACTTTTAAGTTTTTGCTAAAAGATAATAAACCTGACATAAATCATCTTTTTGATAAAATGACAAAAAAAAGCCACCGTAGGTGACTATGAATTATTTAAAAATTGAAATGAAATAAATCAAAAAAGCTTAATTTCTCAAAAGAATACGGCTCATTCTACCATTCAATCAGCTACAATATTAAGCTTCAATCCTTGAATAATCTTTCATTTTATGGTATAAAAAAACCCTTCATCGAGATGATGAAGGGTTTCAAAAACAAGGCGGTGACATACTCTCCCACAAATAGCAGTACCATCTGCGCTAACGGGCTTAACTTCTCTGTTCGGAATGGGAAGAGGTGAGCCCCGTTGCCATAACCACCTTAAATCATTGAGACTGGCATAGAACGTCTTAAAACGCGCTATCCAACTCCTAATAAGTTGACATATTTAAGAAACAAAGAATAAAGATAAACTTGGGTAAAGCATTCAAGCTCCCACTATCCCTTGCAGGATAGCGGGAATCGCATCAAGCTTTACGGATTATTAGTACCACTCGGCTATGACATTGCTGCCTTTACACCTGTGGCCTATCAACGTGGTCGTCTCCCACGGTCCTTTAAAGAAATCTCATCTTGTGGTGGGTTTCGCGCTTATATGCTTTCAGCGCTTATCCCTTCCCAACGTAGCTACCCAGCAATGCTCCTGGCGGAACAACTGGTGCACCAGAGGTTGGTCCAATCCGGTCCTCTCGTACTAGGATCAGGTCCACTCAAATTTCTAACGCCCACTACAGATAGAGACCGAACTGTCTCACGACGTTCTGAACCCAGCTCGCGTGCCACTTTAATGGGCGAACAGCCCAACCCTTGGGACCTTCTCCAGCCCCAGGATGTGACGAGCCGACATCGAGGTGCCAAACCCCCCCGTCGATG
>DATFJA010000008.1:0-8120 GCA_035269545.1 Salegentibacter sp.
CTTAATTTCTATCCAGGGACCTTATTTCAGCTTTATATTCAGAAGGAAGAATTAGCGATTTAATTAATCCGTCTAATTTGATGAATGCACTTAATTTATAAAAAGGCAAGATCGGTTTTATAAAGGAATACTTTTCCAGCTTTAAGTACTGGCGGACAATTTTTGGGGTTATTAGTTTCTGTGTTTCCAGTAGAAGCCAAAACCTAAATACTCCAAGGTGTTTGCGATATTGCTTATAGAGATCGGCGGTGTAACTTCCAAAAAATAAATCTTGCTGGAGTTGAGATTTTCGCATTTTTTCGTATTCCTGAAAGTCTACCGGCAGTCCTTTTAACTTCATTCTTTTTCCAAACCGAAAGAAAACATCAAAAACTTCTTCTTTTTCAGATAGCTCAAGTTTGTGTTCCAGGATTTCAAAAGATTTTATGGAATAATCTATAAGCATAAAAAGCACATCGCGATAAGCCCAATCGGGAATCTTTTTTTCGCGTGCAGTTTCAAGCGAGCCATGAATAGCATTTATACGGTCTATAGCTGAATTTGCTTCTTTTTCGGATGAAAAAACTATAGTCCTGGCGTAAGCTACTGTTGAAAAAAGCCTACCCAGTGGGTCTTGCGGCAAACGGCCTGTATAATAAAGCCAGTCTACCGCTTTATTCAATGCAAACTCTGCCGAGGCACCGGCGAAAATAAATAGAATGGTATCACCCTTTCCCCAAATTTCGCGAACAATAGAGTCTTTTTTTACAAAATAATCCATAGTATCTGAATTCCTATAACTTGCTGATCTTTTAACTCCCCGCAAAAGGAGTTCCAAAGACGCCAACGGCTAGTCCTGCCCAAATCAATAAAAATACTAGAAGAATAATTCCGCTGGTAATGAGTCGGTTTCTGGATCCGGAAATTTTCCTCAAAACAAGATCTATTGCCAGGCCACCGGCCAGTAGTAAGAGTCCCATGATAAGAAAGTCGGCAACGCTCCAGTTTACTTCAGTAGTAAATTGCATTGCCAAAAAAGGAATCATTAGAAGTACGCCTACTATTAAAAAGATGATCAAAAACCTTTTCATATTCTTTTAATTAATTTCAAAATTTATTTTTAAACGACTGTTGATTAATGGTTTAAAAATAAGTCTTTTATCGCTATTAAATATGAACATTCGTTTTTTCATCAAATATTCCGAACTTTATCAAAAATAAAAATTATGATTAATCGAATTTTAATATTTATTCTCCTTTTTAGCTTCTTAGGTTCCGGGCTCTATGCTCAGCAATTAGAAGTGATGAGCTATAACATTAAGTATGCTAACGAGAATGATGGAGAAAATTCCTGGTCTAAACGAAAAGAGCATATTACCAATCAGATAAAGTTTTATGAACCTGAAATTCTTGGAGTTCAGGAGGCTTTGGTAAGTCAGCTAAAGCATTTTGAATCTGTAATGAAAAATTATAAGTATGTAGGAGTAGGGCGTGATGATGGGAAAGAAGCGGGCGAGTTTAGCGCAATTTTCTATAATGCTGGAAAGTTTGAAGTGCTGGAAGAAAATACTTTTTGGCTTTCTGAAACTCCTGAGAAGGTCTCGGTAGGCTGGGATGCGGCAATGGAGCGTATTTGTACTTACGCTAAATTTAAAGACAAAGAATCCGGGAAAATCTTCTGGGTTTTCAATACCCACTTTGATCATATTGGAGAAAAGGCGAGGGAGAACAGTGCAAAGCTTATTTGGCAAAAGATTTCAGCATTAAATAACGAAAACCTCCCTGTAATTTTAATGGGCGATCTAAACCTGGAACCGCAAACCAATGCCATTCGGTTTTTGTCTGAAAAAATGAACGATTCCCGGAATGTGGCTCAACTAAATTTTGGCCCCGAAGGTACCTATAACGGGTATAACTTTGCTGAACCGGTAAGCAGGCGGATAGATTATATTTTCGTGTCAGATAAGATCAGGGTAGAAAAATATGCTGTACTCAGTGATTCTAAAAATCTAAAATACCCCTCAGATCACCTGCCGGTATTTACTGTTTTAAACTTTGAATAAAATAAGGTTTTGATAAAATAATCCCCCGGCTAAAGTTTTCAAATCATTGATTATGTTATACTAAAGCCGTGGATGATTTTATTTTGCAATCCAAATAGGTAATTCGGGTTTTTCGCCAAAAAGTTCTTCGGTAACGCTTCCTACTAAAAGACTGGAAATATTGTTAGCACCCTTATCGGAAACGATGAGGATGTCAACATTGTCTTCTTTTGCTTCTTCCAGTAAATTACTGGCTACACTAGCTTCCCTCCCGGGAATAATGAGTGTTTTAATGTCACCTTTGTATTGTAATTTTTCTAAAAACTTCTCACTTTTATGCCTTGCGTGCTTTTCAATTTTCGGGCCCATGGTTTCTTTGGGCACATAGGGAGAGAATTGTACAGGAACTGAATATACATGAGCCGCAGTAACCGGCGCTGAGGTAGCTTCGTGCAATATTTCGGCAACATGAAAAGTCTTTTTCGATTCGCTGGAAAAATCGGTTCCAACCCAAATATTTTCAATTTTTGGCTTGAAATTCCTTGGAATAGAAAGAATATCACATTTAAGTATTCTAAGTAATTTATTACTCACTACCCCGGTACCTTTTTTCTTATGTTTATCTCCCAGGATCACCAAATCTATATAGTATTTGTTAGCGATATAGCTGGTAAGTGACTCTGTATAAGGGTCTTCAGAAATAAGTACTTCCCACTCCTTTTTGCTGGTAAAATGACTTTCTACTTTTTCGTTAAGTTCATCGCTAATCACTTCATCCAGATTAATATCTTTAAAATGTTCCTGGAACAACGCACTTATCTCGTACTTCTTGATGTTGTGCACAAAATATACTTTTTCCACATCTATGGTGTCAGCCAAATAAGAAGCATATTTAATAAGTGTTTCGTCGATATCTGATAGGTCTAAGGCGACCAATATATTTTTGAATCTCTTCATAATCCTGGTTAGTTTAGTGTTGATCTTTATGTTTTCCTATGTTTCGCTTTTTAACAATATCGTTCACGATCTCCTCGTAATTTTCCAACTCTTTTTGCTCTCTCTTGTCCTGAAGTTCTAAATGATCTTCTTTTAAACCTTTATAGAGTGAGTAACACATAATGAGTAAAATTACGGCAAAGGGCAGGCCTGTAACAATTGTAGCTGTTTGCAAAGCCTGTAAACCACCACCGATAAGTAGAACTGCAGCTACTGTTCCTTCGGTTACGGCCCAAAATATACGTTGCCCTTTTGGAGCATCTATTTTTCCTCCTGAAGTTAGACTATCAATTACCAGTGATCCTGAATCGGAAGAGGTAATAAAGAAACCTGCAATAAGAATTACTGCTACCACATTTATCACCATTGAAAGTGGGTAATCTTCGAAGAAAACAAATAGGGCAGTGGCAATATCATCATTTACTGCGTTTATTATGCTCATATCTCCGCCAAGCGCTCCTTCAAGCGAAACACTACCAAATGCCGAAAGCCAAAAGAAAGTAACTAAAGAAGGTACCAATAGTACTCCCAATATAAATTCTCTAATAGTTCGTCCTTTAGAAATACGGGCAATAAACATCCCTACAAATGGCGACCAGCCAATCCACCATCCCCAATAAAATACGGTCCAGTCGTTCTGCCAGGAGCCACCGGTAAAGGTTTCACTCCAGGTAGAGATCTCAAGAAAATTAAATAAATAGCTACCTGTATTTTCTATGAACGATCTAAAAATAAATATCGTAGGTCCCAAAACGATGGCAATTCCTAGTAATAAAAGTGCAACTCGCATATTCCATTCGCTAAGAAATTTAACTCCTTTGTCTACGCCAAGAACTACAGAAATTGTAGCCACAAGAGTAATTCCTGCAATCAAAATAACTTGGGTGGTTATGCCGCTTGGAACATTGAATACATGATCAAGTCCGGAAGCAATTTGCTGTACTCCAAACCCTAATGATGTTGCTAAACCAAATAAAGTTGCCAAAACAGCGAAAATATCTATTGCATCTCCTATTTTCCCATATATTTTATCTCCCAGAAAGGGATAGAAAATAGAACGTATGGTAAGCGGTAAGCCCCTGGTGTAGGTAAAGTAAGCAAGGGCTAAGCCAACAAGGGCATAAACTCCCCAGGCGTGAAAGCCCCAATGTAAAAAAGTGAAGTTCATAGCCTCCTTTGCCGCAGCAGCAGTTCCTCCCTCTGCGGTAGGAGGCGCGCTAAAATGCATTATAGGTTCTCCTACACTAAAGAATAACAGACCAATTCCCATTCCTGCACTAAATAGCATTGCAAACCAGGAGAGAGTCTTAAACTCCGATTTGGCTTTTGGGCCACCAATGCGCATTTTACCAAATGGTCCCAAAGCAAGGTAGACCAGGAAGACCAGGAATATATTTACACACATTACAAAAAACCAGTCGGCGTTATTGGCCACTGCGTTTTGAATATCTGAAAAAGCTGATTCTGCCTGTTCTTCAAATATTAGGGTCAGGACGATACTTACTATGATGATGAAAGAGGAAATGAAGAAAACGGGACCGTTTACTTCCAATCCAAAGATTGACTTTTTCTCATCGCTTCTGGTAACTTTTTTAGTCATAAAATTGTTCTTTCAGAAATTAAATTAAAAATAGTAGCCTATGTTGATATTGAATCTTGCTTCCCATTTAGCATCGGGAATTCCTTCTGCAAAATCATCTATAAAATCACCTCCCAGCCAGGAGTGGTTGTAGCCGGCCGCGTAGTCTATATACGTATAAACCTGCCCGGCGGTAACTAATACTCCCGTCACGTTCATATAAGAATCTGTGAAATTATTATTATGCTTTTGCATATAACCAAAATCATTGTAGAATTCTAAATTAGAAACAGGCCCCAGGTTAACAGGAACGTTTCTTGAGATTGCCAGGGTGTACATATTAAAATCGGCAGCAACCTCATAAGGGAAACCATAGGCGCCAAAAGTTAAGGATTCTCTACTTTCTCCTTCAGCATTAATAGGATTATGCGCTGCTGTTAAAGCCTGTGCTTTTAAATTCCATCGGTTTTGAGTGATCTCGTAATGTACAGCGAATGCATAATGGTCTCCGGTTTCTTCTGTGTCTAAATTATAAAGTCCGCCGTATTGGGCTGACACTCCTAAGCGGTTAGCTGCTTTTTTACCAAATTTATAAACGAACTTACCGTTAAACTGGTTGGTTTCTTTATTTCTTCCCACTACATCATAAGAGTATCGGCTAATAGAAGATTCTGTATTGTTTCCAAATGCTAATTCTTCTGCGCCTTTATAAAATGCCAGGTGATACTCAAATTTTTCACCTGCATTAATGTATTTTATTCCCATATCATGATCATCTTCAAGACCCACATAGTAAGTGAGATTGAAAAACCAATTGTGAGAGTTATATTGCTGAATTCCAAATGGAACCTGGGATAAACCAACTTGAATTTCTTCTACATCATTAAATTTATAACCCATCCAACCTTGCTTCAAGACTCCACCGCCAAAAGCAGCTGAATATAATCTATACTCAGCATTTAAATAAATGCCTTTATATTTCGCGTTGAAATTTATTCTGAAAATATCATAGCCTAAATCACCACCACGGTTTTTTTGACCATCTTTCCAGGAAGATAAATTATAATTATATCTCAAGGCACCTCCAACAGAAACTTCTGGTTCCTCCTGAGCGCTTAAAGGAGCTATTATAAAAAAACAAAAAATAGCTAAAAATGAATTGTAAGAGAATATGTTCCCTGACATTCCTTGGGCTTTCATTAAGATTATTTTGCTTGGTTAAGCTTCAAATTAACTTAATTTAAAACGAAAACACCTAATAATGAGTTGGATTAACTTTTATTTAATGAAATAAGCTTAAATAATAAATGGCTAGTTGATTTCAAACTACAATAAGAGTTGTTGGTATAAAGACTATAAAATGTGGTGTTGAATAACCTTTAATTTGCGAATTTCGGGAAGAATAACCATCTACGATCAATCTCAAAGCCAAAATATTCTTGGATTGATATCCCGGGAGATAAGGTGTAATTGAAGCGAACTTATTTAAAGATTGGGAGTTAAAGCTTATTTATAGTCTGCCTTATGGCTACTAAGTTGCTTAATAAATTTTCAAGATAATTTAAGTCTAGCATGTTAGCGCCGTCACTTTTAGCGTTGGCAGGGTCAAAATGGGTTTCAATGAACAAGCCATCTACTTTATTTACCACCCCGGCCCGTGCAATGGTTTCGATCATATCAGGTCTTCCACCGGTTACGCCACTGCTTTGGTTGGGTTGCTGTAGGGAATGGGTCACGTCCAGAACTGTAGGAGCAAATTCGCGCATTGTAGGTATTCCTCTAAAATCTACAATCATATCCTGGTAGCCAAACATCGTTCCGCGATCGGTAACCATAACCTGCTCATTATTACAGTCGGTCACCTTGGTTACCGCGTGTTTCATACTTTCAGGACTCATAAATTGTCCTTTTTTTAAATTCACCACTTTCCCGGTTTCTGCGGCAGCAACTACCAGGTCTGTCTGTCTTACTAAAAAAGCAGGGATTTGGAGAATATCAACATATTCAGCAGCTAATTTCGCATCGCTTACTTCGTGAATATCGGTTATGGTTGGAATTTCGAAAGTTTCAGAAACTTTTCGAAGAATTTTTAAAGCTTTTTCATCTCCAATTCCGGTAAAACTATCTATTCGGCTACGATTAGCCTTCTTGAAAGATCCCTTAAAAACGTATGGTATTTCTAGTTTGTTAGTGATTTCCATAACTTTTTCGGCAATTCTTAGCGCCATTTCTTCTCCTTCTATAGCGCATGGACCGGCAAGCAAGAAGAAATTATTGGAATCTGTATGTTTTAACTGTGGAATTTTTTCAAGTTTCATATAGTGGAATTGGTTCTGCAAATATAAGAGAATTAAGCAGTAGGAACAATCCTAAAAATACGTGTTTTCCCGAGGCCTTTTAGTTTGTTAATCCTAAGGGGTGATGAGTTTTTATTGTAATTTACTCGATAATCGAGATTAAATGTTCCGGGGCTTGCCTCGTCATCAAATTGTATTTTCCAATCATAATGCTTCGTGAGCTTGCGCCGAAGTAGTTTACTATATTAATTTTTTAAACTATGGAACTTCAAAACATATTAATATCAGAACTTCAACATGAAGTAGTGATCACTGAAAAATTTCTAAAACGAATTCCAACAGATAAAATGGATTGGCGCCCGCATGAAAAGTCAATGACTATAAGGCAACTCGCTAATCACCTTGCTGAAATTCCCAGTTGGATTACGGGAACTATGGAAATGGACGATATGGATATGGCCGGTTATAAAGCTCCCGATTTTGCTACTGTAGATGAAATTCTTGAGGTTTTATAAAATAATACTGCTGAAGCTGAAGCTGCTTTAAGAAAGCCGGATAAAGAATATGAAAAGAACTGGAAAATGATTCAGGACGGGAAAGTTTTATTGGATATGCCAAAATATAGTGTGTTAAGAATGATGGTGCTTAACCAGTTGCCGCATCACAGAGCACAATTAGGAGTTTATTTTAGATTGTTAGATATCCCGGTTCCGGCGACTTATGGTCCATCGGCAGATGAAAGTTAAAGATTGCTTTTAAATTCATAGCTTTGAAAAAAAAAATCAGCTATGGGAAGTATTACAGAACAGTTCAGGAATTATTATACCGCTAAGCGACTGCTGGTAAATGCATTAATAATGACCGCTGCTACAATTTTCTTCATTTTTCAAAGACCTGAGGAGCCTTTATTGGGAATAGGTTTTGGAACTATTGCCGTAATTTATTTTGGTTTCTTCGTTTTCAAAAAGCTAAAAAACAATTCCTGAATTTATAAATTAAATTCATTTTAATTAACCTTTTGATTTACAGCTGCTTCGGTTCTAAATATTTTATTTTTAATAAGTAGCATTAGATACTTGTTTCTTTAAAAATAGCCGTACATTTGCAGCCTTAAAAATGAGGCGCTTATATGACAGCTATTAAAAACATCGCGATTATCGCGCACGTAGACCACGGTAAAACTACCCTGGTAGACAAGATTATGTATCACTGCCGTTTGTTCAGGGA
>DATFJA010000009.1:0-7220 GCA_035269545.1 Salegentibacter sp.
AATAATACCTATCCACGTTCCTATATTATGGGTAAATTGAGGTTGGAGTTTTTTACAGATTATACACTTCAGGATTTAAATAGAGGTATAGACAACCTTTCTGCCTCGGGAAATTTCAACAGGATTAATTATAGCTTAATTCCCAATAACGACGATGGGCTTTATACACTAGCTATGAGAATGGAAGAAAGTGAAAACAAAAGTCTTTTGCGATTAGGCTTACATTATGACGAGCTTTATAATATTGGGGCCTTAATTAATTACACACGTAAAAGTCTGCTATTTTCTAACGATGTTGCTTCCCTGGATATCGTGGTTGGTGATCAATTTAGATATAATTTTGACTATTATATAGACAAAGGCTTCTACTGGAGTATTGGTATTAAATCGCGCTACAACAAATTTGAACATCCTGTGTCCTTTGATTTTGCAAGGGAAAATGCGGGATTAGAAGATATTGGTATAAATAGAATTGAGGTAGATTATCGTGATTTTACGAACCAGGTTTATGCAGAAACTTTATTTAGGCAGGTTTTTTCTTTTGGCCTGGGAGCTGAGCATAAATACTTGAGGATTGCCTCAGAAACTTTAAACGATCCCAATGCTGAGGTTGATGATAACGCACTCTTCGAAAACAGTCATTTCTATAGTGCTTTTGGGTATTTAAAATACGATTCTTACGATAATAAATACTTTCCATCTCAAGGGGTTTATTTTGATGGTGATTTCCACGTCTACCTGTTTTCTTCAGATTTCAATAATGATTTCGCTGAATTCTCTATAGCAAAGGGAAATTTTGGTTATGCCTTCTCTCCTTTTAAAAGGTTCTCCACCAGGCTAGCTGCTGAAACCGGATTTAGAATAGGAAGCGACGGGGTTAATACTCTAGATTTTTTCCTGGGTGGGTATGGGAATAATCTCATTAATAACTTTGTTCCTTTCTATGGCTATGATTTTATAAGTCTGTCGGGAGATAGTTATATTAAAGGTCTTCTGGAGTTTGATTATGAGATTTTCAGGAAAAATCACGTGATTTTGGGTGCCAATATTGCTAATATTGGGAATAAGATATACCCTTCGGGAGAATGGTTTGGCATGCCAGATTTTACAGGTTATGCCCTTGGTTATGGTGTAGATACTTTTATGGGGCCAATGGAATTAAAATATACCTATTCGCCTGAAATTAAAGCCAGCCAGTGGTTCTTTAGCCTTGGTTTTTGGTTTTAGTATATAGACATACTAAATTCCCTCAGTTTTCGCTGGTAGGTTTTGAATTTTGCTTTCCGGTTTTAGAGATGTTTTAAGAATGTTTCCTTAAAAAATCCCGATATTTGTTTTAAGGTAAAATAACACCGAAAAAAATAACAAATTCTCAATATTCTTTTAGAAATTGGGGGTTGAATTAAAAATATCAGATTATGCCTTTTTATCATAAACTCGGTAAGATTCCTCATAAACGTCACACGGTTTTTAAAAAGCCAGACGGCAGCCTTTACTACGAACAACTTTTTGGTACTATTGGTTTTGACGGGATGTCCTCTAATCTCTATCACGAACATCGTCCTACACAGGTAAAAGAAGTGAAAGGGAGCTATAGTGTAAAACCGAAAATCGCTGCCGAAAACAATATAAAATCTTACCGTTTCAAAGGATTTCAGATAAAACCAAATCCAGATTATCTTGAGAGCCGAAAAGTGGTTTTGACCAATAGTGACGTAGATGTCACCCTGGCTTCTCCTCAAGGTTCTACAACTGATTATTTCTATAAGAATTCAGATTCAGATGAATTGCTGTTTATTCATAAAGGAACAGGGAAATTAAGAACTCACCTAGGGAACCTGGATTTTAAATACGGCGATTATTTATTAATTCCACGAGGAACTATTTATAAAATAGATTTTGATGACGAAGACAATCGTTTGTTTATAGTAGAATCCAGAAGACCAATTTACACGCCTAAACGCTATCGAAACTGGTTTGGTCAACTATTGGAACATTCCCCGTTTTGTGAACGCGATTTAAGACAGCCCTATGAACTGGAAACTAATGATGAGAAAGGTGATTTCCTAATTAAAGTAAAAAAGCAGGGAGAAATATTTGATATGGTTTACGCCACTCATCCATTTGATGTGGTGGGTTACGACGGATATAACTATCCGTATGCTTTTTCAATTCACGATTTTGAACCGATAACCGGTAGAATTCACCAACCACCACCGGTGCACCAAACTTTTGAAACCGATGCTTTTGTGGTTTGCAGTTTTTGTCCGCGTAAATACGATTATCATCCAGAGAGTATTCCGGCACCTTATAGCCACAGTAATATAGATAGTGATGAGGTGTTGTATTATGTAGATGGTGATTTTATGAGCAGAAACGATATTGAAGCCGGGCATATATCCTTGCACCCTGCGGGAATTCCGCACGGACCACATCCGGGAGCTGTAGAACGTAGTATCGGCCAGGTGGAGACCGAGGAATTGGCGGTGATGGTAGATACATTTAAGCCATTAATGCTTACGGAAGATGCGATGGAAATTGCCGATGAAACCTACTATAAATCCTGGTTGGATGAAAATCATTAAGATTGGGTTGGAAAAAGGCTTATGTGTATAAGACAATACGATGTGGTGAAATTGAAATCAATTTTCAGTTTTATTCACATTAATCTATTAAAAAATAAAAATTATGAGTAAAGACGTAAAATCCGTTGAATACGGACTCGAAAAAATGTTTGAAGATGCCCAGGATTTTCTGCCTTTGTTAGGAACAGATTATGTAGAATTTTACGTAGGGAATGCTAAACAGGCGGCCTATTTCTATAAATCGACCTTTGGCTTTCAATCTTATGCATATAAAGGTTTGGAAACAGGGAGCAAAGATTTTGTTTCTTATGTAGTGAAGCAGGATAAAATAAAATTGGTGTTAACAAGCCCGCTTAATTCAAAAGATCCTATCAACGATCATATCGTAAAGCACGGCGATGGAGTGAAAGTAATTGCACTTTGGGTAGACGATGCTAAAAGTGCCTGGGAAGAAACAACTTCACGTGGCGCAAAATCTTTTATGGAACCGGGAATTGAAAAAGATGAATATGGCGAAGTAATTCGTTCTGGCATTTATACCTACGGGGAAACCGTTCATTTATTTGTAGAACGGAAAAATTATAATGGTCATTTTTTACCAGGTTTTCGCAAATGGGATTCAGAATATAAGCCTGAACCTACGGGTTTAAAATATATAGACCATATGGTTGGTAATGTTGGCTGGAACGAAATGAACACCTGGGTAAAGTGGTATGAAGACGTTATGGGCTTTGTTAATTTTCTATCTTTTGACGATAAGCAAATCCACACCGAATATTCTGCTTTAATGAGTAAAGTGATGAGTAATGGGAATGGAAGAATAAAATTTCCAATTAATGAGCCTGCTGAAGGAGCTAAAAAATCTCAAATTGAAGAATATCTAGATTTTTACGAGGGGCCTGGAGTACAGCATCTGGCAGTGGCTACAGACGATATTATCAGTACGGTTTCGAAATTGCGCGAAAGGGGAATAGAATTTCTTTCTACTCCGCCAGAAGCCTATTATAAAGAAGTTCCCGAGCGTTTAGCTAAACACGACCATGAATTGCGAGAAGATATCGAGCGCTTACAAAAACTGGGTATTATGATCGATGCCGATGAAGAAGGTTATTTATTACAGATATTTACCAAGCCATTACAGGATCGTCCCACGCTATTTTTTGAAATAATTCAACGAATGGGGGCAAAAGGTTTTGGTGCAGGTAACTTTAAAGCACTTTTTGAAGCGATAGAAAGGGAGCAGGACTTACGAGGAACTTTACAATAATCATAAAAAAACTATATTATTTTTGATTTATAGTTAAAAAATAGCACTGATTAAAATTATTGTGTTAAACTTAATTTTGTTGTTGTTATTACTTTATAAAATGCAGAATTTTGCGCTCGCATTTTTGGAGTGGTTACCAATAATGTAATAAATTTTTTTCATAATTTAAGTTTTAGTTGGTTAATAAGACAAAAACCCTTTCATTAATTTGATGGGGTTTTTTGTTTTAATACATTTGGAATAGAAATTGTAAATATTCTTAGTCCAATCGCTCTGAAAATCAGAATTTAAAAATTTGGTATGAAAAAAAGTCTATTTGCAACATTTCTCTTTCTTCTAACCGGCTTCGCGCTTCAGGCGCAATCTCAAAAAGCATTTAGTGCAGGCGAATGGTTTAAATTCCGCATACACTATGGCCCTTTTAATGCAAGTTACGCAACTTTAGAAGTTGATGAAACCATAATTAGGGGTGAACCTGTTTATCATATTAAAGGTCGGGGAAAATCTACCGGTTTGCTGCACTGGTTTTTTAAGGTAGATGATAACTATCAAACCTATATTGATAAACAAAATGGGAAGCCTTATAAGTTTATCCGGAAAATCAACGAAGGTGGCTATACCAAAGATCTGGAAATAGACTTTGATCACAGCGATAATAAGGCCTACGTTTTTGATAGAAAACACAACGAGAATCATACATATACCACTAAGCCGAATGTTCACGATATGTTATCGGCATTTTATTATATTCGCAACAATATTGAAAACGATGAACTTCGCCCCGGTGATGAAATGCGTCTCAATCTATTTATAGACGATGAGAATATGGATTTCAAGTTGAGGTTTCTGGGCCGAGAGGTGATAAAAACCAAATTTGGTAAAGTTGCTACTTTAAAATTCAGGCCTTACGTGATGGCCGGTAGGGTTTTTAAAGAAAAAGAAAGTCTTACTTTTTGGGTAAGTGACGATGCCAACAGAATTCCTTTAAAAATTGAAGCCAATCTTGCGGTTGGCTCTCTCGATGCCGATCTAGATTCTTACAAGGGATTAAAGCATCCTTTTAAAATAATTATGAATTAGTACATGGAAATAAAGCCGGAAATTGCAGAACGTATTTTTGCACTAGAGGAAAAGTTTAAAAATTCGGGCCAGGATCTGGCATCTTATCTAGATGGGCTTCTATATGATAGGTATCTTACTTATTGGGATTATTTGAATATTGATACGCTGCTAAGCCTACAAAATACCCTGACGCATTTCCCGGATGAAAAGATTTTTATCTCCTACCATCAAATTAGTGAGCTTTATTTTAAGCTGATTATTCATGAGCAGCAACAAATAATTGAAAAAGAAAATCCTGATGCTGATTTTTTAATTGAAAGATACAATCGTTTAAATCGCTATTTTAGAATTCTTACCGATTCTTTTGATGTGATGATCAAGGGGATGGAAAGAGAACAGTTCTTGAAGTTTAGAATGTCTTTATTGCCTGCTAGCGGATTTCAATCGGCGCAGTTTAGAATGATAGAAATTTATGCTACGCCATTGGAAAATTTGGTTTCTTATAAAATTAGGGATCAATATTCAGATGAGAATAGCCTGGAAGATTTGTACGAAAATATTTACTGGAAAAAAGGTGGGATAGATCTTAAAACCGGGGAAAAGACCCTAACGCTTAGGCAGTTTGAAAAGCGCTATACTGCGCGTTTCCTAAGGATTGCTTCAGAATATAAGGGGAGAACTCTATTTCATAAATATAAAGAACTACCAGATTCGGTAAAAAATAATAAGTATTTGAAAGAAGCATTACGTAATTTTGACGCCAATGTGAATATAAACTGGCCCTTAATGCATATGGGTGCTGCTTATAGATATTTAAATAAGGACAGAGAAGCAATCGCAGCTACTGGCGGAACAAATTGGAAAGAATTTTTGCCGCCTAGCTTCCAAAGAAATAGCTTTTTTCCTTACTTATGGAGTGATGAAGAATTAGAAAATTGGGGCAAAGAATGGGTGAACCATATGTTTAATACAGAAAAACAAAATTCCTAAATTGAAAAAATTAAGTTTCCTACTGGTATTGATGTTGGCTTTTATAGCCTGTGAAGATGACGCAAAAGAAACCGCGCTAAATGCTGAAAAGCTTGAAAAAAAAGCGCCTGAACCTGTCAAGAAAGAATTCGGATTTGTTCTGGATAATTATGAAGTTGTAGATGGCACTATAGAATCTGGGGATAGTTTTGGTTATCTCTTAGATCAGCAAGGTGTAGATCGAGGGAAAATCTACCAGATTTCAGAAAAAGTAAAAGATACATTTAACCCTGCAAGAATTACGGCCGGTAGAAAATACATGATCCTTAAATCAAAGGATTCAGCCAATACCCCGCAGTATTTTATTTATCAAAACGACAGGATAAATTATACTGTTGTTGGAATTGGCGATAGTATCAGTGCTTCCCGAAAAAAGAAGCCCGTCACTGTAAAAAAGAGAGAGGTATCTGGTGTTGTTAGTTCTTCACTTTCAGAGGCGGTAGCAGAGCAAGGTTTAAGCAATCTGTTGGTGTATGAACTTTCTGATATTTACCAGTGGAGTATAGACTTTTTTAAACTTCAGAAGGGAGATCAATTCAAAATGATCTATTCTGAAAAATACATAGATGATACTGTTTTTGCAGGAATTGAAAATGTAGAAGCTGCGGTTTTTAAACACGGAGATCGACCTTTCTATGCTTTCAATTATGGAAAAGACTCAGTAACCGGTCAGCCTAGATTTTACGATGAGGAGGCAAAGTCGCTTCAGAGTTTCTTTTTAAAAGCGCCTTTAGATTATAGCCGAATTTCTTCCAGGTTTACAAAAAGAAGATTTCATCCTGTACAAAAGAGATGGAAAGCGCATTTAGGTACAGATTATGCAGCCGCTCACGGAACGCCTATTGTAAGTACCGCCGATGGAACGGTAATTGCGGCAAGTTACACTTCCGGAAACGGGAATTATGTTAAGGTGAGGCATAATAGCAAATATACTACCCAGTATTTGCATATGAGTAAAAGAAATGTTCGTCGCGGTGATCGAGTAAAACAAGGTGATGTTATTGGTTATGTAGGAAGTACCGGTTTGGCCACCGGCCCTCACGTATGCTATCGCTTCTGGGTTCACGGAAGGCAGGTAGATCCTTTCCGACAAAAGTTGCCAACAGCAAAGCATATTGAATCTGAGAAAAAAGATAAATACTTTGCTGCGATTGAAGATTTAAAAACTGAGCTAGACGAAATTCCTTATAAGGAGATTTAAACGCGAACAATAAGCCCCAAATTATTAGGTGTTAGATTCTAAATTTCGGTATATATATCGGAACAATAGGAGTTGC
>DATFJA010000010.1:0-3169 GCA_035269545.1 Salegentibacter sp.
TAATTGGGGTTGAAGTTGTGCCCGAAGCTATTATAGACGCTAAGGAAAACGCTGAACGCAACCAGGTTGAAAACGCCGAATTCTTTGTAGGTGATATGAAAAAGGTTTTTTCTGAATCTTTTATCAATACGCACGGTCAGCCAGACGTTATTATAACCGATCCGCCTCGTGACGGGATGCATAAAGATGTGATTGCCCAAATAATTGGTATATTGCCACAGCGCATTGTTTACGTGAGTTGTAACTCGGCTACACAAGCTCGCGATCTCTCTATGTTAGACGAATATTATAAAGTAACCAAAGTGCAACCGGTAGATATGTTTCCGCAAACGCACCACGTAGAAAATGTTGTTTGTTTAGAAAGAAAATAAATGAATACAAAATATCTTAGAAATCTCTTTTTTATTAGTGGTCTTCTTCTGCTTTTCCAAGGCTGCCAAAGGGACGATATTTGCCCTGAGGCCACGCAAACCACTCCTTTGCTGGTTCTGCGTTTCTATGATGCCGAGGAGCGCGATAGCCCGGCCAGACCAACCAACTTAAGTATTAGATCTACGGTAAACGATTCAATTAAAACATTGTATCAAAGAATAAATCAGGATAGTATTGGTATTCCGTTAAGGACAGATCAAAATTCGACTATTTATACTTTTACCATTTTTGATTCTGATAATGAAGAGAACCAGGAATTCGCACCAGCTACAGATACCTTAACCTTTACCTACGGCACCGAAGAAATATATATAAACCGTGCCTGCGCCTATAAAGTGATTTATAACAGTTTAAAGTTAACAATTGAAGGCGGCGAAGAGGGCCAATGGATTGATTCTTATATTATTGAAGAACCCAATATTGAAGATGAAACACAAGCACATATCAGTATATTTTTTTAGTCTGGCATTTTTATTTCTGGCTAGCCCTTTATTAAGCCAGGAAACAAGTGTGCAGGATAGCCTGGCCGCTCGTGAAAAATTTGGTTTACGGGTAGGGACAGATTTTAGCAAACTGGCAAGAACTGCTTTCCAGGAAGATTATTCAGGCTTTGAAATCCTGGGAGATTACAGGGTTTATAAAAGTTATTATGCCGCTGCAGAACTCGGTAACGAAAGTATAGGTTACGAGGAAGATAATATCAGCTTAACTTCTCGCGGAAGCTATATAAAGCTCGGCGCCGATTATAATGCTTATGAAAACTGGACGGGAATGCAGAATCTTATTTTTGTAGGTGCCCGTTATGGTTTCGCCACCTTTACCCAGGAAATTGAGGAATACCGAATCTATACTACTAACACTTTCTTTGAACCTGATATTAATACCGAAAATATTGAATATTCGGGCTTAACTGCTAACTGGATAGAATTGATCGCCGGAATAAAAGTTCAGGTTTTGAATAACCTATATTTATCGGTTAATGTTCAGCTTAAGCGCAGGTTGTTCCAATCTACTCCAGATAATTTTGATAACCTGGCTATTCCCGGTTTTAACCGAACCTATGACGATAGTAATATTGGTGTGGGTTATGGCTACACTATTAGTTACCTTATTCCTTTTTATAAGAAATAGAAAATTCTGCAAATAAAGCTTTATCGTTTATACGGATAAATTTATTAAATTTACACGTATAAGAATATAGAGCTATGAATACCAAACTCACTTTAAAGCTCGATCAAGAAGTAATTGAAAGAGCTAAAAAATACGCTTCAAATCAAAAACTCAGTTTATCTAAACTTGTAGAAGCCTATTTACAATCACTAACAAGCAAGAAAGATACCGACGAATTAGAAATCTCTCCTTTTGTGAGAAGCATATCAACCGGTAAAAAAATAGCGCCCGACCTCGATTATAAAAAAGAATACTCAGACCACTTATTGGAGAAATATAAATGAATAAAAGAATATTTATAGATACCAATATTATTCTTGATCTATTAGGAGAAAGAGATCCGTTTTATGAAGCTGCAGCAAAACTTGCAAGCCTTGCTGATAAAGGAATTATTTCTTTAATAGTTTCTCCTATTTCCTTTGCAACCGTAAATTACTTCCTTTCCAAATTCGAATCTCCAAAAATTGCAAAAGAAAAGCTTAGAAAGCTCAAAATTTTATGCGAGATTTCTATAATTGACGAGCAAATAATCGAAAAAGGATTGAACTCAAATTTTAAAGATTTTGAAGATTCTCTTCAATATTTTAGTGCATTAGCTTCAGAGTGCGAAATTATAATCACTCGCAATGCTAAAGATTTTCAAAAATCTTCCTTACCTGTAATGACCGCCACCCAATTTCTAAAAAGTTTCTCTATTAATCCGTGAGCACTAAAATTTGTTGGTCACAGCAATTTATTCATTGCTTACAGATTATGATTTCCTTTAATCCTGGAACTTCGCCTTTTTAGATCCCTGGTAGATCTGGTATTTTAATAATTTAGATTCCAGTGCGCCGTTGTATAGTTTTATTTTTCGGGAAGGTCTAAGGCCTACGTGTTTTATAGCTTCAAGGTTAGAAGTAATAAACCAGGCATCAGTTCCCGGGTAAGATTGTTTCAGCGTGTCCCCTATCTCTTTATAGAATTTTGGCATATCTATTTCTAGTCGCTCTCCATAAGGCGGATTAAATAACATATGTAAATGCCGCTCTCCTTCTTTTTCAGAAGCAAAGAAATCCTGTCTTTCTACTTTTATAAATTCAGAAAGATTAGCATTTTCAATATTATCTATGGCTTTATGCACTGCCGATGGCGAAGTGTCATAACCTTTGATCTTAAAATGAAATTCCCTCATTTTCTTCAGCACAGAAGCTTCTATTTTTTCGAATAGATCTTCATCCCAATCTTTCCAACGTTCAAAAGCAAATTCCTTTCGGTTTAAATTCGGTGGAATATTGCAGGCAATCATCGCGGCTTCAATTAAAATGGTACCACTACCGCACATGGGATCCATAAAATCACACTGCCCGTCCCAACCGGAAAGCAACAACATTCCGGCAGCTAAAACCTCGTTTATAGGCGCAATATTAGTCGCGGTTTTATAGCCACGCTTATGTAGCGACTGCCCAGAGGAATCAAAAGAAACGTTACAAAAGTTCTTTTCAATATGGATATTAAGTCGCAAGGTTGGGAAATCAAGGTCTACATCTGGTCTTTTACCAAACTTATCCCGAAACCGGTCTACGAT
>DATFJA010000011.1:0-17334 GCA_035269545.1 Salegentibacter sp.
AATTGTTTCCACATAGAAGCCTGAACGAATCCTGCAACATACATCGGTAGAGTGTAAATAATAATACCAAGTGTCCCGATCCAAAAATGAACATTTGCTAATTTGATGGAATAGAGTTTCGTTTTAAATAATCTTGGTACCAGCCAGTAAACCATACCAAAAGTTAAGAAACCATTCCAGGCAAGTGCGCCAACGTGCACGTGAGCAATAATCCAGTCACTAAAGTGTGCAATAGCATTCACGTTTTTAAGTGAAAGCATAGGACCTTCAAAAGTTGCCATTCCATAACCGGTAATAGCTACCACGAAAAACTTAAGAACAGGATCTGTACGTACTTTATCCCAGGCACCACGCAAGGTTAATAGTCCGTTAATCATACCACCCCAGGATGGGAATAAAAGCATTACAGAAAAGGCTACCCCAAGGTTTTGCGCCCAGTCTGGTAAGGTTGAATATAATAAATGGTGTGGACCAGCCCAGATATAAATAAAGATAAGTGACCAGAAGTGGATAATAGAAAGTCGGTATGAGTAAACCGGTCTGTTAGCCGCTTTTGGAACAAAATAATACATTAATCCAAGGAAAGGGGTGGTTAAGAAGAATGCCACAGCATTGTGTCCATACCACCATTGTACTAAAGCATCCTGAACTCCAGAATAAAAAGAGTAACTTTTAAAAGCAGTAACAGGAATTTCAATATTATTTACAATGTGTAAAACAGCTACAGTTACAAATGTTGCCAGGTAAAACCAGATAGCTACATATAAGTGACGTTGCCTTCTTTTAATCATAGTACCAATAAGGTTGGCTCCAAAAGCAACCCACACCAAAGCAATGGCAATATCTATTGGCCACTCTAATTCTGCATATTCTTTAGAACTGGTAAAACCCATAGGCAGCGTGATCGCCGCCGCTACAATTATTACCTGCCATCCCCAAAAGTTAAAATTACTTAAGAAATCGCTATACATTCTGGCTTTAAGCAAACGTTGAGTAGAGTAGTAGACTCCTGCGAAAATAGCATTACCAACAAAGGCAAAAATTACGGCATTGGTATGCAAAGGTCTCAAACGGCCAAAACTTAACCATGGAATTCCATCGGTTATGTTAGGGAATAAAAACATAAAGGCGAGCAACAGCCCTACACTCATACCTACAATACCCCATAAAAGGGTAGCCATAGTAAACTTTTTTACGATTTTGTTATCGTAATGAAACTGTTCTACTTCCATAGTTACTTAGATTTCTTGTTTTTGGTGGAATTGGATTTCTCTGGTTTTTCTTTAACTAATTCATCATCAAATAGCATCCTTACAGATGGTGTATACACATCGTCATATTGCCCCTTTTTCACTGAAAAAATAAAGGCTACAAAGAAGATGAGGGCTACCAATACACTTAAAGCTAGTAAGAGGTAAATGATGTTCATTTTTAATGAATTATAAATTTGCGGTAAACTTATGAATTAATTTCTGCAAACTTAAAACTGTGTTAAAATCTAAAATATGATTTTAATCAGGTTTGTTTCAATACGGGTTTTAATTTCTTCCCGGCAAGGTTGGTTGCTAATGTTGTAAAAGCTACTATGCTAATAGAGCTTAAGGGCATAAGTATTGCAGCTATTACGGGCATTAAATTCCCTGTAACGGCAAAAGCCAGCCCTACTATGTTGTAGCAAAGGCTTAAGGCAAAGCTCCATTTTATAATTTTTATTCCTTTATCCGAAAGTTCAAAATACTTGTTCAGACGGTTTAAATTAGAAGCTTCCAGGATGCCGTCACATGCAGGAGAGAAAACGTTAATATTTTCTGAAATTGCGATTCCAACATTACTTTGGGCAAGTGCCCCGGCATCGTTAAGCCCGTCGCCAATCATCATCACCGATTTACCTTCTTGTTGAAGCTTTTTTATAAAATTGAGCTTGTCGTCTGGTTTTTGATTGAAGTAAAACTTGGTATTTAAAGGCAACATGTTTTCCAGTCTTTCTTTTTCCCCATCATTATCACCAGAAAGGATAAAAAGTTGCTTGTTTTCGCCTAATTCTTTAAAAAGTTCAGCAAGACCTTCACGGTAGGAATTCTTAAAAACATAACAGCCTTTATATTCTTCGTTGCTACTAATATGCACCGTAGTTTTATTAAGCTCTTTGGTTGCAGGAATGTTTTCTTTTACAAATGTTTCTGAACCAATTTTCATTTTACTGCCATTACTTCCAGAGCTAATTCCTTTCCCGGTATGTTCATTAAATTCATCCAGGCTCTGAATGTTATTTTTGTCCAGGATTTGGTAGAGCTGTCTGCTTAATGGATGTCCGGAAGCTCTTAAACTACTGCTTAATAAACTTTCCTCTTCGGCATTTAGTTTTAAACCTTCGTAAAAAACCTCGGTTTTTTTATTTGAAGTAATCGTTCCTGTTTTATCAAAAACAAGACAATCTATTTTTGCTATTTGTTCGATAACTCCGGCTTCTTTTAAGTAAAATTTATTTCTTCCGAAGATGCGAAGTAAATTCCCAAGTGTAAACGGAGTCGCAAGAGCTATAGCACAAGGACAGGCAATTATTAATACAGCGGTAAAAACATTTAAAGCTTTTGAAGGATCATAAACTAACCAAAACAAGGTGGCCAGAAACGCAATGCTCAAAACACCGGCAGTAAAGCGTTTACTTATCTGATTGATTAAACTTTGAAAATGTCCTTTTTTATCCTTCTTAAACACCTCGTTGCTCCAAAGTTTGGTGAGGTAACTTTGGTCCATTGCCTTAATAGCTTCAATTTCCAAAATACCTCCTTGTTGCCTTCCTCCTGCATAAAGTGTTTCTCCAGATTCTTTTCTAACGGCTTCAGCTTCGCCGGTAACAAAACTGTAATCTATATTAGCTTCACCCATAATTAAAACCGCATCAATTGGGATTAACTCGCCGTTTCTTATTAGAATACGATCACCAGATTCTACTTTATAAACCTGTACCTGCTCCTCTACAATTTCTTTTGAACTGTTTTTGGTCAAACGAGTAACCGCCATAGGAAAATAGGATTTATAATCCCTTTCAAAAGATAAATAGGAATAGGTTTTTTGCTGAAAAAACTTTCCTAAAAGCAAGAAGAAAACGAGGCCAGTAAGACTATCAAAAAAACCAGTTCCCAGGTCTAATAGTATTTCTGTAGTACTTCTAATAAAAAGCACCGCGATTCCTAAAGCAATTGGAACGTCTATATTTAAGATTTTAGCCCGTAAGCCCTTGAATGCTGAAATAAAATAATCTGACCCCGAGTAGAATACCACGGGTAAGGAAAAAGCGAACATCAGCCAACGAAATAAATATTTGAATTGGTCCAGCCAGAACTCTTTTACTTCAAAATATTCGGGAAAAGAAAGAAACATTACATTACCAAAGGCAAATCCGGCAACACCGAGCTTATAAATTAGGCTACGGTTTATTTTATGATCTTTTTCATCATAATCTTTTAGAGAAATGTAAGGTTCGTAGCCAATTCTGCTTAACAGGTAAACAACTTCTTTGAGGCTTATTTTTTCCGGAGAAAAACTTATTCGTACTGTTTTTTTGGGGAAATCTACCTGAGCCGATTTCACTCCATTATTAAGTTTTCCAAGATTTTCCAAAACCCATATACAAGAGCTGCAATGCATAGAAGGAACAAGAAAATTTACTATTTGAGTGTTTTTCTCATTGAATTCTAATAGCTTTTCTGCTATTTCCGGGTTATCCAGGAAATCGAATTTACCTTCTGATGCTGTCGGGGAAATTCCAGGTTTTTCCTGAAGATCGTAGTAATAAGTAAGATCGCTTTGGTTTAAGATTTCAAAAACCGTTTTACAGCCGTGGCAACAGAAATCTTTTTCCTGGAAAACAAGATGCTCTTCTTTACATTCTTCACCACAGTGAAAACAGCTGCTCATACTTTTACTGCATTTTGGCTGCAAATTTCCGAAAATTAGGCTTAATTAATATGATGGGAATCAGGTTTAAGAAAAATTAATTTCCATTACCGATTTTTCGTAAATAAAAATAACCAATTAATCCTGCGATCAAAGAAGCTAACAAGATCCCGATTTTTGCCTGTGAAAGGTAATTGTCGTTTTCAAAGGCAAGGTCGGTTATAAAAAGCGACATGGTAAAACCAATAGCCGCGAGAAAGCCAATTCCGTAGACGTGTTTCCATTTCACTTTTTTAGGTAGGCTTGCTATTCTTAACCAAACCATAATTCTGGAGAATAAAATAACCCCAATAAATTTTCCAATAATAAGTCCGCCAACAACCCCAATCATTACAGGACTTAAAACAGAATCGAAAGAAGTTTCTCCGAGGCTAACCCCGGCATTGGCAAATGCAAAAATTGGTAATACCACAAAACTTACAAATGGGTGAAGCGCATGTTCCAAGCGCTGGAGTGGGGGTGTAGCGTCTTCTGTTAGTGAAGAGAATTTTTCTATATTGTGTGTGATACGTTCTTCGGCTTCTTTAGGATTTTGCTTTTTATTTCTAAACTCTTGCTTTATTTCATACCCTAACAGTTTGGATTTCCTAAGAAATAAAGGGGTATTAATGCGTTTTGTATTCGGTATCGCGAAAGCCGCTAATACCGCTGCGATCGTTGCATGAACACCCGAAAGTAGAATTGCCAGCCATAATCCACCAATACCCATCACGGCATAAAACAATGTATTTCTAATCCCTACTAAATTGGCTATAGCTAGTATTAATAAAAAGATTCCTCCAATAGCGAGACTTTGTAAGGAAATATCGGAAGTATAAAAAAATGCAATTACCAACACGGCACCAAGGTCATCTACAATAGCTATGGCGGTCAAAAATACTTTAAGAGGAAAAGGAACCCGGTCTCCTAGCAAGTATAAAATTCCAAGAGCAAAAGCGATATCTGTAGCCATAGGTATTCCCCATCCAGATACAGAATCTAAGCCGGTATTAAAATAGAAAAAGATAAGCGCTGGAAAAATCATTCCTCCAAGTGCAGCTCCTATGGGCAGCATAGACTTTTTAATACTCGAGAGTTCTCCTTGTAAGATCTCTCGCTTGAGTTCAAGACCAATCATAAAAAAGAAAATAGACATAAGTCCGTCGTTAATCCAATGAAGTAGATTTTTCTTTATAACAAAGTCGTTTATGCCCAAATAAATGTATTGCTTCCAAAGTTTATGATAAGCATCGGCCAGAGGGGAGTTAGCTACAACCATTGCTAACAAGGCCGAAAAAATAAGTAACAAACCCACAGAAGTTTTTTTCTCGATAAAATTTTTAATAGGAAGTAACAGGTAGATATCGAGACGTGATTTTTTCATCGTATTCTGGCGCTAAAGCATTTTACTTGAAAAGTATTAATAAAATTATTACCATTTAAAAGATTAAGATATGATAAAACTCAGGTTTTTGTGATAATTAGTATTCTTTAAAAATACAATGAAAATCTTTTTAATTCTTTTATTGATTTGAAATCCATAGCCAGCCAATTATTAAACATTTAGGAAATCAAAACTTTATTACCTTTAGGCAATAAAGTAAAATTATGGTAAAAAAACTATCCCAAAGTTTTCTTAGGCCTAAAATGAAATCTGTTAACCAACCTCCGGGAACGGTAACCTATGTAGGAAGAAAGGAATCTGGTGAAACCAAGCTTGAAGTAATAGATTATAATAAAAATAACTTCGAAAAACTTACTTCATCAACTACCGAAGATGCTTTTAAATTTGAAGCCGAAGACCGTGTTACCTGGTTCAATATAGATGGATTGAGCAATACAGCAGAAATTGAAAAACTTGGAAAGTATTATGATCTTCACCCATTAATAATAGAAGACATTGTAAATACTACCCAGCGCCCAAAAATAGATGAGTATGAAGATTACTTATTTATTGTTGCAAAAATGCTTTACCACCAAGATGGTAAATTAGTAAATGAGCATATAAGTTTTGTTTTGGGAAAGGATTATGTTCTGACATTTCAGGAAGCAGGTGGTGATGTTTTTGATGGAGTACGGGGCAGACTGGAGAAAGCTTATGGTCGTATACGTTCCAACGGTTCAGATTACCTCGTTTTTGCGCTTTTGGATGCTATTGTAGATCACTATTTTTTAGTAGTAGATGAGTTAAGTGAAAAAGTTGAGGCGCTCGAGGAACAGCTTTTCGAAAGCCAGCCGAGCGATGATATTACATACGAAATCCAGGACCTTAAAAGAGCTATTCTAAGGGTTAGAAGGGCGGTTTTTCCACTTAAAGAAGTTATTCTCAGGTTTCAGAAAATGGAAAACGAGCTTATAAAAAATCGAACTAGAAATTATATAAACGACCTGCACGACCATATCTTACAGGTTTCAGAAAACATAGATCTTTATCGAGAAATGGCCTGGGGACTTATGGATATGTATATGACTACTATTAGTAATAAAATGAACGAAGTGATGAAGGTCTTGACTATCATGGCCTCTATTTTTATTCCTTTAACTTTTATCGCCGGTATTTACGGGATGAATTTTGAATATATGCCGGAGTTACAATGGGAACACAGTTATTTTGTGCTATGGGGAGTAATGATCACTATTTTTATTCTTATGATCTATTATTTTAAACGTAAAAAATGGCTATAACACTTTAATTATGATAAGAATTACTTTAATTATGCTTGCAGTTATAACAACGGGAAGCTGCCTTGCTCAAAAAAATGAAAATCCAGTTTATATAGGAACCTATACTAAAAAAGAAGGTCATGTAGACGGGAAGGCAAAAGGAATATTTCTAGCCATGCAAGATCCGGAAAATGGAAGCTTGCAGCCAGAAAAAACCGTTGCTGAAATTACTAATCCCAGTTTTGTAAAAGCCTCTAATGATGGTGAAAATCTATATGCCGTTAGTGAATTAGGTAGTGGTGATGCAAATTCCGGGTTTATTTATTCCTACAAAAGAAATAATGACAATAGCCTGCAAGAGCTCGGCAGAATTTCTACTGAAAGTTTTGCTCCCTGTCATATTGAGATCGATAAATCTGGAAACTATGTTTTTGTTTCCAATTATATGGGAGGCATTGTAATGGTTTATAAAAGGGGAGAAAGTGGAAATCTTGAAAAACGACAAAAAGTAGAATTAGAAAATCCAAATGCTTCTCACGCCCATTCGGTAGCAATTTCTTCAGATAATAAAACTGCTTATATAGCCGATCTAGGAAATGATAAGATCTGGATCTATAATTTCAATTCAAAAGACGGAAAGTTAAGTCCGAAAGAAAAACCATATGTTCAATTAGAAAAAGGTTCAGGGCCAAGACATTTTAGTTTTTCTAAAGAAGAAAACTTTGCTTTTTCGATGAATGAGCTAAATTCCACAATTAGTGTGTTTAAAATTGATAAACATGGAAATCTGGAAATTATTCAGAATATTTCAAGCTTACCTCAAGATTATAATGGTGAAAATTCTGGTGCAGATATTCATTTGCACCCATCCGGGAAATTTATTTACACTTCCAATAGAGGGCATAATAGTATTGCAGCCTTTAAAGTAGATGATAAATACGGGAAATTGACTGCAATTGGCTATTACCCAACAAAAGGAGAGACTCCCAGAAATTTTGCGATATCTCCCAGCGGTAAATTTTTATATGCCGCTAACCAGGATACCTCAACAATTAGTAGCTTTAAAGTTAATTTGGAAACCGGTGAGCTCGATGAACATCTATTACCAATTGAAGTTATGTCACCCGTTTGTGTAGAGTTCGCTAAAAATTAATTCAACAAAGAAATTAATTTTATAAAAGCATTCCTCACAGGTTTAGAAAAACTGTGAGGAATGCTTTTAATTTCAAGGGTTAGATTCTGAAATATCCCGACACTTCGGGACAGATGACTTAAGGTTTTCAATTATTTTACATCAACTTCCTCTATCACAAAAAAGCCATCATTGCCCTGAGATTGATAAAGTGGCATAAAAATTCTGCCGTTCCATTCACTTCTTACTTCGTTTCCATTCTGTTTGGCTAGAAGCTCCCCTTTTTCGATTTCCTGAAAATTCTCATATCCAGGTTCCATTTCAAATATATCAGAGTCTTGCAAACCATGGCGATGCACCAACTCAAATGTTTTTTGTTCGGGAGAATTCTTTTCAGCAAAGCGGTGCACACATTCTGGATAAGTTTCTATTTTAGATAAATCAAGATTGCAAGCTTCTTTTAAAGCCAGCCAAATTATTCCTTCCTGATTTTCAACTGAAGTTTTATCTTCATGTTGCCCGGCCTCAAAAACAAAACCTGTCATTCCTATGCGACTAAAATAATGGTCTATGTCACCAGTTATAATATCGCTAAATCCGCGTACGATGAAGGTTGGGAAATTATGTGCCCATTCGTCATTATCGTTCACTTCCTGAACTGAAACATAGGGTAAACTTGGCGAGGAAGTAGTGTGGCAATCCAAGAAATATTTTTTGGTAAAATCTTCTTCAGGAAACTGGTTTAGGATTTCTATTATCTCCCACATCTCCTTTTGTTCGTGAGTTTCGGACTTTTTTTGCTCAATATTCTCTTCGGTCCAAACCCTATTTAGATCTTCATCTATATATCGCTTATTTTGATTTAAGGCTTTGTGATTGCCGGAGACTCCAACCAAAGTACCTTCAATTTCGGGTTGAGTTTTTTCCAATTGTTTGAAGACCTCTTCCAGGGCTACTACACCGCTGGGCTCATTGCCGTGTATTCCGGCAGTAACAAAAAGTAATGGTCCTTTTTTATTGCTGGTATATTTCCCAATTATTCTTGGAATCTCATTTTTTTCATTATTACTCATAAAGTGACTTTTCAATTTTATTTATCCCATACAGGCTAATTCTTGGTTGCTGAATTGACGCCCGTAGAGGTTTTTGTATTCAACTTTGCGTTCGATAGCTTCTATTATAGTGTCGGTAAAATCGGGCAATCCAATGTCCTTGAAATGCTCCATTCCGCCAGGACTAAGTACATTAATTTCTATAAGTTTATCTTTAACAACATCCAGGCCTACTAAGAATAAGCCGTCACGAATAAGCTTTGGTGCAGTAAGATCTACAATACGCTGCATTTCGGGAGTAAGGTCGCTACTGTCTGCTGTGGCACCAAGTGCAAAATTACTTCGGAATTCGCCCTCACCACTTACACGCCTAATAATAGCTTGTTTCCCATCTTTTACCATTACGCGACCATTCATGAGTATAATTCTAACATCTCCATCTTTAACGGCAGGTAGGAATTCCTGGGCAATGACATATCCATCCTGACTAATGGTTTCAATAATCTGGTTGATATTTTTTTCATTTTCATCGATTAGAAAAACATTTTGTCCCCCAGAACCTTCTAAGGGTTTTAAAACGACCTTTTTATTATTCTTTTCCCAGAATTCCAGAATATCTTCTTTGTTTCTGGTTATTAATGAATCAGGTTTAATTTCTGCAGGTAGCTCTTCGAAATATAATTTATCAATAAAAGCGTTAGAGAGGGCATAGGCATCATTTAATACAAGGACTCCTTGTTGCTGCATCATTCTTCCAAAAGCAACTCCAGCTTGTTCGGCCCATTCCCGGCCAGACTCCTCCTCGGTAGGATTATTTCTTATAAAAAGTACATCCAGCGTAGTGGCTGTAATCTTCTTTTTCCTGGCTTTTGGACTTTGAAGAGCTTCCAGGAATTTCTCTGGAGATTTAGTTTTCGTGTCTTTTGGCACTTGAGTACTGTTAATACTTATGGGGGCGTCGTGGTGAAAGTTAAAATCTCCAACGCCCATGGCATAAACTTCATGACCCCTTGAATGGGCCATATTCATTAGCATTACAGAAGTTCCGCAACTTTCTGATTCAATATCGTTTAGTACAAAGCATATTTTCATTGTGATATCATTTTTGAAAGGGGAAGCCCCTCTCTGATTAGGTTTAATTTCTTGTTCATATTTTCGGTTAATAAATAACTTGGGCGTAATGCGCTGGTTTTTAAAACTTGTCTTTCGGTTAACTCTTTAATTATGGTAGTATGTTTTAAACCGAATTTTCCTGCGAGCAGGGGTTCAAATTCTCCGCCATTTTGTAAATGATCACGAAGTTGGACAAGTCCTTTTAAATAAATGATGTCCTTTAAGAAACCACCGCCCTGCATAACTCTGGATGTAATGTTGAAGGCTCTATGAGCTGAAAAGCCATAATCCATTTTTAGTAATCTGAATAACTGCGGAAACTCGGCGCCTTCAATTAATGCGGAACCTGCAATTACCCTTCCTGCTAAGGTTCTCAATCTATTTGCGGTAAGTCCGTCTACCAGGTATTCAGACATTACAGCGAGTCCTTCCTGAAGTGGATCGTAATCTGCCAGACCGCTACTTAGTAATTCCAAAGGTTGGCGTGTTCCATTATAGTGTGTGAGCACGTGCGTTCCAACTTCGTGCTGAATGAGTGCTGTTGCCTCCCTTTTATTCATTCTATAATCTGAAGGGACATAGAGTTCCCCATTGTTAACCATCATAATGTTTACATCCTCTCGAATATGAACTTTACTTTTAAAGTTTTTATCCTGTTTAGCGAAATAATCAAATTCACGTCGGGCAAGGCTACTAAACCCTTTGGCATCTATAAATTCAGCATTTTCATCTTCTTCAGTCTCATTAACTTCTCTAAGAATTGCTCCTGCCTCCTCACTCAATTTAGGACTTAAACCCTTATATAGTCTAATACTATTATAGAAGAAATTGGAAGTTCCGCGTTCACTTAACATTGTGATTTGCTGGTCTAATTCTTCTCGCTTCTCTCTAAAAACCTGAGACATAGCAGGATCATCTATATCTTCAATCTTAAGGTTGTAAAGTTCCCTTTTTAAAAGATCTGGATCTATTGGAAGCAACCTGTAGTGATAATCTAAAACCTTTTCATAATTGCTCTCAAAAAAAGTGGTTTTTATATCGTGGATGTTAGCCGGTGATACTAACCATAGAAATTGGTAAGACCTTTCTATCTTTGCCAGTGCTTTATCTACCTCAAAAACTTTTTCTTTTAAGTGTTTTCTACCTAAAGCAAGGTAACTTCCTACCCCGCTTGTGGTTTGCACGCGTACAAAATCATAAATGGCTTTATGAATCGCGGTAATAAGATAATCCTTGAACTGCCTTAAAAATACCGGGTAAACCTCATGATTCTCATTACGATACACCGGAGGAATTTCAAGCCCTACGAGTACAGCACCAGTTTTTTTGGCATCAGGAATACTTAAAATTTCTTCGTCGCCTTCTTTATGACGATTGGGAGTGTCTTTGATTTCGGCTTTTAGATAAAGTCCGGAGAAGGTTTTATTTATATTGTTGAGTTCTTCTTTTAGGGCTTTTAACGAAGAAGGCAATTTTTCAGCCGGAGCCTTTATGGTAAAACAATTGTTTGGTTCCCCGGTGTAGATTTCAAGAACCATATAAGATTTGAAATCTGAAGAAAGCTTATCAGCAATCGCATAGATAAGATTCTTATAATTTTCAAATTCTTTATCACCTATTAAAAGATAGGAGGCCTCACTTAAAACTATTCGTTCTGTACCTTCATCATTTTCCCTTTCGCGGTATACTACCAGGTAAGGTAAATTATCTTCTATATGAATTAAACCGCCGCCCGGAAGCGAAGCACTTACTTTACCATCTTTTTCAAGGGTTGTTAAAATTTGTTTAATTGATTTCTCCGATAATTCAGATAAATTCAGCATTCTAGGTCTATTCTTAGTTTTAATTTGAATATTATTAAAGGAATCCACTGTTTCTAAGCGATTAATACCTCAAAGCGTGGATGAACAATATTTAAATTTAGAAAGAAAACTAAGGAATTCTAGTGCCGGGAGCTACTTTGGGTTTTATTTAAGAAATTAGGTAAAAAATAACTTAATACGAGAAAGCCCTAATAAATAAAATAGAAAGGGTATAAAAAGAAAAAGACAATATGGAAGAGATTATTCTTTTTCCTTTGCGTCTTCGCGGGATTTCTCCTCAAATTTCTCAATTTGCTGCCGGGCATTTTCTATTTCATCTTCAGTGGCGGGATTAGGTCTTTGTTCTTCAGCTTTGTCAGGTTCAAGATTCAATTCTATATAAAGGGGGTAATGGTCTGAATCTATATCGCTGCCCAGGTTAAAATCGACAACCCTGAATTCTTCGGTTACAAAAACGTGATCTAAAGACCAGCGCATTATAACACTGGTAGCATCGAAAGTATTATAAAAACCACGGCCAATTCTAGTATTTAATAAACCTGCCACATTTTGAAATAGAGCGGTGGTAGCAGACCAGGCCACATCATTAAAATCTCCGGCAACAACAACCGGAATTTCAGAATCCCTGGCCATAAATGCGATTTTCATCATTTCCGTGTCCCTATCAGTAGAAGAAGGATTGTGTTGAGGCATTGGTGGAGTAGGGTGAATGGCATGAAACATAATTTCCTTGCCAGATCTTAACTCCAATACACTATGAATAGAAGGAATGCTATCATCTACCAAATACCGAATTTGCGGGTTTTTGAGCTTCAACCTTGAATAGAATAACATTCCGTAGGTATTATCCAATGGAATTTCAACTTTATAAGGGTAAGTGTCAGCTATTGATGCAAGATCGTCTTTCCAGCGAGTATTGGTCTCGGTAAAAAGCAGAACATCAGGATTCTGTTTTTTAATATCTGCTATTATTAAACCTGGATTTTCGTTTTCTTGCAACACATTCGCTGTATAAAGGCTAAACTTATTGCTAAAATTTTCTTCTGCGACCTCCCCGACTTCGTAATTACCATGTGGGAAATATGGATAGATTTTTACAACCTGAAAAAGAAAACAGGCCAAGAGTACGACCATAAAAATATAATCTTCGGCTCTTTTAATGTCAAACCTTATAAAATAGGCAGCAATTGCAGTAAGTGTTAGTAAGGTTAGTTGAATATGCAGATAATCAAAAATTCTAATCCACCAAAAGTCGGCTGCGATTAATGGAACCAATGTCATCACTACCGCTATTACACCGAAAACCTGAAGAAATCCTTTTAATGTCATATTTTGATTGACGTTTATTACAGAAAAATGATATTTTAATTAAAATTACTGATTAATTGTGATTTAAAATGTTTTCTGTTTGGCCAAGTATAATTTCTTTACAAATCCTTCCCCGACTCCGTCTGTTTAGAAAAATAGTCACGAATATCATCACCCGATGGAGCCTCAAATAATTGAAGATCAAAATAAGACACTGCTGCTATTATGTGATCAAATATATCGGCGGTGATATATTCGAAATTCTCCCAACGCTTATCCCGGCTAAAACAAAGAACTTCCAAAGGAATCCCATGTTCGGTAGGTTGTAAATGTCTAACAATAATGTACATTTCTTTATGAACCGCAGAATGATTATTTAAATAAGTATCAATATATTTTCTGAATATACCCAGGTTAGTTTGGTTCCTCCCATTTAGTGGAAGCTTAACATCAATTTCGTGCGTGGTATTATATTCATTGATTTCATTCTGCCGATCCTCAAGATATGAAGAAATTAACTGGATGTTTTTGTACTTATTCAAATCTTCCGAAGTGATAAATTTCACTGAATTCTGTTTTATAAAAACCGAACGCTTAATTCTTCTTCCGGGAGATTCCTGCATACCTCGCCAATTCTGAAAAGATTCAGAGATTAGGCTGTAAGTAGGAATAGAAGTAAATGTATTATCAAAATTCTGTACTCTAACGGTTGCCAAAGTGATTTCGGTCACGGTACCATCGGCACCATATTTACTGAAAGTGATCCAGTCGCCAATTCTTACAATATCGTTTACACTAACCTGAATGGAGGCCACAAATCCTAAGATTGTGTCTTTAAAGATTAGTAATAAGATGGCTGAAGCAGCCCCAAGAGAAATAATAAAGTTTAAAACATCTTTGCCGGTAATTTCCGCAACGATAAAAAGTAGCGCAAACAACCACACAATGATCATTATTACTTGAATATAACTTTCAACCGGTTTATCGTGAAAAGATTCTAAGGTTCTCAGATAAGCTTTAGTGCCCCGTAGAATACTTCTTATAATCCAAACTATAAGAAATATAATGTATATATCTATTACATAATAGAAGGCTTTTACCGCAAGCGGAAATTCTTGTAGAATATAGGGTACTGTAAAATAGATTATAATTAAGGGGAGAATCTGCCCTATATATTTTGGGAATTTGGTTTTTATAAGGAAATCGTCAAAAGAAGTAGTGGTCTTGTTACTAAAGCTTTTAAAAGCCTCGATCACAAAAGTTTTAATAAGGTAATTCACCCCAACAATTATGAGAATAAGAACCAGGATATTCAATAGCAAATTTAAATAGAGCGCAACTGTAGGGTTTACGCCCTGGTCTATTAGAAAAGTTTCAAAAAGACAGATTAGATCTTTAAATCCTTCCTCTATATTCATAGTTTAAAGATATTTTTTTTCTACGTAAAAAGGACCAAAAGGAACGAGCGAGCAACCAAGAACTACTAGCAATTCTTTAAAGTTCCAGTTTAGTGGCTTGAATAACCAAATTGCGCCTATAACGTAAGCGATAAATAGAACGCCGTGAGCCATCCCAATCTGCTGTACCATTTGAGGCATACTCCAAATATATTTAAGTGGCATTGCGATAAATAGCAATAACAAAAACGAAAGTCCTTCAAGGATGCTAACGTATTTAAAAACCTTTTTTTGCTTTTCTAAGGACATATTCTAAAATTTAGATTGCAAAGATAGGTTTTATAGAGAATTTAGTGTTTTAGAACTGTATTTTCCTTTAAATATTTAAATGACAGGAATTATCATTTTTTTGGAAGGTTTAAGAAATTACTTTTTTTTAATTTGCGATTAAATTAAAAGATAAAAAATGAGCTCTAGAATATTGGTGACCGGCGGACTTGGATTTATAGGTTCTCATACAGTGGTAGCACTTCAGCAGAAGGGTCACGAAGTAGTAATTATAGATAACCTTTCAAATTCTTCTATAGATGTGTTAGCGGGAATTACCAGGATCACTCAAAAAACACCGGTTTTTGAAAATATAGATCTTCGGAATAAAATTGATGTGAAAGATTTTTTTGAAAAGTACCCCGATATTGAAGGAGTAATTCATTTTGCTGCTTCTAAGGCCGTAGGAGAAAGTGTAGAAAATCCATTGCTTTATTACGAAAATAATCTATCCAGTTTAATTTACTTGCTACAGGAACTACAGCAAAAAGATAATGCTTACTTTATCTTTAGTTCTTCCTGTACGGTTTATGGCCAGGCCGATGATTTACCCATTACCGAAGATGCACCTGTGAAAAAAGCCGAATCTCCTTATGGTAATACCAAGCAAATAGGGGAAGAGATACTTACCGACACGGCTAAAATAAACAAGAGTTTTAAAGCGATTTCTCTAAGATATTTTAACCCTGTTGGGGCACACCCAAGCGCCCAAATTGGTGAATTACCTATTGGTACACCGCAAAACTTAATTCCTTTTATAACCCAAACTGCTATTGGAAAAAGAAAAGAACTTTCTGTTTTTGGAGACGATTATCCAACTGAAGATGGTACTTGCATAAGAGATTATATTCACGTAGTAGATTTGGCAAAAGCACACGTGGTGGCTTTAGAGCGACTTCAGCAGAATAAGGAAAAGAGCAATTTCGAAGTTTTTAACCTTGGAACGGGAACAGGAAGTTCTGTTTTAGAAGTTATTAATTCTTTCGAACGCTCTACCGGGGAAAAACTGCCCTATAAAATCGTAGGAAGAAGAGAAGGTGATATTATTGCTGCCTATGCGGATACCAAAAAGGCTAATAAAGAATTAGGATGGAAAACCGAAAAGCATTTGGATGAAGCTTTAAAAAGTGCCTGGGATTGGCAAAAAGAGGTTGTGAAGAGGGAAGAAGAAGATAATTAGTTTCTCTCTAATTATATATACAAAAAAAGGTCTGGAAATAACTCCAGACCTTTTTTATACCTGTATTTTAAGACTTACCGCGTACCATTTACAATAAAAGCATGAATAACGCCGGGAATCCAACCTAGCGCCGTTAATAATAAGCTTATTAAAAATGTAACGCCTAAACCATGTTTCATAAATACGGCCAGGGGCGGTAAGAGAATATTCAAAATGATCGTTAACATAATTATTTGTTTATTGGTTATATCTATCGAAATTACATAGAAATAACAATCCTATAATCAGTTTTAACGAGTTCTTGGTAGGGGTTTAACAAAATATCAAGCTTTAAATTTTCTATACCTGGCCAGCATAAATACATAAATACTATAACATACAAAGCCTGCAGCTACGACGCCCATTAGCCACGAACCGTATTGAGATTCCTGTAAAAACGAAAATGCATCGGTAGTACCTTTCATATTTGAAGTATTTGACGCTATTGCTCCCCTTATAAAAATATAAGCCAAAACGCCGAAGATAATTCCACGAGCTATCAGCCCAAGGTAACCGGTGTTTTTAATAGTCTTTCTTTTCTTTTCGTCAGTAATTGAGTCGTAGCCAAAGTCTTGTAAGAATTCTTTTGTTTTAGCCTTTTTAAACTGAAAGATACTGGCAACTGCAAGTCCACCGCCAATTACTGCAAAAACCACAACACCAAGTGTTCCTGTAAGTCCGCCACCCGAACTTCCGCCAGAAGAACCGGCATTTATCAAGCTCATGAAAGCATAGACCGCTAATCCTAAATAAATTACAGCACTTATAAAATAAGCGACCCGTTTACCTTTTCCTTTCTTATCGTCTCCAATATTTTCAGGGTCCTTTAGAGATTGGATAAATCTCCATGCCGAATAGCACAATAAGCCGAGTCCAATTAAAATAAGGAGAGCATTCCCAAAAGGTTGCTTTTCTAAAAATTCAATTATCTGTAATTTACCCGATTTCTGTCCACCCATATTAAAGGCGGCCATAAAGGTAAGTATCCCCATAATTCCATAAACGGTGGCTTTTGCGACATAGCCAACACGTGCCATTTTTTTCAATTTAGAATCCATGTTAAAAAAATAATTTAAAGGTTAGTTCCTTAAAATTAGGTTTTTGAATCTAGATAAAAGAAAACTTGGGAAAAGTTTAAACTTTATACCATTTCGAAAATCACCAACGCATAGAGATAAAAACGCACAAAGCGTAATAATCCAAACATTAAATAACTTGGGAATTGGAATTTTATAATACCCGCGGCAATACTAGTCATTGCAAAAGGTATAGGTAATAAAGCTCCTACAATAATTAGGAATCCACCCCATTTTCGGGTGTTTTTAATATGCTGAGCCATTTTTACTTCAATAGCTTCGTG
>DATFJA010000012.1:0-4401 GCA_035269545.1 Salegentibacter sp.
TCGAAGTTAAGATCATCGGGAGAATTTACCGCGATCACAAAATAATCATCATAAAAATTCCGGCTTAGAATTCCTTTTACACTTCCTGAATTTATAGGCAAATACAAAGATTTAAACCCGGAAAAAGTACTGGTACTTAACATTGTACTGGCACCTGTGCTGCAACTCTCCAATTGCCGATCGCCATCATATTCATCAGTAACCTCCCCGGCAAAAGTATAATGATGTTGTTCCCTAAGTAGATTTCGATTAAACTGGACATTTTCAACCTGAATAAATAAATTTTCATGGATTTCATTAAATTCTGAAATCTCTAATTGAAGTGGAACAATCTCAGCGGTTTCCATTGTTCTTATAATATGATCGTCTATTCTGGAAGGTGGGATCGCTACCACATCACCCCTATTTTGAATTCCCAGTTGATGTATTCCATTGTTAGACCATAAAGCGAGTCCGTCTAACTTTACATATATTTTTCGACCAAAATTATAGGTTTCAAACAAGGAATTATCATCTACCAACAAAAGGATTCCGGCAATGGGGTTTTCGGGTTTATCCTGTAAAACAAGTTCTTTATAAAAATTTCCACCCTCGTCGCTGGAAACTACGTAAGCTTCCATCCAGGTATCGGTTTCAGAAAAAACATATATTTCTCCAGTCTCAGGATCAAAATTGCTTTTAACCGCAGAAATTCCGGTAATACTTCCTTCAATATCAAACTCTTTCGTTTCAGATTCCGGCAACTGAAAATCCTCTGTTTTCACGCAAGAGGAATACAGCACAGCAGAAACAAGGAACACCAATAATTTAAAATTTCTCATCACTATATTTCTTTTAAAATCGTACATAAAGCATCGCAAAATAGGAGGCACCGGTGCCATACCAGTATTTAGGACCAAAGATTGGGGTTTCCCTCTCCTGGTCTTGTTTTAGAGTTCGGTAATTCGCATTTCGTGATTGCTCAAAACCACCGGTTTTATAGAGTTTATCAAAAATATTATTCAGGCTTATAAAAAAGCCTATAAACTTTCCCTTCACCAACCAGGATTTTCCTCCAATGGCATTTACCAATATATAATCGCTAAACTGTTCTTGTTTTAAAAGTTCTGCAGCAACATTTTCATCGTAATTCAAGATGGGCAGCCCATCGCTGTCATTGAGAAAATTAGCAGTTCTCGTTAAAGGGCTTATATCTAAAAAAGCCTGAGAAAAAAAGTTGATGGTGGTGCCAAACCACCAATAATCTGCATCACGATGTTCAAATCCAATTTGAGCCGCTCTTTGCGGCCCTCCGGCAATGCGGTAATTTCTCAAATAGGAAGTTCCATAATCTACTATATCATTAAAATCATCTGAAGTTAAGTACAGTTCAGGGTTATTGTTATAAGTAAATTGCCCCATTGCTCCTGCTGCTTTCAATTTTATGGCGGAAGTCAATTTTGCTTCAATCCCTATTTCCAAACCAAGATGCTGTTTGTCAATTCCGCTTAAAACCTCTTGAACAAATGCTGTGGTACTATTTCTTCCTAAACCTGAAAGACCATCGGCATAATAAAAAGAGATTTCGGTAGCATCTTTAATCTGGGTATAATAAGCAGAGAATCTTGCTTTTATATTTGAGGATCTATATCGGTAACTAAAATCTATATTCTGGATTTGCTCGCTTTTTACACCCTTCACAACCTCATTGTTTTGGCGTGAATTTGAAAAAGAATTCCGAAGGTTTGGCGGTTTAGTAAACCAGGCTGCATTAAAACCCAGTAAATGTTTTGCGGTAAGTTTATAATTTGCTCCAATTTTCCCTCCAAAATCGGTGAAATTTAATTGCTCGCTTTTCCCGAGAGAATTATCGGGATAATTTCCATTTTGAAATAAGCCCTCTCGTTGATAAGAAGTTTGGGAAGCAATAGTTCCGAAATAAAAATCAAGACGATCGTAATCAAAATTTAATTGATTAAAAGCTTGAGCAGAAGTAGCATAAAACCGAAAATTGTATTTATAAGGCTCATTTTCACTTACACTTCTATTCGGATTTTGAAGATCGCTTTGCGCCCTATTTTCAAGAGAGGTTTCCTGGTCGCCTTCGGCAAAAAAATCAACATCTAGAAAAGCATCTCCTCCCAGCATATCTTTTATAGAAGCAAAATTATGAGAGTTCAAATACGAAAAGGCCAGTTTTCCATTTAGATCGATATTATCATTTATTTTAGCTGAAACTATAGAATTCAGATCAAACTTAAGATCATCGCTTCTGTCTTCTGACAATGCATAAACAGTATAACCGGCCGCATTATTTGCATTATATAACTGTTTCCAATCTAACTGACCATCTTCTTTAAAGTCTTGCTGCGCCAGGTATGCTGCTTCATAATTGGGGTTATCCTTAAAACGTAAATAATAACTGGGTAGTTTTTGATAGTAAGTTGGATCTGGATTAGTGCCTCCGCCAACGTAACCCGACTGGTCATTAATTTCAGCCCTTCGGGTTCCACCGAAATCTATCCTTGAATTCCCCATTTTTCCAAACTGAAAAGCGAAATTATTATTGATGCTTACTTTTTCTGAAAAGCCCCAAAAATGATTCAACATCAATACAGGTTCTTTTATTTCTCTAACTCGGGAGTTCCTAATTTCAGCATCCTGATAGCCCCAGTAAGCATTATATTTTCTTCCTTTTAGTTCGAAAACTTCCTCTGTATTGGGAGAAGATTTTCCGCGGATATTAGGCGTATAAAATCCGGTAAAATTGAGACTATGTTTCCCATTAAAAGTTTTTTCAACCGAAAGAAAAAAACCATTTGCATCGTATAAAGTTCCATCTACATAAGCTTCGTCAGCAAACCTGCGGGATGCCGAAATTGCATAAGACCACCCATTCTTTAACTCTCCAGAGCCATAACTTGCCATCAATCTACCTTTATAACTTCTATTAGCCGCCGCAATAGAAGCTTTGCCTCCTTTGGCATATTTTGAAGCCCGCATAATTATATTCGTGGTTCCCGCCAGACCTCCAAAACTAACTTCAGAAGGACTCAGCCCCATTGAAAAAACCTGGTTGCGTTGCACATCGTTGAGTCCGCCCCATGCACTCCATTGCGGCCGCCCGGTGTAAATCTTATTCATTTCTACACCATTTATTAAAACCTTACCGTGTTCACTATCGAGCCCTCGTGGTCTAAAAAACGTCTGACTAAAATCAAAGGCTGCGGCATTAAGAAAAACATCACGAGAAGCCTGTAAGAGTCCAGAAAGATTATCTATATGTGCTTCATCCTCATCTAGCTCGGCGTCAGAAAGACTTATAGTGCTTATTTGATTCGCATAATCGGCTAGAATAGGTTGCATTAAAATAAGCCCGAGATCTTTATTAGTTCCCTTTTCGATGATCACCGGGATTCTAAGCAATTTGTAATCTGTAAGACTTATGCTTAAAATTTGTTCCCCTGGCGGAAGATCTTTCGAGGAAAATAAAAATGCTCCGTTTTCATCAGAAACTGTTTCAAAAAAGCTTTTCTCTATCTGAAGTTTAGCGCCGGGTAATTCTTTATAAGTTTGAGCATCTACCAATTTTCCTTCCAGGGAAATTTCCTGCGCTAAGACGCCAGAAAATCCCATCCCAAAAAAGAGAACAAAAATTAAAAATTTCATTGCCAGGTAGTGTCATATTCAATATAAGTTTAGATATTTAAGCGTTAATAATCAAAATATCAGCACTTTATAATAATAATTTAGCTTTAATGTAAGACAATGATTACCCGTATTTTTCCCCTTTTTGTTTTTTGCCTGTTATTCTTTTTGGGAACTGAAAGTAGTTTCTCACAGCAAAAAGAGTATAAAATTATAAGTGTTGCTTTCTACAATGTTGAAAATCTATTTGACACTGAAAATAATCCCTTCACTTTTGACGATGACCGTACCCCGGACGGTGATGATGTTTGGACCGAGGAAAAATACCGCGATAAATTGCAAAAGTTAGCTGGAGTTATTCCAGAGATAGGTTCAGGTATATCAAAGCAAGCTCCTGTGATTGTAGGGATTTGTGAAATTGAAAACAGGAAGGTTTTAGAAGATCTTATAAATGAACCACAGCTCAAAACCCATAACTACGGTATTATACATTACGAATCGCCTGATCGCCGCGGAATCGATGTCGCCTTATTGTATCGAAAAGATATTTTTAGATTAGAAAATTCGGTTTCACACGAGTTATTGATATACAATAGTAAAGAACCAGATAAGCGCGTTTACACTAGAGATCAGCTAGTGGTAAGCGGAATAATTGATGATGAAAAACTGCATTTTATAGTCAATCATTGGCCTTCAAGAAGTGGTGGGGAAACGGCGAGTAGTTACAAACGGGAAAAAGCTGCAGCCCTAAATAAAGTGATCCTTGATTCGATT
>DATFJA010000013.1:0-10973 GCA_035269545.1 Salegentibacter sp.
GATAAAATTAAGCAACATATAGCTGAAGTAGAAGCTTTTAAAACCGAATCGGCTAAAGAAGTAGAAGCCTTCAGAATTAAATATCTAGGTAAAAAAGGAATTTTAAACGATTTCTTTGCTTCTTTCAAGGAAGTGCCTAATGAGGAAAAAAAGGAATTTGGCCAGGTGGTGAATTCTCTTAAAAAGGCTTCTGAAGCTAAAGTTGCTAGCTTAAAAGATAACCTGGAAAGCAAACAGGAAGAAAAAGGAGTTTATGGTGATCTTTCGAGACCTGGGGAGCCAATTGAAATTGGTTCAAGACATCCTATTTCTATCGTAAAAAACCAGATTATCGAGATCTTTTCAAACATTGGCTTCAATGTTTCTGAAGGACCCGAAATGGAAGACGACTGGCATAACTTTACCGCGCTTAACCTGCCCGAATATCATCCGGCGCGAGATATGCAGGATACCTTTTTTATTCAGACAGATCCAGATATTTTATTGCGTACCCATACCTCCTCAGTACAGGTGCGATACATGGAAAATAACAAACCGCCAATTAGAACAATTTCTCCGGGAAGGGTTTTTAGAAACGAAGCAATTTCTTCCCGTTCCCATTGTATTTTTCACCAGGTAGAAGGACTTTATATTGACAAGAACGTGAGTTTCGCCGATTTGAAGCAAACCCTGCTTTATTTTACAAAACAACTCTTTGGAAAGTCTAAGATTCGATTAAGGCCTTCTTATTTTCCATTTACCGAGCCAAGTGCTGAGGTAGATATTTACTGGGGTCTGGAAACCGAAACCGATTACCGAATTACTAAAGGAACCGGTTGGTTAGAAATTATGGGCTGCGGAATGGTAGATCCAAATGTGCTTAGAAATTGTAATATAGATCCTACTGAATATTCGGGCTTTGCGTTTGGAATGGGAATAGAGCGTATCGCGATGTTGCTATATCAAATTGGCGATATTAGAATGTTCTATGAAAACGACGTGAGATTTCTTGAACAATTTAAATCCTCATTTTAACTTTTCTGGTGGGGACTGGAGTAATATAAAATTTTAATTATGAAAACAACTGGATTGATCATTTTTAGTATTCTAGCCCTTGGGGTTATTATTATTTTAGTTGCAGTAGAAATAATTGAATTAGCCTTAGGAGCTATTTTGTTAGGTGTTGCCGCACTTGTTTTCTGGGGATTGTTTAAGTGGGCTAAAAATAAGATTGAAGATTAGTGAAGAGAGATATTGACATACCCGAAGTAGAAAATGTTTATGTAGCGGCTGTAAAAGTCTATAACGAGTCTTTTAAAGTAGAGGAGTGGAATGCTTACCTAATTAACGATAGGGACGAAGCTATTGAGATGGCTTTAATTGTAAGTAAAGGCTACGACGAAAAGAAACAAACCTCTGTTATTCGCCACAAGCTAGAGAAACTTCCCTCTAAATCTTTTGCTAAGATTGAATTTATTCAGGAAGAAGTTCTTGCACTAAATAACCAGTTTCAGGTGACTTTTTTTGCTGATGGTAAGATGTTTGAAAAGAAATATTTATTCAGAAAAAATAGCGTAAACGAAAAAGCAATACGCGAAATCCCGATCATTCCTAATAAAGGAGTCTTAGCAGAATAACAAACTTAAGTTAGCTTCTCTGCCAGTTTTTTAATTACTTTTTTAGGGTTTTTACCCTCATAAAGAATCCCGTATACCGCATTGATTATAGGAGTTTTCGCACCTTTATCCTTATTGATTTTATAAGCACTTTCGGTAGCGTAATAACCTTCTGCAATCATACTCATTTCCATCTGGGCGCTCTTTACGGTGTAGCCTTTCCCTATCATATTACCGAACATACGGTTACGGCTAAAAACAGAATACCCTGTTACCAGAAGATCTCCCAGGTAAGCAGAATCGTTTATGTTACGCTTCATGCTATGTACCTTCTTAATAAAGCGTTTCATTTCTTTTATGGCGTTACTCATCAACACACTCTGGAAGTTGTCTCCGTAGCCCAATCCGTGCGCAATTCCGGCGGCAATGGCGTAGATATTTTTAAGCATAGCTGCGTATTCCGTTCCGGTTACATCATCGCTTAATTTGCATTTAATATATTCACTACTTAGATTATCTGCCAGTAGTTTTGCTTTATTCTCATCGGTACAGGCAATGGTAAGGTAAGAAAGCCTTTCCAGGGCTACTTCTTCGGCGTGGCAGGGCCCTGTGATTACTCCAATATTATCAGCAGGAACATGGTGATATTCTTCAAAATGTTCACCTACAATCAGGCTGCTTTCAGGAACAATTCCTTTAATAGCCGAAAATATAATTTTATCCTCCAGGGAAACGGTTAATGCATCCAATTCCCGTTTCACAAATGCCGAAGGAATAGCGAAAATAAGGAAATCTGCTGCAGCTACAGTCGTGTTAATATCGCTGCTTAGTTCTAACTGGTTGATGTCAAACTCAACCGAACTAAGATAATTAGGGTTATGTTCCTGTTTTTTAATATGCTCAATGGCATAATCACTGCGCATATACCAATAAATGGTATCTACATTTTCACTCAGCATCTTTACAATTGCGGTAGCCCAGCTACCTCCGCCAATCACGGCAAACTTTGGAGATTTATCCATAGGTTGGTTTTCTGTAATTCAAAAATAAACAAATTTCTAAGTATATCTAATGAGACATTCTTTATAAACCAATTTATTGAAGAATAGCTAAAAAAAGCCCATAAAAATTTAACATACATAAAAAATGTTTTCGGCAATTCTAAAAGCTTTTTGGCGTTGTCTTATAGACGACGAGTTCTTCTTCTAACAAGGAGACAGATTTTCTTAGTTTTTTGGTTGGTTATTTAGTTTGAAACCGCAGATCTACATTTTGAATGTGGTTTGCGGTTTTTATTTTCCTGCCCCTGAACATAAAAAAATCTAACAAAAATTTAGGACTAAAGATATGGAAAACACACATTTTCTTTTGTACATTTCTTTTTACTAACTTAGTAATCAGCAATATGGGTGTGTTTTCATTTATAAAAGATGCCGGGGAAAAAATCTTCGGGAAAGAAAAAGAGAAAGAAGAAGAGCATATAGAAATCACTGAAGCTAAAAAGGAAAAAGTAAAAAAACAGAATGAAAGGGCCAGTGAAAAACTTTTGGAAACTATTGAAGGTCTGGATCTGGCGGTAGAAAATCCTGTTATTAATATTGAAGTAAATACAGCCACAGTTTATGGTTTGGCAGATTCCCAGGCTATCAGGGAAAAAATAGTACTTGTGATAGGTAATTCGGAGGGTATCGCAAAGGTAGACGATAGGTTGGCCGTAAAAGTTGAAGAGCCTGAAGCCAGTTTTCATACGGTAGAGCGAGGCGAAAATTTAAGTAAGATAGCAGAAGAGCATTATGATGATGCCAATAAATATACAGTGATTTTTGAAGCTAATAAACCAATGCTCAAAGATCCAAATAAGATATATCCGGGACAGGTTTTACGAATTCCACGCCTGGAGCAGAAATAAAGATTAAAGACTGTTTAAAGTTTTTGAGGTTGTTACATTGAGGGCAGTCGACGTCCTATAGCTTGTAGTTCCACAATGAAAAAAGTATGTTCAATCAGCTAAACCAGAATAGCCAAAATGAGATTTTTAAACAGTCTTTTCTTTTTAATCTTCACAGATTATTTAAAAAAGTTCATCAGTTTAATATAATCCCAAACCGAATCGGGTAACATAGGTTTAATAAACTTCCCTTCTTTTACTGATCTTCTAATAAATGTGGAAGAAATTTCTACCACCGGCGCTGCTATCCGTTTAATTTTGGGATGATCCTTAAATTCATTTTCTACCTTTCCTCCCGAAATTCGTGGATAAACATAAATTTCATGGTTTTCTAAGATTACCTCGTAATTCTTCCACTTATGGAACGTTTTCAGGTTGTCTTCTCCCATAATCGGGCAAAACTCGTTAGTAGGGTACTTCTCCTGAAGATGCACCAAAGTAGTGCTGGTGTAATTAGGTTGTGGTAAACCAAATTCTACGTTAGAAGGCTTTAAATGTTCGTAACCTTCACAGGCCTTGTAAACCATATCCAGGCGGTGATGATTATCTAAAAGCGTATTTTTCTTTTTATGCGGATTATGTGGTGTAACTACCAGCCAAATTTCATCTAAATCTGAAAATTCAGCCATGTGGTTGGCAATAATTAGATGCCCGATATGAATAGGATTGAAAGTCCCGAAAAACAAGCCGACCTTCCTATTCATTTTTAGCTGAATTATTTGCGCCAACATAACTTGCCACAAGCTCGTAAGCCTCCTTGAGGGCTGTACCTAAATGATGATTTTCGATAATAAAGTCGAACTGTGGTGCCGTTGCCAACTCAATAGAGGCTTTAGCTACACGCATACTTATCTTGTCATCAGTTTCGGTTTTACGTTTTTTCAGTCTTATTTTTAATTCTTCAATGCTTGGTGGTTTTACAAAAACCGCCAGGGTTTTCTCTGGATATATGTTCTTTATATCCAGGCCGCCAACTACATCAATGTCAAAAATCACGTTTTTTCCGTTGGCCCAGATGCGTTCTACTTCGCTCTTTAAAGTGCCGTAAAAATTATCGCGATAAACTTCTTCCCATTCCAGGAATTCATCGTTTTTAATCTTCTTTTTAAAGTCCTCCAGAGATAGAAAGTAATAATGCTGTCCGTTTTTTTCTTCTCCCCGTGGCGCACGTGAGGTCGCTGAGGTGGAAAATTCAAGGTTTAGCTCCTTTTGTTTCAACAAATGTTGGACTATCGTGGTTTTTCCCGATCCTGAAGGTGCCGAGAAGACGATAAGTTTACCATCGCTCATTTAGAGTACGTTTAAAAGTTGTTCTTTAATTTTTTCAAGCTCATCTTTCATTTGCACTACCAATTGTTGCATTGGGGCATAATTAGATTTACTTCCAATGGTATTGATCTCCCGACCCATTTCCTGGGAAATAAAACCAAGTTTTCTTCCGTTAGAATCCGGTGAATCTATGCTTTCATTAAAATAAGCAAGGTGGTTCTCCAGTCTTACTTTTTCTTCCGTAATATCAAATTTTTCGATATAGTAAACCAATTCCTGTTCAAAACGGTTTTCGTCTACATTCTCTTTAAGATCAGCTATTCCTTTTCTTAGACGTTCTTTTACGGCATCGACCCTTTCCGGATCAATTCTTAAAACTTCCTGTAGTAAATCATCAATATTACGCACTCTAAGTTTCAGGTCTTTCTCTAAAGCTTCGCCTTCGTCTTTTCTAAATTGATTGATCTCTTCCAGAGCTTCAATCACCGCGTTTTCAATCGCTTTAAATTCAGATTCGTCTATTTCTTCACGCTCGGTAGTAACAGCATCAGGCATTTTCACCGCCATTTTCAGTAATTCGGTTTCGTCACCGTCAACAATACTCTTTAATTGTTGCATATAATTCTTAACCACAGCACGGTTCACAGAGGCCGTAGTTTCTTCGCCGGTAACCTCTACATACAGGGAAAAATCGACTTTCCCGCGTGTGAGTGATTTGGAAATTGTATTTCTTAGCTGAAGTTCTTTTTCGCGGTACTGCGAAGGAATTCGGGCGTTTACATCAAGATTTTTGCTGTTTAGCGACTTGATTTCAACGGTTACTTTTTTGGAAGGGAGCTGCGTTATGCTTTTCCCAAAACCTGTCATTGACTGAATCATGAGTGATTTTTAAGCTTGTGCAAAGATAATCAATTCTATAGCAGGGCAAGGCCCGTAAAAGGGTATTTTGCAGATCCAGAAATTATTGGTTTTTCAATTTGCCTTTTGCTTCGTGCCTAGGATGGATTTACCTGAGTGATAAACTCCAGTGCCCGCTCTTCGTGGTAATAGGCTTTATTATACTGAATGTAACCAACGTGCCCACCGTGTTTAGGAGTTTCCAAATGAAGAAATTTTGAATTTCTTGCTACTTCTGTGGGATAAGAATTCGGGGAAAGAAAAGAATCATTTTTCGCATTCAACAGAAGGGTGGGAATAGTGATATTTGGTAGAAAACCGATACAGCTACATTTTTTATAATAATCTGAAGCACTTTTAAATCCGTGTGCTTTACTGGTGTATAGCTCATCAATGGCCAGAAGAGAGTTGCATTGTGTGATTTCTTCTTTGCTAATTTTTTCAGGGAAATGGGTTTGCCTAAGCTGTAGTTCTTTTTTTAGGTTTTTTAAAAAGCGTTTCGAATATAAGAAATTACGTGTTTTGTCAAGCTCTTTCAGGGACGCACCAAGATCACAGGGTGTAGAAACAGCCACTGCTGATTTGATTTCTGAAGGAATATCTTCCTGCTCGCCTAAATATTTCAGTAGTAAATTGCCACCAAGGCTAAATCCTATTAAGTCGATTTCTTTATATTGATTTTCCTGCTGTAAATGTTTGATTACCGCTTGCAGATCTTCGGTCGCACCGCCGTGGTAACTGCGATAAAGCCGATTCATTTCACCGCTGCAACTTCTAAAATTCATAGAAGCCACATCCCAGCCATGATGCTGAAATTGCTTTGCCATCCCCAACATATAAGGCCGATGGGCGTTTCCTGCAAGACCGTGAAGCAGGATGATGATTTTATCATTTTTTGGAGAATAAAAACCCCGCTCTAAATCTAAAAAATCCCCATCGCTTAATTCTATGCGATCTGTAGTATGAAAGCTAAAGTCTACTTTTCGCATGGTGGCGGCATAAATGCTTGCCACGTGTGGGTTTTTAAAAACCCCGGGAGCTTTATATTCGGTTTTGAGTATAGGCATAGCGGGTAAAGTTAAGCAGTATTATGTTAAGTGAATAATCTTAAGGATAATTCTGCGATATAATAAAATAGTCACCAATTAACTTCGAACAGATTTGCCTGCCGGGAATGCTTTTTGCTAGTATCTGGTTGCCTAAAATTTTGAAATAATTATGCGTGCATAATATTTATGCTTAGTTTTATTAAAAAATAAAAAGAAATGTATACTAAAGAATTTGAAATACGCTGGAGTGATATAGATGCTAATAGACATTTGGCGAATACGGCTTATGTGAACTTTATGAGCCATACCAGGATGGCTTTCTTAATGGAAAACGGTTTTGGCCAGGAAGATCTTGCCAGAGAGAATATTGGGCCGGTAGTCTTTTACGAACATATCTATTATTTTAAAGAAGTTTTTGCCGGGAAACCTATAAAAGTAACCTTACAGTTGAAAGGCCTTGCCGAAGACGGGATGTACTTTGAATTTTTGCATAATTTTTATGATGAAAATGGTCAGAATTTTGCCAGCTGTGAGATGATGGGTGCGTGGATAGATCTGAAAGAAAGAAAACTCACAAAACTTCCAAAAGCCCTGCATGATAATTTGGACAGCTTGAGCCATACAGATGATTTCAAAATTTTAACCAGAGAAGATACCCGAAAGTTTGGAAAAAAACCCCAACATTTAGAGCCGGAAGAAATAGGGTTTTAGGGACTCCTTCTTCTTCATCAGAATTACATAAATTTCCATATCAGAAAACATAGTTTTTACATAAAACCAGAAAAAGAACAAACCCGGGAGATCCTTAGATTTTCCGGGATTACTTTTGGGGTATTTCTGGCTTTTGTGCTCATCGCATTATTCCTTGAATGGTATTTTTTGCCACTATTCGTAGCTCCATTAATCCTTACGGTCCTGGCTCCTTTTATAGATACGCCTCAAGGTAAAAGAAATGGAAGCCTGATCTATTACACTCCTCTTTTTATCACTGAAAAGGAGAAGGATGGGAAGATCGTTATTCACGGGGGAACTTTGTTCGATTACCATTATATGATAGATAGAAATTGGAAGGGAAAGCAGCGTATAAGATTTATTCTCAGTCAATATATTTTAGGGCTAGTGGAGCTTAGTGAATCCTTTAGCGAAAAAGAGGCAGAAAAGATCACCCTTGAAGGAACAAGCTATATCCTTAACGACAGGACTGCCGAAAAACTGGGTTTCCATAGAAAAAGAACTAACTTATTGCAGCAATTCATTCTTACTTATAATTATCTGCAAATACTCCTTGCAAATTCAATAGCGAAAGGGAAATTAAGTTTTCCTGCGATAGGCCGGGTGAGCACATTTACAGCGCCACTTTCAACAATAAAGGCGAATAAAAATTACCTGTGTAAACTAGCGGAAAAACTGGAAGATTAAAATTACGCCCTAATTTCGGTTTTCTTTTTGGTCACCATATAAACTCCTAAGAACACCAAAATTGCAGCTACGGCTTTTACCGTATTTAACTCGTCGGCGCCGGTCAAAATCGCATACGTAATCGCGATTAGCGGTTGGAGATAAATAAATACACTGATGGTGGATGCCGAAAGTTGTTTTAAAGCATAAATATTAAGTAAATAAGTAGAAAAGGTGGTGCCTGCTACCACAAAAGCCATTTTCCAAATGGCATCAAATGGTAAACTTGTCCAGTTTACTTCGGTGAATTCACCAATGGTGATAGGGAAATTGATAAGAACTCCTATAAGAAATAACCATTTCATTAAGGTAAGCGCGTGATATTTTTTGGTAAGTGGTTTTACTAAAATAAGGTAAAGTCCGTAGCTAAATGCATTTACTATAAAAAGTATATTGCCTAAAGGAATGTTTGGAGCATTTCCGGTACTATCGGTGCTAAAAAGTACCAGGACCAAAGCACCTGCCAGTCCAACAATAATTCCAAGGGTTTTGAGTAAAGTTATACGTTCCTTTATTAGAATAGAAGCCAGGATAAGCACCATCACCGGTGAAAGCGTTACAATTACCGAACTGTTAATAGGGGTAGAGAGGCTTAAGCCTTTAAAGAAAAACAACATATTAATCGCCATTCCAAACACAGCACAGCCTAAAATTCTTGGCCAGTCAGAAGTTGCGATCTTTTCTTTTGGGCCTAGCCAGCTTATTCCCCAGAAAAGGATAGCCGCACCGAAAACTCTCAAAAAAATAAACCCTAAAGGTTCTATATAAGTAGGCATTACACCTTTAGCGATCGTATGATTAAGTCCGTAGATCGAACTTGCACCAATGGCTGCTAAGATTGCCCAAATACGCTTGTTATCCATGCACGGCTGCTTTGGCCGCCGCAACGGTTTTCTTAGAATTCCCTATATAAATTTCATTATTATTGATAATCACCGGTCTTTTTAGAAACGTATAATGATCCAGAATGAGCTCTTTATAATCAGCTTCAGAAAGCTCTTTTTTATTCAGTTCCCTTTCGCGATAGAGGCGGGCTCTTCGGCTAAATAAAGCTTCATAGCTTCCTGCAAGCGCTTCCATCTCTTCCAATTGCTCTTTGGTGATTTCTTCTTCTTTGATGTCCTGAGTTTTAAAAGAATCTGGCAATTCCAGCTCCTTTAATATCTTTTGGCAGGTGTTGCAACTAGAGAGGTGGTAAACTTTTTTCATCGAGGTTTAATTTAATAAATAAGCCATTGTGCTACTTTTTTCTTAGGAATAGATAATTTTAATTCCCCTTCAGCATAACTTGCAGCTTCATATCGGTTATACACCAGAATTACCCGATTTTTAGTAACGGCTATATTTTCCGGAAGCGCAAATTTATCATTTTCAAAGAAAAATCCTTTAGCATTAATGTTTTCTCCTTCCGGAATTTTATATTTTTCTCTGAATTCTTTTTCAGCGAAATCTTTAAAAGCCTCCGGGTTGGAAAATAGATCTTCTTTTTCCAGTACTTCGCCAGACTTAATATCAAAATTTGCATACCTGGTAGCACCATACCCGTGAGCGCCCCCGGTAAAGATGTAAAAATCGGTTTCCAGCGTTAAAAGCTCTTTGGTCTGGCTTATTACAGATTGAGAGATCTCTACTTCGTAACCCGCTTGAGAATTTGGAAAATCCTTTTTAAAATTCTGATAATCATTAATAAATTCCTGAACCGCCGCTTTTATATTTTCAGCTTTGGAACTTACTTCTGTGTTATTAAATATTTTGATGATCTTTTTTCGGTTATAGCGATTCATTGCTTTGGCTGCTTCCCGGTCTTCTCTAAAGATTAAATAATTCACCCTTATTTTGGGGCATTTAGCATCCTCGCAGGCCTCAAAATCTCTGGGTAACAATCCCTCGTCATAAAAACTTAAGGCTTCGGTATCACCCTTAACCTGTTTTACCCTGGTATCAGTTTTTTCATCGCGGCAAGCTGAAAATAATATGAAAATAACTAAAAGTGAAAATATTTTTCGAGACATATAAAAGGCTGTTAAATACTTAAATAAAGATAAACCTATTTTGCTTAAACACAATGAGCCTGCTACATTTGCTTTAAACCGAGGACTTATGAAATTTAATACCAAAACCATACATGGCGGCCAGGAAAATATAGATCCGGCATACGGTTCTGTAATGCCGCCAATCTATCAAACCACTACTTATTCGCAAAGCACGCCTGGTGGCCACAAAGGATTTGAGTATTCGCGAAGTGCAAATCCAACAAGAACCGCCCTCGAGAAGTCTTTGGCGAGTATTGAGAATGGTAAGTTTGGGCTTGCATTTGGCTCTGGTCTTGCTGCTATAGATGCTGTTTTAAAGCTTTTTGAACCCGGGGATGAGATTATTACTACGAACGATCTTTATGGCGGTTCTTATCGTTTGTTTACTTCCATTTTTGAAAAGATGGGGATTAAATTCCACTTTATCGGGATGGGTGAAGCTAGTAATATTGAGGAATACATCAACGAAAATACTAAATTGCTTTGGGTAGAAACGCCCACTAACCCGATGATGAATATTATTGATATTGAAGCGGTTTCTAAGATCGCGAAAGCAAACGATTTGTTGCTGGCGGTTGATAATACCTTTGCTACCCCTTATTTACAACAACCTTTAGACCTGGGAGCCGATATTGTAATGCACAGTGCTACAAAATATTTAGGCGGCCATAGTGATGTGGTAATGGGTAGCCTGGTGGTGAAAGATGAAGACTTAGCTGAAAAA
>DATFJA010000014.1:0-9718 GCA_035269545.1 Salegentibacter sp.
TGTTTTTTCAGAATTGCTGTTTGCTTCGTTAGAAAACTCTTCTTTACTTTTATCATTTTCTTGCTGAGACATATCTTTCAATGTTAAGGTTCTTAATTAGCCTGAAAGATAGTAACTCCACTAAAATTGGGCAAACAATTCGCTTTTTTTGTAGAATTTAAAAAGAGAAATCGAAACTATTTATTCCAGATATCCCAGGCGTTTTCTGCCTGTAATTCCAGCATTTTTAAACCGTTTTTAACCGTGGCTCCCTGTTTTTTTGCCAGTGCTAATAGCCGGGTGGTTTCAGGGTTGTAAATAAGGTCGTAGACTAGGTGTTCCTTGGTTAAATATTCAAATGGAAACTCTGGATATTCTTCAACATCAGGAAATGTACCTACCGGTGTGGTGTTAATGATAATGTTGTGATCTTTTATAACTTCTTCCGAAAGATCATTATATCCTAACTTTCCATCTCCTGCAGACCGGGATACGAATGAATACTCAATATTTAACTTCTTCAAGGCGAATGCAATAGCTTTTGAAGCTCCGCCGGTCCCTAGAATAAGCGCTTTGTTATGATGAGATTTGAGCAATGGTTTTAAGGATTCTGAAAATCCTATATAATCTGTATTGTAGCCAATAAGCCTGTTGCCGTTTACTTTAACAGTATTTACCGCACCAATTTCTTTAGCTTCTGGAGCTAAATCATCTAAGAATGAAATGATCTCTCGTTTGTAAGGAATGGTGACGTTTAGGCCCTGTAACTCTGGCATTTCTTTAATCACATCCCGCAACTGGTTTATTTCCTCCAGGTCGAAATTATAATATTTAGCATCAATATTTTCCTTCTTAAATTTTTCGGTAAAATAGGTTCGGGAAAATGAGTAACTGATATTTTTTCCAATTAAGCCAAAAGTTTTCATCGCTTTGAGGTTTTTTGGTTTTTCTTTTCGTACCAGGCGAGTCCTAATACAATGAGTATACCTACAAAGATAAAGAAAATAGCGAGCCAGTTTTCAGCTGAAGAAAAAGTTGGCAAATAGCGGTCGTAATAATCTATTATGCCATTGCCCTGGCTATCAAGAATTATTTCTCCGTTCTTGTTAAGTTTAAAAATTTTTTCTTTCCAGGGCCATACCACACCAAGAGAGCCTGTAATAAAGCCAATTATCGCTGCGTAAGTATCTTTTTTGTAATGTTTTAGAACATAGCCCAGCAAGTGAGAGAGTGTGACTAAACCCGCGAGGGATCCCGCGCCAAATACCAGTATGACTTTCAGTAAACGGATTCTATCTGAATTATTAATGAAACTAAAGTCCAGAACAACCAAATCGGCAATAGTATCATAAAGGGCATTTACAGAGTCTACAAGCAGTAATACGTAATTTCCAAATAGAATAAGTATAAAAGAGCCTGAGAGTCCGGGTAAGGTCATTCCTGATACACCTACCATTCCGCAGAAAAATACAAACCAGAGATTGTCATTCTCTTTTGCAGGTTCCAGGAAGCTTATAGCTACGCCGGCAATTATACCGAGTAACACAAAAACCAGGGAGCGCTTACTCCATTCGTCAAAATCTTTACTGATATAATATATTGAACCTACTATCATTCCGAAGAAAGAAGCCCATACATAGAGTTCGTAATGGAGTATTAAATAATCGAGTAATTTGGAAACACTAAAATAGCTAATAAGCATCCCCAGGATAAGTAAACCCAGGAATTTACCATTGGTATAGTGATACAAACTTCTAAACCGCCCATTTATAAGTAATATAAAAGCCTTGTAATTTATTTTTTGCAGGGAGTAGATAAATTCTTCGTAAAAGCCGGCTACGAATGCTACCACACCACCAGACACACCGGGAACTTTATTAGCTGCTCCCATAGCTAAACCTTTAAGCACTAAAAGTACTTTGTCTGTAAAGGTTCTAGTTTGTTGCATTGGCGTTTTCTGAGCTTTTTGAGGCGAAAATTTCCAGGCCTAGAATTAAGAAAAATCCTGTGAGCATTAATATGACAGCATATAGCGTTTGCGGTTCTCCATCGAAATTCCAGGGTAATACCGAGGCTTCTTTAAGTACCACTTCTTTTTCGCCATACATTTCTGTTTGTAATACGTGTTTCCAGGGCCAGATTTTATTCAGCGAACCGGCGATGAAACCAGTTAGTACGGCCAAAGTAACACTGCTGTAATGTACAAACAGCCATTTTAATATTTTAGAGAAGCTAAGTAAGCCAATTATAGCTCCAATCCCAAATATTCCCAATGTTTGAAAATCGAAATCGTGAGCGGCTTCTGTAATCCTTTTATAAGCTCCCAGAAGGACTAAGATGAACGCACCCGAAATCCCCGGCAATATCATTGCACAAATAGCAATAGCTCCAGAAAAGAAGATATATAAATAGCTGTCATTTGCTGCCATTGGAGGAAGAGAAACAATATAAAAAGCTACAGCCGCTCCTATTAAAAGCGCAAGAAAGACCTTAACATTCCACCTGGGGATTTGTTTTCCTACGTACCAAATACTGGCAACTACAAGACCAAAGAAAAAAGACCAAATTAAAATCGGATGATTTTCCAGTAAGTAATTTGCAATTCGCATCAGTGAGAAAACACTGATAAGGATTCCGGTAAAAAGGGCTAGTATGAACGGCCCGTTTAGCTGCTGCCACATGGCTTTAAATCCTTTTTCTTTCCAGGTGGTGATCAATGAAAAATTAACCCCGCTAATGGTCGAGATTAGTTCTTCGTAAATTCCTGAAATAAAGGCGATAGTACCTCCTGAGACACCAGGCACAACATCTGCCGCACCCATCGCCATACCTTTTAAGGTAATTAAAAGATGGTCTTTAAAGCTTTTTTGCATGTGAACAAATTAAAATTCCGGGCCAAAGTTAGTAAAATAACTAAGAGAGATTTATAAAGGAATTTATAATTTGCTTTACGCTTTTTCGGTTAAAAATTTGAGGGAATAATTCTTCGATAACTATATAATACTCGGCGTCTAACCTTAGACCTTTATTTAGGTGAAAGTAAGCTTTTTCACCTTCATTGTGACTAAAATAAAGTCCGGCCAAACGAAATTCAATCTCGGCAGTATCCGGGTAAAACTCCAGCGCCTGATTTAGATTTTGAATAGCAGTATCAAACTCACCAAGATCTATTAAAATATCACAGCGTCTAATCCAGGTTTCTAATTCGTAATTGCCCAGATCCAGGCTCTTCTTATAACCACGTTCAGCTTCTTCATAAAATTTCAGGCGGTTGTTTATTTTAGCATATCGCTTCCAATAAAGAACGTTTTCTTCATCAATATTTATCGCTTTGTTGATATAATAAAGCGCCTTCTGGTAATTTTTCTTTTTTATGTAGAAATCGGTGATCGCAATCCAGCCTTTATCCAGAAGCGGATCTTCGTGTACACAATCTTTAAAATGTTTAAGCGCAAGCTCATTTAAGCCAAGCTTTTCAAAACATTTACCAATTCGTAAATACGCAAAAGAAGTAGGATCGTCTAACTCTAAAGTTAAACGGTAATTTTCAATGGCTTCATGGTAGCGACCCAATTTCTCGAGCACTTTTCCTTTTTCAAGATAAGCACCGATAAAATAATCGTCACTAATTATGGCAAAATCGAAAGCCGATAAAGCCTTTTCATAATCTTTTAAATCAAAATACTGTTTTCCTACCTGGTGCCAGGCTACCTCGCAATAAGGATTTTTATCCAGATACATGTTCAGGTATTCAATGGCTTCTGTTTTTTGATCAAGAAAATCAAAACAATACATGATATTATATAGCGCCGAATAATCATCCTCATCCGACTCCAGACATTTCATAAAGCTAAACTTCGCATTCTCAAAATCTTCAAGAAAAAGATATTCCATTCCTATTAGGGAATAAACTTCAGCAGGATCAAGTGTTATATCGAGCGCCATTTCTAAAACCTGTATGGCCTGAGCGTGACGATCTTTTTTAGAAAGAATTTGTGCTTTTTGTATATAGACTTCTTCGTTAGAAGATTCTAATTGTTGTAATTCGGTAAGCATTGATTCGGCCAAATCCAGTTTGTCTTCAAAAACTAGGATCTCAATTTTAAAGAGTTTTAAATTGGTAGAAGTTGGATGTTGGGCAAGGCCTAGTTTAACGGCCTTTTTTGCCAATGCAAATTTCCCGTTCTCTAAATAATAATTGATAATGTCCTCAAATTCTGCCGAGTCAAAGAATAAAACATCGTTTGTTTTAAGCATCGATTCAAATCGGGAAAGTGAGAAATTGTTTTCGTCGTTATGGCTTAATTGCATACGTAGGTATTACGGGATTTCTACTTACTCACCAAGTGAGATTAAAATATTTCAACGCTTAAGTTGAAATTGATTGATCTTATGAACTTTTGTGTCTTGCGGCAATGCCTCAAGGTATTTCTTAAAATTAAAAATGAAAATGCTTTAAAAGTTTAAAAATCAATATTGTTGTTAACAAACTAATCAACAGTTTGGGGTTGATCCATTATATTATCCAGTACGGCAATAATGATGCCACAGCCTTCTTCAATTTCTTCTTCTGAAATGGTGAGTGGAGGTGTAATTCTCACGGCTTTTTTTTCGAATAATAACCAAAAAAGAATAAGGTTTTTCTCTTTACATTTTAAAACTAATTGATTCGCTATTTCTTCCGATATAGTAATAATAGCCAGCATTAAGCCCATTCCTCTAATTTCTGAAATAAGCGGATGCACCAGTAACTTTCTAAAGAGTTTCTCTTTTCGAAGACTTTCTGTCATTAAGTCTGAATCGGTAATTTCTTTTAATGTAGCTAAAGCCGAAGCAGCAATTACAGGATTTCCCCCAAAAGTAGTGATATGTCCCATTTTTGGGTTGTCTGAAAGGCTATCCATCATTTTTGAGGAAGCTGAAAAAGCGCCAATAGGCATTCCGCCGCCCATACCTTTTCCTAATGCAACGATATCAGGAACCATATCAAAATTCTGAAAACCAAAGAGTTTTCCTGTTCTTCCAAAACCCGGTTGAATTTCATCTAGGATCAATAATGCACCAACTTCCTCACAGCGTTGTTTTATCTTTTTTAAATAATTATTCTTCGGAAGAATAAAGCCAGCTCCGCCCTGTATGCTTTCCAGGATCACAGCCGCGGTTTTTTCGGTAATCTTTTCTAATTCTTTTTCCTCGTTAAACTGAATAAAGGAAATACCGCCTAAAAGTGGTCTAAAAGGCTTTTGACGCTCTTCGTAGTCCATTAAGCTTAGCGAACCCATAGTATTGCCATGGTAGGCCTGGTGCGCAGCTATTATTTCAGCTCTTCCGGTATAGCGTCGGGCAAGTTTTAATGCGCCCTCTATAGCCTCTGTACCAGAATTTGTGAGGTAAGTTTTTTCCAATGGCTTAGGGAAATGCTTAGCCAGCAATTTAGTTAGTTCTACAGCCGGTTGCTGGGCATATTCTCCATACACCATGACGTGAAGATACTTTTCAGCCTGTTCTTTAATCGCGTTTACAACTTTAGGATGGCAGTGTCCTAAACTGCAGGCCGAGACACCTGCTACAAAATCCAGGTGCTTTTTTCCGTCGGTAGTGAAAATATAAGAACCTTTTGCTGAAGCTACTTGCAGGCCTAAGGGATGCGGAGTGGTTTGTGCCTGGTATCTTAGAAAATCTTTATTCATCGCTTTGATCCTCTTCAATTCCCTTCTGATTTTCTTTCTGTGTATCTCCAGATTTTATCAACGATCTCTGTTCTTTCAATTCAGGGATGCTATCTCTCAACCTATTCTTTAGTGCTTCTGCCTCGGTTTTTTCTTCCTCGCCTTCAGGTTTAATCAGTGCTTTTGGTTCTTTTAATTGCGGAATGTTGTCTCTTACCTTATTTTGCAGGTCTTCGGGTTTTAGTCTTGACTTATCATTTAAAAGCATTTCATCGCCTTCTTCGCGATCATCAAAAAACTCTTCCGAATCTTCGGGTAAAGATATTCCTTCAATTTTCACCAATTCAGGAGCGGGTTTGCCTTTAAATAGGTCTTCTTTAGTGAGTAATCTTTCGTCGCCACGCCAATTGAAACCAATCAATTTGCGAACATTAATAGGAAAGTCCTGCTCGGGAGTTAAATTTCCATCTACATTTTGATAATAATAGATATCCTGTATTTGCCTTTCTTCAAACAGGATTTTTATAGAGCTGGATAAGGTTTTATTTATTCCTATCAATTTCTGTTCGTTATTCCGGCTGTAATAAAGTGTTTCTGTATTCTTATTAATATCAACCTGGTATAATTCATTATCTTCAAATAAACCTACCAAGTCCATTCCTTTTACCTGGTTGTAGCCTTCAATAGTGTCTTTCTGAATTAAAAAAGCATTATTAAAAACCCGCATAGAATCCAGTTGCTCTGTTTTGGTATTGCTTTGCAGATGAATAGTATCGCCTGTCATTTGACTAAGCCCGCTCCATAATACAGGACTTCGTTTTTTATCTATGGAAGAAACCGGTCCACGAGTAATATTAATCATTTTAGTTAGTCCGGTTTCCTGATTGATGTGAACCGAATCGCTTTTTCCGCTCATATCGTTTTTAAACAATCGTACATCGTAAAATCCACGAATTATACGTTTATCTGGTTTACCGGTAATCATTATAGTATCACCGTGTACAAAGAGTGAATCCTTATCCTGAACACTTGCAGCGACCGCTCGCTTAGTTATAAAAACCGAATCTTTATCCCGGAATACCTCTGCATAGTGACCGGTGACGACACTTTCGTTGATAGTGTCAATAATCCTAATATTATTGGTGGCAGAAGCAAAATTGGTATTCCGGTTAAAATATAGACTGTCACCTTTTACCGTTCTATTATCATAATCTATCCTTGAATTTTTTACGAAGTAGCCTATATCACCACGGGTATCATAAAACCCACGTTCACAGTAAACGGTGCTGGTTTCACTTTCGATTGTTGAGGGGCCGTAAAGATATGCATGACCGGTTTCTCCATAAAAATCCAGTTGTTCAGAATTAATTATGTATTCAGGATTGGTGAGCACTACATCTGAAACAAAGGAGTATTTGTCCTGTTCCATATAGTAACGTCCAATATTGCTGGTAATAACACCGCCGGTATCTATTACCTTCCCACCGCTTCGGTAATAAGCCTGTTGTTTTAAACGATCAAAGAAAAGGCTATCTGATTGCAAAGTGGTTTGGGGTCGTTTCATTACCACGTCGCCGCTGGCAAAAGCAAACTGGGAATTCCCGTTATATTCAGCATAATTGCTGTTTAGTTTTACGGTATCACCTTGCTGCATTCGCACATTCCCAAAAGCCCTAAAGAAGTTTTCATCCTTATAGTGAATCGCGAGATCGCACCAAACTTCTATTCCTTCGTGTTTAAAATACACCTGGTTTTCAACCTTGCTTAAAACAAAGGCTCCCGGGTACTTTTGATCCTGAATATTTCTATCGGCGCTATAGTCAATCTCTTTTGCTTCCTGAGCCAGAATTAGACTGGGAAAAGATAGAATTGTGATTACTATGAATAGGATGATTTTTTTCAAGCTGAGTTTTTTTCAAAAGTAAATAATTTTAGGGGAATAGGGTTTTAAATGAAGGTGTCTAGTTTGTTTATTAAAACATTTTACAACCAAAATTATTTTAAATAATTTATATATTTTTTGCAGAAAGAATGAGAATATTCTAAAATTTAGTAGAATTTAAGGTTTAAAAATTATTCTTTGGAAAACTTTAACGACATATATAAAACCATTCCATGCCATGACCCGTAAGTTTATTAAATAACTAAAACTTAAATTATGGAAAAACCACGTATTAAGGTAAATGCAGTTACAGCAAAGCCTTCAAAAAACAGTAATTCCCGAAGAAAATTTCTTAAAATGGGTGGACTTGCTATGGCAGGTTCTGGCTTATTACTCTATGGATGTAGTGATGATGACGATATGCCTGATCCCAATCCTCCCGGGGAAGTTTTTGATCTTGGAAGCGGTGATGTTGGAATTTTAAATTATGCATACGCGTTAGAACAGCTTGAAGCTGCTTTTTATACCAATGTATTAGATGGTTCTTACTGGGCCGGAGCTAATGCTGAAGAAAAATTAATATTAGAAGATTTATATGACCATGAGGTAATTCACCGGGAATTTTTCAAAGCGGCAATCAACGCAAACGCTGAGGCTAGCCAGGTTTTACCAGAATTGGAATTCGATTTTAGCAGTGTAAATTTTGCCGACAGAGATTCTGTATTAGCAACAGCCAGAGTGCTGGAAGATACAGGTGTAGCCGCTTATAATGGTGCTGGTAGCTTATTGCAAACTCCAGATTTTCTGGTGCTAGCCGGGAAAATTGTGTCAGTAGAAGCAAGGCACGCAGCAGCTATTCGTTCCATTTACTTAGAAAGTGATACTGCTTTTGCAGGAGATGATATTATTGATAGCAATGGGCTTGATCTTGCTAAAGATCCGCAAACAATTCTTAGTGAAGTTGGTGACACAGGTTTCGTCGTGACAGAATTTACGGCCAATAACTTGCCTCAATAATTAACTAATCAAATTAAAAACAACATTATGGATATTATAAAATTTTTAGATGAATTTACTTCAGAAAGCCTAACCAAAAAAGCTTCTTCCAGACGGGAAATGCTTGGTAGCTTAGGTAATTTAGGTAAAAAAGCTGCTATGGTAGCCGTTCCCTTTGGCCTGGCTTCTACTTCAGGTAAAGCATTTGCCCAGAGTGGGAATGATGCCACTTCTGCATTACAACTTGCCCTTACCCTGGAATATCTTGAAGCCGAATTTTATATTAAAGCTTTAGATTCTGGTGTATTGCCTAGTGGAGGAAAAGCAGAAGCAGTGTATAACCAGATTTCCAAACATGAATCTGCCCATGTTACTTTCTTACAAACCGGTTTGGGAGATAACTCCGTAGAATCGCCAGAATTCGACTTTACTGCGGGAGGAGCATTTGATCCTTTTAACCCAAATAACGATCTGGCTTATGCTCAATTATTAGCATTAGCCCAGGCATTTGAAGATACCGGTGTGAGAGCTTATAAGGGGCAGGCAGCTAATCTTATGGGAACCGACTTCCTTACTCCAGCATTGCAAATCCACTCTGTAGAAGCGAGGCACGCATCAGAGATAAGAAGGTTAAGAGCTGATGTTATTAATGAAAGCACCAACGAAAATGCATTAGGTTGGATAACCTTAGATAATCGTGGTCCTGGAATGCCAGAAGCGACCCAGGCGGTTTATGACGGCGAAGAAAATGTGACCCAGGCGGGAGTTAACCTGGTCAACGCTACAGGATTCAGCGCAGAATCGGTTTCACAATCTTATGATGAGCCAATAAGCGGGGATGTAGCTCAACAAATTGCCAGTTTATTTATCGTTTCGAATGATGGGTAAGCTTAATTCTAAGTTATTTGTTATATAGAATAAAAAAAGCCGTTTCTAATTGAAACGGCTTTTTGAATTATTAGCTATAAGTTTTTCTATCGCTCTATGGTTTGAGTTCTATCAGGACCTACAGAAACCACTTTAATTGGGATTTCCAGTTCTTTTTCTAAAAACTCTACATAGTCATTAAACTCTTTAGGGAGTTCATCTACTTTCGTCATTCCGGTAAGATCGGCTGCCCAACCTTTAATTTCAGTATAAACGGGTGTTACATTTTCTGCTTCAATATTATATGGCAAATGCTGAATTTCCT
>DATFJA010000015.1:0-3095 GCA_035269545.1 Salegentibacter sp.
GTAATGCCATCTTCTTCTTCCACAAAACTCTCGAAACCTAAATAGCCCAGCTCTGCTACAAGGATTTCCGAGGCAGGCTGCAGCGGCTCTATTTTAAAATTAAATTCGAGATAGTTTGAAGACATAATTAAAAGGCATTTATAATTTCCACAAAATCTACCGCTTTAAGGCTGGCCCCACCAATAAGTCCGCCGTCCACATCTTCTTTTGCAAAGATCTCTTTGGCGTTGGCTGGTTTTACACTGCCCCCATAAAGAATAGATACATCCTGTGCGATTTCATCATTAAATTTTTCTGAAATATTCTTTCTAATAAAAGCATGCATTTCCTGCGCTTGCTCAGGCGAAGCGGTTTCCCCGGTTCCAATTGCCCAAACCGGCTCGTATGCTAACACCACATTCTTCCAGTCAGCTTCAGAGATTTGATATAAGCTCTCTTCAAGCTGTTTTGCTACAAGATCAAAGTGCTTATCGCTTTTTCTATCGGCAAGTTCTTCCCCAAAGCAGAAAATAATTCTCATTTCACTTTTAAGGGCAGCATTTACTTTTTCGGCAAGAATATCGTTTGTTTCTCCAAAATGAGCACGACGCTCGCTATGGCCTAAAATTACCGTATCTACCCCTATACTTTTAAGCATTTTTGCTGAAATTTCTCCGGTATAAGCTCCATTCTCGGCCTGGTGCATGTTTTGCGCCACCACCTGAACAGGAGTATCTTTTAAACCTTGAAAAGCTGAGTATAGATTAGTAAAAGCCGGTGCCACCATAACTTCGGCTTCAGGCTCTTTTACCAATTGCATTTTTAAGTGTGAAAGCAACTCTTGTGTTTCAGCAAGATCGTTGTTCATTTTCCAGTTTCCGGCTACTATCTTTTTTCTCATAATTTCTTAGTTGATTTTAATTATTTCCGCGGAAAAATCCGCACTCCTACAAATATATCGATAAGTATAAACATAGCTGCGCCCAAGCCCACTGAAGATTGGCTTTTTACCAATATTTTAAAAAATCTTAAGAATGATTTACAATTTTATATCGGCTGCATCAAACCAATGCTTTTTCTGGCTAATAATGGCGTTTTCCAATACCATAATTCCAGGATTAGCTCTCACCATAGTTTGCAAGGTCTTTTTATCTACCTGGTAGAACTCGAAGTCTAGGTTAAATTTATCGCGTATTTTCTGCTGGTCTTCCTCGTTTGAAGCTGTTAAACCAACCACTTTATAAGCTTTCTCTTCTGCTTCTTCGGCAAGATCATGTATTGCCTTAAAGCCCTCCTGTTCGGTATGTGTCAGATCGTAAGCTACAACCATAAACAGTTTTTCAGCATTAAGTATTTCATCGGTAATATTCTCACCGTCTACTTCTATTTGAAAGTCCTGGATAGGCGGCACATAACCTTCTTCGATCATGGTAGTTTCTACCCCAATAAATTCACCTTCCTGATTAGGATAAGTTCCATTCGTAACGACTTTTATTTCTTCCCCGTTTTGCTTGAAAGTCCACTCATATTCATATACCGCTTTTTGGGCGTCTTCGGGAACTTGCATTAATTCTTCGATATTATTTCCAATCTTATAAGCTCTAAAATCAAAAACGGGTAAATGCATCAATACGTGGTAGCAAAACCAGAAAGAAAGCATAAAGGATAAAAAGATGATCCAGCGATGTGAAATAGGATTAAAAACAGGAGTGATATATTTTCGGTTGAAGAATAATATTAAAATAAAAAATAGCAGAATCAGGTCTTTTATAAAAGATTGCCAGGGCGTTAACGGAATCGCATCTCCAAAACAGCCACAATCGGTCACCTTATTGAAATATGCCGAATAAAAGGTAAGAAATGTGAAGAAAACGATCATTAGAAGCAAGCTCCAAACCGTGAATTTAGGTAGGTATCCAATTAAAAGCATAATTCCCACCACTAGTTCAAAGACCACTAAAACAATAGCAATCACCAATGAAAAAGGAACCAGAACATCCAGCCCCAAAACTTCCGGACTAAAATATTCCTGAAGCTTGTAAGAAAATCCAAGCGGATCGTTGAGTTTTATAAATCCCGAAAAAATAAATAATACTCCAACCAGTATCCTGGAAAATCCTACTAATAATTTCATGTTCCTTTATTTATAAAATGCATTGTATTCTGAAAAATTATGCTTCATCTTCACTCATTAAAATCATTGCGAAAATGGAATAATTTATCATATCCTGGTAATTCGCATCAATCCCTTCGCTCACCAAAGTTTGCCCTTTATTGTCTTCAATTTGCTTTACGCGCAATAATTTCTGGATAATAAGATCGGTAAGAGAACTTACCCGCATATCTCGCCAGGCCTCACCATAATCATGATTTTTATTCATCATCAAGGCTTTGGTTTCAGCGATGTTTTCATCATAAAGATCTGCAGCTTCTTCCACTCCAAGATCCGGCTGGGCAACAACGCCCTTTTCTAACTGAATTAAAGCCATAATCGAGTAATTGATGATTCCTATAAATTCAGATTTCTCGTCCTCATCTACCTTTCTCACTCCATTTTCCTGGAGTTTTCTTATGCGCTGGGCTTTTATAAAAATCTGGTCGGTAAGTGACGGAAGCCTAAGAATTCTCCAGGCGCTTCCGTAATCTTTCATCTTGTTAATAAACAGGCTGCGGCAGGTAGCCACCACCGCGTCATACTGTTTTGAGGTATTCTGCATAAAAGAGATCTAATTTGCGTAAATTTCGTGCAAATATTTCAGATACTAAAACCGCATTTTATAATTTCTGAATTGAGCTTTAAAAATCGTTGTTTTTGACTCTAAAATATTCTATAAAAATTCCGTGAAAATGACCATAAATTGCAAAGGCAAGCTTATTGACCTTAACAGCCCTAAAGTAATGGGCATTATTAATACAACTCCCAATTCTTTTTATACTGAAAGCCGAAAAACTTCGGAAAAAGATATTCTTACGCAGGCAGAAAAAATGCTGAAAGATGGCGCCGATTTTATTGATGTTGGTGGATACAGCTCGCAACCCGGCGCTGCTAATGTTGAAGAAACCGAAGAGTTGAAACGTGTGCTGCCAGCACTTGAAAATATTCTAAAACATTTCCC
>DATFJA010000016.1:0-33596 GCA_035269545.1 Salegentibacter sp.
TAATTTATGAGAAATACTAAATTTTATAATTCGGTCTAGCATATCTATATGTGTTTTTGCAAAGCTAATTCTGATTCCTTGAATTGAGCATCTTAATGATTCAGGGATGTTAGTATGTTCGTTCTAAGTCTTTTTTTTCAAGCCATCGTTAGATTTGCTTAAATATGAATTTTTTCAGAAAAGGGATTATAAAGAAAGGCATTTTAATCATCTATATTTAAGCTTGTGCTTAACTAAATTAAGCTTTTTTTTAGGATTGTTTTCAAAACAAGAGGTAAAATATATTAGCCTGAAATGTTGATTTAGGCAATTATAAAAATCATCCGAACTTATTTTTTAAAGGTTGTTTTCAGAGTTCCTAAGATCAAGAAGATTGAAATTCAGATTTCACCTAGAATTAGAATAAATTATTATAGTTTGTAAAATATCAATCAACAATTCCTAAAATTTAGATAATGAATTACGGCTGTAGGATGATCATTTCAGTAAATATTTCAGTAAGTTTATAAAATTAAAGATTAGAAATTTTATTCATAGACGATTTACGTAAATGCAAGAGCAAAATAATCAAGATCAAAAAAAAGAAAATAAAATTTCTAAGCACTTTTTCGTTGTGGGAATTGGTGCATCTGCAGGAGGTTTAGATGCCTTCACTAAATTTATAAGTAGTATTCCTGAAGATTCAGGTATGGCCTTTATCTTCGTGCAACATCTGGATCCAAAGCATTCAAGCCAGTTACCTCAAATTTTGCAAAGAAATACCGCGCTTTCAGTAAAGGAAATCGAGGATAAAATGCAGATAGAGCCCAACATTCTTTATATTATTCCCAGTAATAAAACCTTGACTGTTAAAGATGATATCCTGGAACTGAATCTGCGTCCCGATGATTCTTCTAATTATTTACCAATAGATTCATTTTTATCTTCACTGGCAAGAGCCTATGGTCCTTATGCCTCTGGAGTGGTGCTTTCTGGAACAGGTTCAGACGGCACAAGGGGCTTAAAAACAATTAAAGATCACGGAGGAGTAAGCTTTGCGCAAGACGAATTATCGGCTGCCTATCTCGATATGCCAAGGAATGCAAGGGAAGCCCAGGTAGTGGATTTCGTACTACCTCCAGAAAAGATTCCTCTCAAAATTTTGGAAGTAATGAAGACTATGAATACTTCAAATGTAGATGATGAGGATCAGCAGTTATCTAAAAATATAGTACAATCTAACAACAAATCTCAAGATAATAAAAAGGAAGAGGAGGTATTTCAAAAGATTTTAGCTTTACTGCGAATAAGAAAAGAAACCGACTTTACCTATTATAAGCAAACTACAATTCGCAGGAGAATTTTTAGAAGAATAGCCTTATGTAATATCAACTCCCTTGAAAGTTATCTTGAATACATACGCAACAATCTAAAAGAACAGGATTTGCTTTACCAGGATTTACTGATTCCCGTGACCAATTTTTTTCGAGATGCCCGCATATTTGAAAATCTACACGAAACAGTTTTTTCAAAAGTCTTAAAGCATAAGGATAATAATTCGATAAGAATTTGGATTGCCGGCTGTAGTACTGGGGAGGAAGTTTACAGTATAGCGATATGTCTTTCTGAATTTTTACAAAGATCGGGCATAAAGAATTCTCATAAAGAGAATTTAAAAGTACAAATATTTGGTACCGATATCAGTGAACCCGCTATTTCTAAAGCCCGGAAAGGGATTTATAAGAAAAGAGAACTGGAGGGTGTTTCAGATAGAAGACTTCAGGAATTTTTCACGAAAACAGATGGTAGCTACCACCTCCATAAAGATATTCGGGAGATGTGCGTATTTTCCATCCATAATTTCTTGAAGGATCCACCATTTGGAAAGATGGATTTTATAAGCTGCCGTAATGTACTTATTTATATGCAGCCGTATCTTCAGAAAAAAGCCCTCACTAATTTTCATTATGCCTTAAATCGGGGAGGATTATTATTGTTGGGGAAATCTGAGACTATAAGTAGTGTTCCAGAGCTTTATAAAGTTGCAGAACGAGAAGATAAGTTGTTTACCAGAAAAGATCATTCCAGCAAATATAAGCCTACTACCCGTAAAGAAAAGAGAAGCGATTTCCAGGAATTGGAAGCTTATGCTCCTGCTGAGAATAAACGTACCGATTTTCAAAAATCTGCAGATGAAATTATTCTAAACCAGTATAGTCCAAGCGGAGTTGTTGTAAATGAAGCTATGGATATTGTTTATTTTAGGGGGAATACTAATAAATACCTGGAGCAATCTACCGGTAAGCCTACCCATAATTTACTTAAAATGGCAAAAATGGGACTGGCTTTTGAATTGAGGAATATTGTACATAAAGTAAAAAAAGAACCGGCAGATGAATTTAATAAAAAAGCATCGGTGATTAAAGAAGGGGTTCCTATTCAAGTAAACGGGGAGCAGCATAAGGTTACTATTGAAGCTCTTTCTTTACCAAAATTGGTAGAACCTTATTACTTGATTCTTTTCCATGAGCGTTATGAAGCCGGTAATGCAAAACCGGTAAGACTTACCAAGGATGAGAGGGATTCACGAATTCACCAGCTTGAGCAGGAACTTTCGCATACCCGGGAAGATATGCGAAGCATTACTGAAGACCAGGAAGCCACTAATGAAGAGCTGCAAAGTGCCAATGAGGAATTACAGAGCAGCAGGGAAGAATTGCAAAGCTTAAATGAAGAGCTGGAAACCAGCAAGGAAGAACTGCAAAGCTCTAATGAAGAACTGCAAACATTAAATCACGAACTGGTAAGTAACAACCGGCGCTTGACAGAGTCAAAAAATTATTCCCAGGATATTATAGCCACCCTGCGAGAACCTTTAGTGGTTTTGGACCACAACCTTAAAGTTAAATCTGCAAACGCAGTTTTTTATAAAAAATTTCAACTTAAGGAATCAGAAATTGAGGAAAATGTAATTTTTGATCTGGAAAATAAAAGTTGGAATATTGCAGGCTTGAGAAATTTACTGGAAAAAATTCTTCCGGAACATTCGAGTTTCTCAGATTTTGAGATAACCCACGATTTTCCGGGCTTGGGTACACGAACTGTATTGCTGAACGCAAAGGAAATTTATAGAGAAGAAGGAGGCGAAAAACTGATTTTACTGGTTTTTGAAGATATAACCGATAAGAGAATGACAGAAAAAAATCTTCAAAAAAGCGAAATTAAGTTTCAATTGCTGGTGGAATCTATTTCACAACTTATTTGGATCTCCAATGGTGAAGGTAAGATTGAATTTTTCAATAGGCAATGGGAGAATTTTACCGGTATAAATTCGGCTGAATCTGTAAAAGATGATATTTGGGAAGATTCTATCCATTATGATGATCTGCAAGAGTTCAAGGATGAGTTTGTCGAATGTATTGATTCGGGCAAATCTTTCACAAAAGAAACAAGACTTAAGGCCGTAGATAATGGTTATAAATGGTTTTTAGCTAAAGCAGTGCCTTATTACAATGCAGAAGGTGAAATTCTGAAATGGTTTGGCTCTTTTACCAATATCGAAACCCAAAAACAAGCAGAGGCCACTTTAAAGAAAAGCGAAGAGGATTTCAGGCAATTAGCCGAATTAATTCCAGATAAAATAAGTAAAGCGAATACCAAAGGTAAAATAACCTATTATAATCAAAGTTGGCTGAGATACACCGGCCTCAACCACGGGCAATTGAAAACGCAGGGTCTAGCCAAATTTATCAATCCACACGAGCGTTGGAAAATGCTTAGAAAATGGAGGACCTCATTAGATGCTCGAGAAGATTTTGAAATTGAAGTAAGATTATTAAATACAGCGGGGGAATACTGCTGGCATTTAGTCCGGGCAATTCCCGTGAAGGGAGAAAATGGAGAAGTGAAGTTGTGGATTGGTGCTACTACTGAAATACAGAAAATTAAGGAAGAAGAAAAACGCAAAGAAGATTTCTTAAAAATTATAAGCCATGAATTGAAAACACCGGTAACTTCTATTAAAGGGTATACCCAATTATTGTTAGATATGTTAAAAAGGGATGTAGACATTGATTTGGAGGCTCTTCCTTTAAAGCCATCTTTAGAAAGGATAGATAACCAGGTTTCCAGGCTGACCAGGCTTATTTCAGAAATTTTGGATCTATCCCGTATGGAAAATAACAAAATGGAGCTTCATAAAGCATCTTTCAATATTAACACCATGGTTGAGGAGTGTGTTCAGGATATTAATTACTCCAGTACAGATTCAACAATTAAAATAAGCCATAACGGAAAAGCCGATATTTACGGTGATAAGGATAGGATTGGGCAAGTATTAATTAATTTTATTACAAATGCTATTAAATACTCACCTGATGACAAAACCATAGAAGTGGAAATCTTTAAACCAAGTGATGACCAGGTGTCGGTTAGCGTTAAGGACCACGGCATCGGAATTGACAAAAAACATCAAGAACATATTTTTAAAAGGTTTTACCGGGTAAGTCAGAAGAATGAGGAAACTTATTCAGGTTTTGGAATTGGGTTATATCTGGCAAAGGAGATTATAGGTCGGCACCAGGGAACGATTACCGTAAATAGTGTTAAAGATGAAGGTTCTGAATTTATATTTACCTTACCTATTAATCCAGTTCTATAAATACTAGCGTAAGGCCCTAAGTAGAAAAATTTGGTGTATTTCGTTGAAGTTAAATCTTTTTTGATTTACTTAGTAGGGTTATAAGAATGAATGTCGTAAACCACGCAAAAAGGGGAATACTTCAGCTAGTTTTGAGAATAACGAGTAATTCTTTAATTGAAAACCATCGAAAATGAATAAAATTTTAATTGTAGAAGATGATCATAATCTGGGGTTGATGATAAAGGATATCCTCGAATTTCAGGGCTACGAAATTGAGCTTTCTAAAAAACCGGAAGAAACAATTGAGAATCTTAAAACCAAAAATATCGATCTCGTTTTAATTGATAAATTGATGTCTGGCATAGATGGAACAGATGTATGTCGTGAAATTCGAAATACAGAAGGGATATCTGATATTCCTGTGCTAATGATGTCTGCTCTTCATGAAGTGCGGGAGGAATGTATTGCAGCTGGAGCCACAGATTTTATCTACAAACCTTTCGAGATTAATGTTTTACACGAGAAAGTGAGAAACATAATAAAACAAGAGAAGTCTATATAAGAGACTTCTCTTCATAAAATTTTTTTATACGATGAGGTCAACCCATTTTCTGAGAAAGGCCTCCAGTTTTACCATTATTTCTCTTCATCCTCGTCCTTTTCCGGAATTTCTACTATTGGTTCGTTATAATCAGTATCATCGTAATCGTCTTCGTCAAAATTGGCCATAGTACTTTCCAGGCGCGTACTTACCTTAACCAGGTAAATGGTATCATCTGTTTTTACTTCAACCGCCTCAACTGTTTCGTTCTTTGCGTTTTTAAATGCAATAATTTGGTTGTCATCGTACCCGTCAGGATATTTCTCAACTAAAAGGCCAAGAATTTCCGGAGTTAATTTCTTGTAGTCAACTATAATTCTTTTCATAAATAAGAGTTTATGAGGGTGTAGTTAGTATGTTTTAAAAATAATATTTTTATGTTATAAATCAAGCTTTTTGGTAATAATCAAAAGCATCCCAAATTAGCTTGTTAGGTACTTTACAATCTATAACAGTATTCCCAATATCTTTAAGAAGAACAAAATTTATATTTCCGTGTGAATTCTTCTTATCATATTTCATTAAATCTATGATCTGCTGAATATCTTCCTCTGAAAATACTACTCGCTCATAAATATCCAAAATTTCACTAGAGATTTCATTCAATTTATCTTCAGGAAACTCCTGAAGCTCCTTAGAAAGATAAGTGGCTAAAATCATTCCTATAGCGATCGCTTCGCCGTGGAGGAGCGTGGTTTTATCTGGATGGGTCAAAAAATAAGACTCTATGGCGTGGCCTAATGTATGCCCATAATTTAAAGTTTTTCGTAATCCGTTTTCTTCAGGATCTTCGGTAACTACCTTAGCTTTAATTTCTACTGATTCTTTTATAATCTCATCCAGATCCTCCAGGCTAAGCTGATCTAAATTAGTTACTTTATTCCAGTAAGATTCGCTGCTAATTAAAGCGTGTTTTAAAACTTCGGCAAGTCCGCTTCGCATTTCGTTTTGTGGTAAGGTGCCCAGGAAATTGGAGTCAATAATCACCATTTCTGCGTGATTTATTACCCCAATTTGATTCTTTAAATTTCCGAGATCCACGCCTGTTTTGCCCCCTACAGATGCATCTACCATCGCCAGGAGACTTGTGGGTATATTTATGTAAGATATACCACGTTTAAACGTGGAAGCTATAAAGCCCCCCATATCGGTTACTACGCCGCCGCCAACATTAATCATGAGGCTTTTACGATCGGCATCCAATTCAGAAAGAGCATTCCATATTCCTGTGCATGTTTCCAGGTTTTTATTGATTTCTCCAGATTCAATCTCCAGAATCTCAATATTTTCTGTAGCTTCTAATTTTTGTAAAAAAACAGCCAGGCAATCACGGTGCGTATTGTTATCTACTAAAATAAAAATCTTAGAAGGATTTGCTTTTTTTAAATAAGCATTTAGTTTGAGAAAGCCGTCTTCCTGAAAGTAAACCGGCCCTTTAACTTCACCATGGGACATAGTTCTTGAGGTTTTTAGTAGTTGTAATATAAGTTCGAAAATAAGCAGAAATATTCATAATAAAATCAAACTTCAATAATTATATTTGTGATAATTAAGACACGCCCATGATTAATAGAAAAATCTTTAACGATACAAAAACAGCTTTTAAGCTGAAATCTGATTTAGAGCTCGATCGTGCTATATTTTTGTTTAGCATGATGAATAAAAAGACACTGGTAGATGCCGGTTCCTGGTTAACTAAATTCTCTCTAAAACTTCATTTACCTGTTGAAACGATAATTAAAAAAACCATTTTTGAACAGTTTTGTGGCGGTATTACCGAAGAAGATTGTAAGCCCCTCACCAAAGAAATGTATTCAGAAAAATTACACAGTATTCTTGATTACTCGGTGGAAGGGAAAGAGACCGACGAAGAATTTGATGCAGCACTAGAGAAAAAAATGAAGCTTATTAAATTCGCTGCCGAAAGTGACGAATTACCTTTTTCGCTATTTAAGCCAACTGGAATAGGAAGATTTGCCATTTGGGAGAAAATTACTGAACGAGTAAATTTAAGTGATGACGAAAAGAAAGAATGGGAGCGCGTTAAAGAAAGAGTAGATTCTCTTTGTAAATGCGCTTACGAAAATAACGTTCGGCTTTATGCCGATGCAGAAGAAAGTTGGATGCAACTCGCAGCCGATGATTTGATGGAAGAAATGATGAAGAAATATAATAAGGATAAAATTCTTATTTTCAATACCTTCCAGTGTTACCGTTGGGATAGATTAGAATATGTAAAAGAGCTTCATAAAAGAGCTAAGAAAGAAGGATTTAAAATAGGTTCAAAGATAGTGCGTGGTGCTTATATGGAGAAGGAAAATGCCCGCGCCAAGAAGTATGGTTATACTTCTCCTATTTGCGAGAACAAGGAAGCGACCGATGTTAATTTTAATAGTGTAATGTCTTATTGTCTAGCCAATCTTGAAGATATCCACCTGTTTATAGGTACTCATAACGAGGTGAGCAATTATCTTGCTTTACAAAGTATGGAAGATAAAGGTTTGGCTTTAGATGATGACCGTATTTGGTTTAGCCAATTGCACGGAATGAGTGATCATATTAGTTTTAATCTCGCCAAAAAAGGATATAATTCGGCTAAGTTATTACCTTTTGGACCTGTGAGGGATGTTGTGCCATATCTTTTGAGAAGAGCACAGGAAAATACTTCCGTTAAAGGTCAAACCGGACGTGAGCTTTCACTTTTACAAGAAGAAAAGAAGCGCCGAAAAGGTCAACCTACAAAACACGATAGGGGAGAGCATTAATAGTAAAAAGCTGTTTAAAGATAAAGTTTTTAGAACCGTCATTCTGAATTTATTTCAGAATTCCGAACAAATTTCGGAGCAAGCTCTGAAACAAGTTCAGGTTGACGTCTAAAGAAACTTATTTCCAAACAGCTTTTTTATGCCTGAATCTGATAAGAACTACAGCTGATTTAAGCTTCGGTTTCTTCCATGGTGTGATATACATTTTGTACATCATCATCTTCTTCCAGTCTTTCCAATAGTTTTTCAACATCTGCGGCTTCCTCTGCAGAAAGCGGTTTGGTTACTTGCGGAATTCTTTCAAAGCCTGAAGAAAGTATCTCAATTTCCCTGTTTTCTAATTCTTTTTGAATGGCTCCAAAATATTCAAAAGGAGCATAAATATGAATACCGTCTTCATCTTCGAAAACTTCTTCGGCACCAAAATCTATAAATTCAAGCTCCAGTTCTTCCACGTCCAATCCTTCAGCATTTAACCTAAAATTACAGGTATGATCAAACATAAACTCAACCGATCCTGAAGTCCCGAGGTTACCATCACATTTATTAAAATGCGATCTAACGTTGGCTACAGTACGATTATTATTATCGGTTGCGGTTTCAACTAAGACTGCAATTCCGTGTGGTGCATAGCCTTCAAAAAGTACAATTTTATAATCGCCCTGATTTTTATCGCTCGCCCTTTTAATGGCTCGTTCAATATTATCTTTGGGCATATTCACGCTTTTCGCGTTTTGAATAACTGCTCTTAGTTTAGCATTGGTATCAGGATCTGGACCACCTTCTTTCACGGCCATCACGATATCTTTTCCAATGCGGGTAAAGGCTTTGGCCATTGCTGACCAACGTTTCATCTTTCGCGCCTTTCTAAATTCAAATGCTCTTCCCATTAATTCTGAATAAAAAATTGTGGCTAAAATATAAAAAAGCTTCCAATTCAATTTAAAATTGGAAGCTTTAAATTCTAATATCGTTTTTTTCGAAACCTAAGCTGAAGCCTCTACTATTTCCTCAATAGCTTTTGCCAGTTTAAAATCTTTTTCGGTAACGCCGTCAGCATCGTGTGTTGCAAGAGAAATTTCTAATTCGTTATACACATTACCCCAATTAGGGTGGTGTTGTTGAGCTTCTGCTTCAAAAGCTATACGCGTCATTACCGTAAATGCATCTTTAAAATTAGCAAACTGAAAAGAAGTGTGAATTGCATTATCTTTATAAACCCACCCCTCCAGATTTTTCAATTTTTTATTAATATCGTCTTCGTTAAGCTTTGTCATCTTGATAATTTTTAGTGATTAGTACCTTAAATTTAAGTAACTAAAGCCTGAATTCTTAATCTAATTCACTTTTAGGACAAGATTAACACCTACTGCTTAACAGATGCTTTTGCAACTTGATGAACAGAAACCTGGAGATTTTTAGGTAGAATATTCTCTTTTGGTAAGACCGCTAAAAATCTATCGAAGTTAGAATCATATATATTCTTAAAGACAAGATTCTTATGACCTAAAACCTTGCAAACATCCTCGATAAAGTCTTTTTGATGTACGAGATCTGTACTGCCAAGGTGAAAAACACCTTGTTTTTTCCTATTAATAATATAGTGTATCTGCTGAGTTACTTTTTCGATCTCAGTCACATTAATTACTACGTTCGGAAAAACCTCTATGGCCTCACCAAGATCAATAAGGGTCTTAATTTGTTTTAGCCGCGGAGAATTATGGCCAAAAACCATTGGTAGACGTAAGATGTTGTATTTATCGTTTGGCAGTCGAAGTAAAGCATTTTCAATCTTTATCTTAAATCTTCCATAAATGCTTTGCGATAAAGTTTTGTCATACTCGTAAGAAGGAAAATTGGTAAAAGCATCAAATACATTAGCTGATGAGATAAACAGAAGTTTGCATTGATTGGTAAGGATATAATTAATGATTTCAAAATGTGCCATAATTTGAGCGTCAAAATTTCCGCGAACAGCAGAAATTATAACAGTTGGCTTTACATTTTGAAGCAGGATCTCAATATTTTCCTGTTCAATATCGTATTGATGGAACTGATGATTCTCCTCAAAAGCGGCATTTGAAGTGTGGTAGGTACCGTGCGTATCAAAAAAGGAGCATAGCTCTTTATATAAGGCATTGCCTATAAAGCCGCTTGCTCCTAAAATTAAAATTCGTTCCAAAAATTAGCCTTTATAAAAGGGCAATTTCACCTGGATGGCCGGAATGGATTTTTTTCTAACTTTTATAAAAATCTTTTTGCCAAATTTTGCATCTTCAGTTGGCACGTAGCCTAAACCAATTCCTTTTTCCAATGATGGTGACATTGTCCCAGATGTTACTTCGCCAATAACCTTGCCATCTTCGTCTTCAATTTTGTAACCCTGGCGTGGTATTCCACGTTCTTCCAATTCAAAAGCAACTAGTTTTCGTTTTGCTCCTTCTTCCTTTTCCTTTTTTAACTCCTCAGAATTTATAAAGTCTTTGGTGAATTTGGTAATCCAACCCAATTTAGCTTCAATTGGTGAAGTAGTCTCATCTATATCGTTACCATACAGACAAAAGCCCATTTCCAATCTTAAAGTATCACGTGCCGCAAGTCCTATTGGTTTTATTCCAAAATCTTTTCCTGCTTCCATTACGCGATCCCAGATTTGCTCGGCGTCTTCATTTTTAAAATAAATTTCAAATCCTCCACTTCCGGTATAACCCGTGGCCGAAATGATTACGTTATCAATTCCAGCAAATTCAGCAACTTCAAAGGTGTAGAATTTCATATTAGAAAGGTCTACATTGGTTAAAGCTTGCATTGCTTCTGCAGCTTTAGGTCCCTGGATTGCCAAAAGAGAGAATTCGTCAGACATATCCCGCATTGTCGCGTCCATCGTATTATGTTGCGCGATCCAGTTCCAGTCTTTATCTATATTAGAAGCATTTACTACCAATAAGTATTTTTCAGAATTAATTCTGTAAATAATTAGATCGTCTACTATTCCGCCGGTTTCATTAGGCATCACCGTATATTGTGCTTTCCCGTCTACCAATTTTGAAGCATCGTTAGTGGTTACTTTTTGAATAAGCTCTAATGCATGTTCACCGGTGATGAGAAATTCTCCCATATGAGATACATCAAAAACCCCTAATTTTTCTCTAACGTTTTGATGCTCAATATTCACACCTTCATAAGAAACAGGCATATTGTAACCAGCAAAAGGTACCATCTTGGCATTAAGTTCTTTGTGTCTGGCGGCTAGGGCAACTTCTTTCATTTTCTTTAAAATTTGCGCAAATTTATTCATTTCACTTTGAATATAATATTAAAAAGGGCTTTTTATGCGGAATCATTTAATACAATTGGTAGTTAAAGCTCTTACGAAATTATAAGCCCTAAAAAATTAGGTTTATGACATAGTTAAATCTGGTTCCATAAATTCAGTATTGGCGCAATCCCCATATCTAATATCTTCAAGAAGCCATCGATTTGAAGGTTTTATTAAACTTTTATTAGCACATTCATTTGAAATTTAAGTTTAGATTAGAGCTTTATACCGGAGCTTTTGGGCTATAATTTGTAATTTTAAGAATGTAAATTTCAACCAAAACATTATGAAAGTATTATCTGCAGAGCATTTAAAAGAAGCTGATGAAAAAACCATGGAAACTGAAGGCATCTCGAGCACGCGTCTAATGGAGCGCGCAGCAAGTCTGGTTTTTAACGAAATTCACGAGAGGTTGGAAGGAGCAGATATAAATATCAAAATTTTCTGCGGAATAGGTAACAATGGCGGTGACGGTCTTGTAGTAGCGCGCCTACTACATAAATATGGCTATAATGTAAGTGTTTATGTAGTGAATTACAGCGACAAGCGCTCTGATGATTTTTTAATAAACGAAGACCGCTATAAAAAAGAAAGTAATATTTCGCCCGAACTGATAAAAGGAAAAGATGATTTTCCTGAAATTTCTCCCGGAGATTTTCTGGTAGATGCAATTTTTGGAATTGGATTAAACCGGCCTGCAGAAGGATGGTTAGCAGATTTATTTCATCACATTAATGAATCTGGAGCCTTCTCTTTGGCGGTAGATATGCCTTCAGGTTTGTTTCCAGACAAAGCTCCTTCAGATAACGCTGCAATAGTTAAAGCTAATTATACTTTGACTTTTCAAACCCCAAAAATTGTTTTTTATCTGCCTGAAACCATGGGTTTTGTTGGAGATGTACAGATTTTGGATATAGGATTGGATAGAGATTTTTTGAAAGATATAAAACCTCTTGCGCAATTAATAGGAAAACGTGAAGCCAGACAACTTTATAAACCTCGAAATAAAAATTCGCACAAAGGCGACTACGGCCACAGTCTAGTAGTTGGTGGTAGTTATGGGAAAATAGGAAGTATCGTACTTTCTGCCAGGTCAACTTTGAAGTCCGGTGCTGGCTTATGCAGTATTTTTGTTCCGAAATGCGGTTATGATATTTTACAAACCGCCCTGCCGGAAGCGATGGTGATCACCGATGAAGACAAGAATGAACTTACAAATATAAAAACAGAACTCGAACCGGATGTAATATGCTTTGGAATGGGGGCTGGGAAATCTTCTAAAACAGTCGAAGCTTTTAGAGAGTTATTAGAAAGAACTAAAAACCCTATGCTGATTGATGCTGACGGTTTGAATATGCTTTCAGAAAATAATGATTTGCTTGATTTAATTCCTGAAAAGTCGGTCTTAACACCACACCCTAAAGAACTGGAACGTTTGATAGGTAAATGGGAGGACGATTTTGAAAAGATGAAAAAAGTAGAAGATTTTACTAAAAAATATAATCTAATCTTGGTTTTAAAAGGAGCGCACACATTTATTTTTAGTGGAAAACATACCTATATCAATAAATCGGGCAACCCGGGAATGGCCACGGCAGGGAGTGGAGACGTACTTTCTGGGATTGTTGCAGGTTTAATGTCGCAAAAATACGAACCTTTAGTTGCAGCTATTCTGGGGGTATTTCTACACGGCCTTTCAGGTGATATTTTGGCAGAAAAGATTGGGTACGAAGCTATACTTTCGGGCGATATAAGCGATAAATTGGGAGAGGCTTTCCTGGCATTGATGAATGACTAATAAGAATGAAATACATTTAGAAGTGTTTAAGAGGTGATTTTGAAAAATTCTTAAAAAATCTACTTTAAATTTGGATTGCATCAATAGAAATAAGAAGTTTGGCGCTGAATTTAAAAGAATCATAAATAAGAGGATTTTCATACAAATTACTCTCATTTATGTTCACGATAGCAATCATAATAAATCAGGATTAAGTCCTAAATTATAGTGGTTGCAATAGATTCAGGAAAAACCTTCATTAATTAAAACAAATTTTATGCAATCTCATCATTATATCAGTTCAGCCATTTTAGACCTGGAAACCATTGAAGATATTTTGGTGAATAGAAAAAAGTTAGCCCTTAGTGAGGAAGCTGAATCTAATATCCAAAAATCCCGAAAATACTTAAACAAAAAAATTACGGATAGCGATATACCGGTATATGGTATAAATACGGGGTTTGGAGCTTTATGTAACGTAAAGATAAGTCCAGGAAAATTAACCGAATTACAGGAGAATCTAGTGAAATCTCACGCTTGTGGAACGGGCGATAAAGTGAATAAAGAAATTGTGAGGTTGATGCTCTTGCTTAAAATCCAATCTTTAAGTTATGGGAATTCAGGTATAGCAATAGAAACCGTTTTAAGGCTAATTGATCTTTACAACCTCGATATTTTACCGGTAGTTTATGAACAAGGTTCATTAGGAGCTTCCGGAGATCTTGCTCCTCTGGCCCATTTAGCTTTGCCTTTAATTGGCCAGGGGGAAGTTTACTTTAAGGATAAAATAATAAGTGGAACTGAGTTGTTAGAAATTCAGGATTGGAAAGCTTTAGAATTGCAGTCTAAGGAAGGTTTGGCCTTGCTTAATGGCACCCAATTTATGAGCGCCCATGGTGTTTATGCCTTGATCAAATCTTATAAATTATCTTACCTGGCCGATCTTATTGGTTCAGTCTCTATAGATGCTTTTGATTGTAATTTATCTCCTTTCGACGAATTGGTTCATTTAGCGAGACCGCACAGGGGACAGGTTAAAACAGCTGAGCGTATTCGTAAGTTTTTAGAGGATAGCCAAATTGCTAAAAGTGAAAAGGATAATGTTCAGGATCCTTATAGTTTTAGATGTATTCCACAGGTTCATGGTGCTAGTAAAGACACTTTGAGTTTCGTAAGAAAAACCATTAAAACCGAAATTAATTCGGTTACCGACAATCCCAATATTTTTATTGAAGAAGATAAGATCATTTCCGGCGGAAATTTTCACGGCCAGCCTTTGGCACTGGCACTGGATTATCTGGCAATTGCTATGGCCGAGCTTGCTAATATTTCAGAAAGAAGAACTTATCAATTGGTTTCAGGCCTTCGTGGATTACCGGCATTTTTGGTGGAGAATCCCGGTTTAAATAGTGGATTCATGATTCCGCAGTACACCGCTGCGAGTATCGTAAGCCAGAATAAACAACTTGCTGTTCCGGCATCAGTAGATTCCATAGTTTCTTCAAATGGGCAGGAAGATCACGTTAGTATGGGCGCAAATGGCGCTACAAAACTTTTAAAAGTAGTAGAGAATTTGAATAGTGTTTTAGCAATTGAACTTTTTAACGCCTCGCAGGCTATGCATTTTAGGGAACCGGCAAAAACTTCAGCAATGCTAAGTGATGTTTTAAATGAATTTAGAGGAGTGGTTCCAATATTACATAACGATGTGACGATGGCACCGCATATAAAGTCGGCTAAATCTTTTCTTGAGAATTTTAATTTTACTGAAAATTTCTTCGATTAAATTCTGAACTGGATCCAGTTTATCGCCTCATCCAGATTATCGAATACCTCAAAAGCACCTGAATCTTTATAAAATTGGCGTTCTACGTTATGAGCATTTAATTTGATTAGTTCGTTTTCACTGACCACTGCAATAGCTTTTAAGTTCTCAGCGAGGGCAGCTTCCCTGTATACCAGGGGATCTACAGCGTAAGAATTCTTTCGTAAAGAGATATAACCATAAGGTCCGTTATCAAAAACCTCTTTACCAATATTTAATAATTCTAAATTTTTACTAGCATTGAAAAGTACGCCTTCGTTTACTTCGGCGATTAGGATATTTTGAAAAATGCGCACCTGCCCAAATTCCAATTCCATTATTTCTGTGATCATTAATGTAGGGATTAATTCGCTGCAATTTAAAATTTTTAAACGACTTTAAAGAAAAAAGGCTATCTGAAAATTCAATTTCAAACAGCCTTTTTTAGAATTAAAAATCTATTAAAATTTAAGATTCTGTTTCTTCAATTGCTTTATCGATTTTGATTGTCAATTCATTTTTTTCTTCATCGAGATCCATGAATATCTTATCACCTTCTGCTAAATTGGAAGTAATGATCTCTTCAGCCAGAGCGTCTTCAATATATTTTTGAATGGCCCTGTTTAAAGGTCTTGCGCCATATTGCTTATCGAATCCTTTTTCAGCAATAAAATCTTTGGCTTTATCACTTAGAGTTAATGTATATCCAAGGCTTCCAATCCTACTGAATAATTTCACTAATTCAATATCAATAATTTTGTGAATGTCTTCACGTTCAAGACTGTTGAAGATTACTACATCATCAATTCTATTTAAAAACTCAGGTGCGAATGCTTTTTTAAGTGCATTTTCTATAACGCTTCTGGCATTTTCATCGGCTTGAGAACGCTGTGAAGCAGTTCCAAATCCAACTCCCTGGCCGAAATCTTTCAGTTTTCTGGCTCCAATATTGGAAGTCATAATGATAATTGTATTTCTAAAATCGATTTTACGACCGAGGCTATCGGTCAAATATCCATCATCCAGTACCTGAAGTAACATATTAAACACATCTGGGTGTGCTTTTTCTACCTCGTCAAGTAGGATTACTGCATAAGGCTTTCTACGAACTTTTTCAGTAAGTTGCCCACCTTCTTCGTAGCCTACGTATCCTGGAGGTGCTCCAATTAGCCTGGAAATAGCAAACTTTTCCATATATTCACTCATATCTATTCGAATAAGTGAATCGTCATTATCAAATAATTCCCGGGCTAAAACTTTTGCTAATTGTGTTTTACCAACACCGGTTTGTCCTAAAAATATAAACGAGCCAATGGGTTTATTAGGATCTTTAAGCCCGGCACGGTTTCTTTGAATAGCTTTAACCACCTTGCCAACCGCATCGTCCTGGCCAATCACTTTTCCCTTGATGTTTTGAGGAAGTTCAACCAGTTTATTGCTTTCAGTTTGGGCAATTCGGTTTACAGGAACTCCGGTCATCATAGAAACAACATCTGCAACGCTATCTTCGTCAACCGTTTCTTTATGTTTTTTAGATTCTTCTTCCCATTTCTCTTGCGCTACCTGGAGTTCTTTCTCAAGATTTTTCTCGTCATCCCTAAGTTTTGCAGCTTCTTCGTATTTCTGCTTTTTAACAACAGAGTTTTTCTTTTCGCGCACTTCTTCAAGTTTGCGCTCTAGGTCTAAAATCTGTTTAGGAACATCTATATTAGTAATGTGTACACGAGAACCAGCCTCATCTAAAGCATCTATAGCTTTATCTGGTAAAAATCTATCGGTTAGATACCTGTTGGTTAATTTTACACAGGCTTCTATAGCTTCATCGGTATAAGAAACATTATGGTGATCTTCGTATTTGTCTTTTATATTATTCAGAATCTCAATGGTTTCATCTACAGTAGTTGGTTCAACAATAACCTTTTGGAACCTTCTTTCTAAAGCACCATCTTTCTCAATATATTGTCGGTATTCATCTAAAGTAGTAGCACCAATACATTGAATTTCACCTCTTGCCAGGGCTGGCTTAAACATATTGCTCGCATCCAGACTTCCTGTAGCTCCGCCGGCACCTACAATAGTGTGAATTTCATCTATAAAAAGAATAATATCATCATTCTTTTCAAGCTCGTTCATCACGGCTTTCATACGTTCTTCAAACTGGCCACGATATTTTGTTCCTGCTACTAAACTTGCAAGATCAAGGGTTACCACGCGCTTATCGAAAAGGATTCTTGAAACTTTTCGCTGTACAATTCTAAGGGCTAAGCCTTCAGCGATCGCCGATTTACCAACTCCCGGTTCACCAATTAGTAAAGGATTGTTTTTCTTTCTTCTACTTAAGATTTGGGAAACTCTCTCAATTTCTTTTTCGCGTCCAACTACAGGATCAAGTTTATCGTCTTCGGCCATGGCGGTTAGATCCCTTCCGAAATTATCTAAAACCGGAGTTTTAGATTTTTTAGAAGTTTTGCCGGGACCGCTGCCACCGCCGCTAAACGGATTATCCTTTGTAGCGTCGCCTGCATTACTATCATCGTCAGAAAATGACTCTGCCGTTGGGCTGTCTTGAAAATCATTTTCATCGCTGGCAATCATGTATTTAAATTGATCTTTAACCCCATCGTAATCTACTTTAAGTTTATTAAGTAGTTTAGTAGTGGGGTCATTCTCGTTTCTTAGAATGCAAAGTAATAAATGAGCTGTGTTAATATTCGAGCTCTGAAAAAGCTTGGCTTCTAAAAAAGTTGTCTTTAAAGCACGTTCTGCCTGCCGAGTAAGGTGTAAATTCCGTTTCTCGTTAGAAATAGCAGTAGATTCAGGATTTGCAGGACTAAGTATTTCTACTTTTCGTCTCAAATGACTTAAATCTATATCTAATGCGTTTAAAATATCTATGGCTTTACCATCTCCGTCTCTCAGCAAACCAAGCATAAGGTGTTCAGTGCCAATAAAATCGTGGCCTAAACGCAATGCTTCTTCTTTGCTATATGCTATTACGTCTTTTACTCTTGGGGAAAAATTATCATCCATCTTTATCTTCCTTTCTCTCTATATTTATTCAGTACTAAACTTTCAAAAATTGTACCTAATCCTATGATATTAGCTAATTGACAAAATTACTTTCAATAATCAAAGGTTAAAATAAGGAACTTATTAACGATAGCACACTAAATTTTTGTTAATAAAATCTGGTTAAACAATACGTCAAACAGGGCTTCAACATCTATAAAATATGTAAATTGGCACGTTAGATTTGAGAACTAAAATAAACTTTACAATATGGCTGAAGGAGAAAAGCTTATTCCTATAAATATTGAAGATGAAATGAAATCTGCCTACATTGATTATTCAATGTCGGTCATTGTGTCACGTGCTTTACCAGATGTTCGTGATGGCTTAAAACCGGTGCATCGCCGGGTTTTATATGGAATGTATGAACTTGGAGTACTTTCCAATCGTTCGTATAAAAAATCTGCCAGGATTGTTGGGGAGGTATTAGGTAAGTTTCACCCACACGGTGATTCTTCGGTTTATGATACGATGGTAAGAATGGCTCAGCATTGGAGTATGAGGTATATGCTTGTAGACGGCCAGGGTAACTTTGGATCTGTAGATGGAGATAGTCCTGCAGCAATGCGTTATACTGAAGCCAGGATGCGCAAAATTAGTGAGGATATGCTTGCTGATATTGACAAGGAAACAGTAGATACTCAATTAAACTTTGATGATTCCTTAAATGAGCCCGTTGTGCTTCCAACACGTATTCCCAACCTTCTTGTGAATGGTGCCAGTGGTATTGCGGTAGGTATGGCAACTAATATGGCTCCTCATAATATTTCTGAAGTAATAGACGGAACCGTTGCTTATATAGACAATCACGATATTGAGATCGATGAGCTAATGGAGCATATTAAAGCTCCAGATTTTCCAACCGGTGGAATAATCTACGGTTATGACGGTGTTCGTGAAGCTTTTAAAACCGGAAGAGGCCGTATTGTAATGCGCGCCAAATCTTCACTAGAAGAAATTAACGGAAAAGAGTTCTTAGTAGTTACCGAGATTCCTTACCAGGTGAATAAGGCAGATATGATCAAGAAAACTGCCGATCTTGTAAACGAAAAGAAAATTGAAGGGATTAGTCTTATAAGAGATGAATCTGATAGAAATGGAATGCGTATCGTTTATCAATTGAAACGAGATGCTATTCCAAACATCGTTTTAAATACCCTTTATAAACATACGGCATTACAAACTTCTTTTAGTGTAAATAATATTGCGCTTGTAAATGGAAGACCAGAAATGCTCAATTTAAAAGATATTATCTATCATTTTATTGAGCACAGGCATGAAGTTGTTGTAAGAAGAACAGAATTTGAACTTAAGAAAGCCGAAGATCGTGCTCATATACTGGAAGGCTTAATTATCGCTTCAGATAATATTGATGAAGTTATTGCATTAATTCGTTCTTCGAGCAATGCAGAAGAAGCCAGGAATAAATTAATAGAGCGTTTTGAGCTTACCGAAGTACAGGCTAAGGCAATAGTAGAAATGCGATTGCGTCAGCTTACGGGACTGGAACAGGATAAACTTCGTGCAGAGTACGAAGAAATAATGAAAACCATAGAAGACCTTAAAGACATTTTGGCGCGAAAAGAACGTAGAATGCAGGTTATTAAGGATGAACTTCTGGAAATAAAAGAAAAATACGGTGACGAAAGACGTTCTACTATAGAATATTCTGGTGGCGATTTGAGCATAGAAGATATGATCCCAGATGAGCGTGTAGTAATTACCATTTCTCATGCAGGTTACATTAAAAGGACTTCCTTGACCGAATACAAAACACAAAATAGGGGAGGAGTTGGCCAAAAAGGCTCTAATACAAGAAATGAAGATTTTCTTGAATACCTATTCTCAGGAACCAACCACCAATACATGTTGTTCTTTACTCAAAAAGGAAAATGTTTCTGGATGAGGGTCTATGAAATTCCTGAAGGTAGTAAGGCTTCTAAAGGTAGAGCTATTCAAAACCTTATCAATATTGATCCCGATGATCGCGTAAAAGCATTCATATGTACTCAGGATCTTAAAGATGAAGAATACATAAATAAGCATTATGTAATTATGGCCACCAAAAAAGGCCAGGTAAAGAAAACTTCATTAGAACAGTATTCAAGACCAAGAACAAATGGTATCAATGCTATTACCATTAAAGAAGATGATGAATTGCTAGAAGCCAAACTAACCAATGGTGATAGCCAGGTAATGCTTGCCGTAAAAAGTGGTAAAGCAATTAGGTTTGAAGAGGGTAAGACCAGGCCAATGGGAAGGAATGCTTCAGGGGTTAGAGGAATTACGCTTGCCGATGATAATGATGAAGTGGTAGGAATGATTTCTGTTGAAGATTTTAATTCTGATATACTCGTAGTTTCTGAGAACGGCTATGGAAAAAGATCCAGTCTTGAAGACTATAGAATAACAAATCGTGGCGGAAAAGGTGTTAAAACAATATCTATTACCGAAAAAACCGGAAGCCTTGTTGCGATCAAAAACGTTTCAGATGAAGAAGATATAATGATCATCAATAAATCTGGAATTGTAATAAGAATGGAAGTTGCAAATCTTAGAGTTATGGGACGTGCAACTCAGGGTGTTAGATTAATAAATCTTAAAGGGAATGATGCCATCGCAGCAGTAGCAAAAGTATTGCATGACGAAGACGATGTTGACTTGATGGAAGACCCGGAAAAGACTGAAGATGCTGAAGAAAACCCAAATGGCACAACTATTGCTGACGATAGTGAAGAATAACTAAAAATAAAAACCAAAACAAGATGAAAACTAATATTTTTACTGTAGCCTTGTCATTTTTATCAATGGCTGCCGTTGCACAAAAAAGTGAAATTAGAGATGCAGGTGATGCCATTGAAGATGGTAATTATGCAGAAGCCAAAACTGAATTACAAACTGCTGAATCTATGCTTTCTGAAGCTAATGAAAAGTGGACAGAAAGATTTTACCTTTATAAGGGTCAGGCTTATTTAGGAAGTGGTGAAAACGCTTCTCTGGAAGATCTGGAAACAGCAGCAGAGGCTTTTCAAAAAGCTCAGGATATGGGTAATGAAGAAGAAGCTGTTCAGGGTTTTGATCAGGTTAGAAATGCGCTAGTTCAAAGTGCCATTAACGACCAGAACAAAGAGGATTACGATAGTGCTTCAGATAAATTATATTACAGCTATCAATTGAACAAGCAGGATACTCTTTATTTATACTATGCTGCAGCTAACTCCTTAAACAGTCAGGATTATGCTACTGCTCTAGAATATTATAAAGATTTAAAAGAATTGGATTTCGATGGTTCTAGTGTAGAATTTCTTGCCACGAATGTAGAAACTGGGGAGGAAGAAATAATGGCTAGCAAAGAACAAAGAGATTTAATGCTTAAAACCGGAGAGTACGAAAATCCTCAGGATCGTCAAATTCCTTCTAAAAAGGGAGAAATTGCTAAAAATATTGCTTTAATCTATATCCAGGAAGGTGAAGATGAGAAAGCGATAGAAGCGATTAAAGATGCGAAAGCTGAAAATCCTGACAATATTGCATTATTGCAAGCTGAAGCTGACGTTTATTACCGTATGGGTAATAAGGAAAAATACAATGAGCTGATGCAGGAAATGGTAAAGAAAAATCCAAACGATCCTAATGTATACTATAACCTTGGAGTTACTGCTGCGGAGTTAGGCGATAACGAAAAAGCTATAGAATACTACAAACAGGCTTTAGAGATTGATCCTGAAATGACAAATGCAAGAATGAATATTGTAGTTGCTATACTTGCCAAGGAACGTGCTATCATTGATGAAATGAATACTCTTGGAATGAGCAAGGAAGATAACAAGCGTTATGAAGAACTTCAGGAAGAAAGAAATGAAGTTTATGAGCAAGCTGTTCCTTACCTTGAAAAAGTGATAGAAGCAAATCCAGAAAATGTTAACGTTATAAGAACAGCTATTAATATTTACACTCAATTGGGTGAAGAAGAAAAAGCTGCAGAACTTGAAGCTAGATTAGAGTAATAGTTCTCAAAAATATAATTATTTTAAACCACCGGTTTTCCGGTGGTTTTTTTATGCTTTAATCAATTTTTGGCAATACAGAAAAGCGTCTTAAAGTAGAGTGAATTAAAAATTAGCTGATGTCTGAAGAGAGAATAATTATTATAGGAGGTGGTTTAAGCGGACTTACTTTAGCTTACAAACTTTCGCAAAAGAATATCAGGGCAAATGTGCTTGAAGCTTCATCAAGAATAGGTGGGAGAATACAAACCATACAGGGCTCTTTGGATACGCCTTTGGAATTAGGCGCTACCTGGTTTTCCGAAATGCATCCAAATTTACTTTCTTTGATAGAAGAATTAGGTTTGAAAAAATATCCACAGTTTTCAAAAGGTAAATCCTTGTTTCAGACTAAATCATTTGAGCCTCCTCAGGAATTTTTTGTGCCTGAATCTGAAAATCCGTCGTATAGAATAGTTGGGGGCACACAAATGTTGATTGATACTATAAGCCAAAAATTACCTGCCAAAAGTGTGCGGCTTAATTCAAAAGTTACTGCTATTAAAGAAGATGGGAATGAATTATCAGTAGAAATTGCCAATGGCAAAAACGAATTAGCCGATAAAGTTATTTTATGTCTACCACCCCGATTAGTTGCTTCGCAAATAGGCTTTATGCCTAATTTACCGATTGAAACTTTAAAAATAATGCCGGAAGTTCAAACCTGGATGGAAGGTAGTATAAAATTTGTCCTGGAATACGACGAACCTTTTTGGAGAAATTCCGGTTATTCTGGAATGTTATACAGTCACTCCGGAATTGTTGCAGAAATGTATGATCATACTAATTTTAAGCAAAATAAATTTGGGTTTACAGGTTTCTTAAATGCTGGAGCAGCTAATTATCCGCAGGAAGTTAGAAAAACCTATGCATTGAGACAATTAGGGGAATTGTTGGGTGAAAAAGCCTTAAAACCAATAACTTATATTGATAAAATTTGGAACGATGAATTTGTTTCGGGAGGAAAACAACTAGTCCAGAGACCACATCAAAATAATGGACATCCACTTTTGCAGCAGGGTTATCTGGACGGAAAATTATTTTTTTCAGGAACAGAAACTGCAAAGGAATATTCAGGATATATGGAAGGAGCTGTTATTTCTGCATTCGATACTGCAGCCAAGTTATATGCTGACATTGAATAATTATTTTCATAGCCAGCAAATACAAGCGGTACAGTATTCTCAAGAGTCAAAAAATCAGATCTTCTTTTACCCATATGGCATTATAATTTTTCTATAGCGAAAGTAATTTGTGATATTATTTCTTTTAAAGAAGCTATTCGAATCAAAGAAAATTTATTCGATAATCGGGATTAAATGCTCCTAGGCCTGCCTCAAAATTAAATTGTATTTTTTTTAATCCTAATGCTTCCTGAGCTTGCTCTAAAGTAGTTTACTTACTAAACGTCCAGGTTTTAAATCTAACAGGACTTTCAGACAGTAATCTTTGAAATTCTTCATTAGAGGAAAAGGAATTTTTTTCTATCAATTTATATTCTGCGCTTATGGTAAAATGTTTAGAGCGAAAGATCCAGGGTTCTATTCTAATATTGGTTGTTGGCTTTTCTGATATCCAAAATGTTTGATCATTAATACTTGTATTCACCTCAAGCATCCTATTTTTATTAGGTACGGCAGCCTGGCAAAGGATTAAAGAACATCTATCTGCAAATACCATAATTTGATAAATTGAATCAACTTCATCTCTGGTAAGGTTCTGGCTTTTAATATATTGTTGCTCTTTTTTATCCAATTTTTCCAGAAAATCTCTAATTGTCTTTTTCTCACTGGCCATTTCCTTATAGATAAATATTAAGTGATGGACAATTAACATTGAAATCCATGTTGACTTTTTTTCGGCCTGTTCAAGTAATCTTTTTGAACGTTTAATAATTTCACTAACAGTTCTATTTTCCAGCAGGAAGTCTTTTGGGGCACCGGTTTTAGTTAAATAATTTTTCTCATTAAAATCTAACTGTCTATCATCGTGTTCAATTATTGCGGCCAGAGTGGCTACCCAGTTTTTATTTTTGTATTTATCCTGAACTTCGTTTGCAATTTTACCGGCCAACAGGCCATGAGCGGAATGAGAAAATATTTCCCATCCTTCGTTCGTGGGATTTACTATCATCACATTTTATTTTGTTGATTAGTTTTAGGCGATACGCCATATCGTTCTTTAAAAATTTTGGAGAAATAACTCCTGCTGTTTAAACCCATGGGTATACAATTTCACTGATGGTTTTATCAGTTTTTATCAATAATTTCATGGTGCGTTCGTTGAATATAACTATGTATTGTATTATTCAAGAGAATTTGAAAGCCTTCCCTAAGTTTTGCTTCTCGAATTCCTGATTCATTAGCCATCGACGCGATATTGCCGACTTCCTCAATATTCAGGTCAATTTTTAAGACCACATTTTTCATTTTCTATGCCCTCTACCTTTATTATTTTTTAATTTATGGGAATAGTCTCAATAATTGTTTTCTTGATCACACATCTAATTTATTAACATACCAGGCTAATCTCTTTATAGTTAGAGTTAAACCTTTCCTAATTACATGAATAACGTTCCTTTTATATCGTTCAACCTCAACAGCCAGAATGAGAAATTACGTAAAATGGGTTCTTATCATATCTTAAGAGTAACCACTTAAAGGGTTTAATTATGTCAAGCAAAAAAATACTTTCCGCCTAAGAAATAAACTTTTCCGTTTTTATTATTCTATGATAATTATCATAATTATCTGATTTATAAATAGTTATATTTAAACTATGTAAGATCATTTTTTTAAAGAGAAGGGAAGAATGAATTTTTTGATCTTTTCAATGGTTTAGATTGATATTTTCGATTTAATAAATTTTGAAAGACACAGGTTGAATATGACAATTACGGTTTTAATCTGATATATCGTTATTCAAGTGAAAATTTATTTCTTTCATCTTCCCTATATGGGCATTTTAAATTTCCCCCCAATTTTAATAATTATAAATGATAAATTATGAAAAGAGCAGAAAACAAAGTGGTTATTGTAACCGGAGGTGCATTGGGGATTGGCAGGGAAACTTGTATTTTATTGGCAAAAGAAAATGCAAAAGTTGCGGTAACAGATATTCTTGACCAGGAAGGGGAGGAATTGGTGGCGGAAATAAAAAAATCAGGTGGTATAGCAAAATACTGGCATCTTAATGTTGCTGATGAAGAGGAAGTTAAAAAAGTGTATGCTGAAGTAGTCGGAGAATTCGGCAAACTTGATGCTACTGTAAATAATGCGGGTATTGCCGGCGTAGATAAACCAACTCATGAATTAACAGAAGATGAATGGGATTCTGTTATGAGCGTGAATGTAAAAGGTGTTTTTTTCTGCACTAAGCACGCGATTCCACATATGCAAAAATCAGGAGCGGGAAGTATTATTAACCTTTCTTCAATCTATGGGATTGTTGGTGCCGGGGATATTCCTCATTATCATGCTTCAAAAGGAGCTGTTAGATTAATGGCCAAGAATGATGCTTTAATCTATGCTAAAGATAAAATAAGAGTTAACTCTGTACATCCGGGATTCATCTGGACGCCATTGGTAGAAGAATTTGGCAAAGATGTTCCAGATTTCAGAGAAAACCTTGAAAAGCTTCATCCTATTGGCCATGTAGGCCAACCTATTGATATTGCCTATGGAATACTTTATCTTGTTTCAGATGAATCAAAATTTATTACCGGCAGCGAGTTGGTTATAGACGGTGGATACACCTGTAAGTAACTTTATTTCGGGATATCCAGTCAAATTTTACAAGATAAATAGAAGTGAAATAAGGGATTGCACAAATTTAATTAAGGGACTCCATTATAACTTAGTTGTTTAGCAGGGAGATTGAGAAATTCCTAGCTAAGGTAAGTCCTAATTAGAACAAGTATAAGCCCAAAAATAAAAATTCATAAAAAATAAATTTTTTATATTTTGCTAGCCAGTTGAGAAAAAAGAAGTCAAAATTTTCTTTTTGGGAGCTTGAATATTGTTTGGTAATAAGCGTTATTGCGTAAACATTTTAAAAATAAGTAAGACCAGCCCTTTTACTATAACTAATTCTATAGCGATCCAGGTAAAAGTGTTGTTTGCTTAGTAAGCCCTGAAAAAACAATAAAGAAGATAATTGACACGAAAAATACCTACACCGGTCTGTGAAGAAGCTTAATTATCAGTTGTTTTTATCTTTTACCATCAAGAAAAATAAAATATTCTAACTGGTAGGGCTTTTAAATTAACTAACATTGACTAGGTTGTCAAACTAAAAAGGAATAAACTTACAAATTTAACCGGTTTACAGCTTACCATTTGTAGCTGAATAGACTTAAGATTAAAATGCCAATAATATTGTATATTAATTTTTGAAAGCGATTAAAAAATTTAGCGAAGAACCTTACTCTTCGCTTTTTATTTAAATTGTTATTATTATTTTAGAGAATTAGAAAAACTTAAAGAATAAATCACTATTTTATAAATAAAAAATAATTATGGGAAGACCTTCCACAAAACCTAAAGATCTCAGGGATGGATATTACATTGAAGTCCGTAATAAAAACCAAAGAACTGGAATAAAAATCCGTAGGGATACCAAGGAACAATTACTTTTAGCAATCGAGGAATATAAAGAAAGTAAAGAAGTTATTGTTTTAGGTAAATCTGAAAATGGAAAAATGAAAGATATTCCAGGTCTTGAAAGCGGCTCGTAGCTTAAAGATTAGACTTAGCTTTTTTTAATAGAACTAATCGTTTAATGCTTTTGCATTTTAACTAGAGATGTGTAATCAAGCTACTGATTTGTTTTTGAGATCATTTTCAGGTAAAAAGACTGCAAATGCTCTTTCTTATAAACACACGATAAATTTGTGCTTAATTTTTTTAGTTCTCAGTAAAGAGTGTATGTAATAAGTAATCTTGAACTAAATAATCCTGGGTAGGATTTAGGATGAAAAATTATCGATGAGCAGGTTTCACCTAGACTAACTTGAAATAAAGCTACAATATCTATTCTTAAATGGTAAAAGGTAAAGGATTAGATATAATAAAAATCCAAAATAAAATTACCTTATCGGCTTTCTTACGGAACTAATTAAAAATTGCTCGCAAAGGCTTTCAGAAAATATGGGTATTGCGAGTTGATTCCAGCCAAAATGTAATGCTACGAGAAGAAGCCTGGTAGTAGTTCAATGTTATTTGACTAAATGAATCAACTGGAATAAGCGTGACAAAGCACCACTGGATTTTTTATTTTTATTAGGATTAATTAACATTTGTTTAATTTAACTCTATAACGTTAATAATTAAATATATAGTGTTAATAAAAACAAATCGATAAAGATATCTTTGTATAAGAATAGTTATTGAATTAAGGGGAGCGATATTGTAGGGGCTCGCTCCCCTTTGTTCTTTTAAATTTCATTTTGAAATATTTCTTCTATTGTTCTTTCAAAAAGTTTTGAAAGTTTAAACGCCAGTGGTAAACTAGGATCAAATTTTCCTTTTTCTATGGCATTTATAGTTTGCCTGGATACTTCTAATTTTTCAGCCAGTTGACCTTGCGTTAGCTCCTTTTCAGCACGTAAGATTTTAATCTTATTTTTCATCGGTATCTTAGGGTTCCAATTACAGATCCTGCTAAATAAGTGACACCAATCAAGATAACAAGGTGCGAGATTTCGGCATCATAACCAATAAGGTTGGTGACATCGAGATTAGAATAGGTCAACCCAAAAATTACGGCAACGCCAAGGGTTAAAGCCATAGCCTCTAATTGGATTTTTCTTTGGAGTTCATCAAGGGAGTTCAAATGCTTTTTATTGGCAAAGATTAGCCCAATTCCAAAACCAAGATTTACTAAAATGGCGATAATAGTAAGTGTAGCGTTTTCTTCCCAAAGAAATTTAGGCCCAAAGGCTACTAAGGCCATTGTAAGCACCCAGGCTCCAGACCAATAAGAAAGGTTCAGGGTAGTTTTTCTGGTATTTGATACACAGTTTTCTTTCGTTTTTTTCATAATTAAAATATTTGATGTAAAGTTTGTTTGACAAATATAGAATAATAAATTATGAAAGGATGGTTTATTTTACAAAAAGTAAATAAAACTTTACATTGTACTAAATTTCGAGAATTTATAGTTTTAGTAATCGCAAATAATACCTTGGGTTCAGAAGGTATTCTTTCCCATTGAGATTTATATTGAGAATACCCTTTAGATGCTAGTGCTCAAAGGGCCATTAGAGTTATATTTATAAGATTAGGTGTGATCCTTAATGGGAGAATGAAAATGAAAAAGTGAAAAATCTTGCTATAGCTGTTGCTATTTGAAAGTATACTACTATAAGTTGTTTTGCTGATTTCGGACTATACCTGCTATTATTGATTTTCTAGAATAGAGAGCAAGGAGAGAAGATATTTCCGCAATACGTCTTAAAAAAATGAAAGCCACTGATTATCAGTGGCTTTTGTCGGGATGACAGGATTTGAACCTGCGACCCCACGCCCCCCAGGCGTATACGCTACCAGACTGCGCCACATCCCGATTCAAAGTTCAATTTTAGTTCCCTAAATCCGTAAAACTGAATTATCGATTTACTTTAGCCGTTTACTTATTACCAGAAACACTAACTAAAATTGAATTACAAATTAAACTGCTTATTTGCTATTTTCAAAGCCAAAAGCATAATTTTTAGTACATGATTTTCTTTTGTTTTATAGTACTGATAATCAATCAGGATCTAACCAGAACTAAGATTTATTCCAATATTTTATAGCGCTTAAACTGCAAGGATATTTATAATAATTAGAAAAGGTTGCTTGAAATTAGATTTCAAACAACCTTTTACAGTTTAAAAAGTTAATTTCTTACTGAATATTACTCTTAATTTTATCTATGGCGTTTTGTATAGATTTGTCGGGTTCTATGATATTATTACTTCCCCAAAATTGTAAATCTGTAAACCCTGAAATATCATCGCCCATAACCACTCTTTTATTTATAAAGTTTTCATTTTTTTTAATTCGGTCTTCTGTCTCGAGTTGCCAGTTGGTTACGGCCATTTCAGAATTTACCTGGTATCTGGAGTTGAATAATTTTTTCCTCCAGTTAACAACAAACAGGAGTTTTGCGTTAGAGTATCCAAAATACCACTTTCCGTTTTGTTGATAATAGTCAACATCATACATTACCTCAATAGGGTAAACCTTTGTTCCGCCAGGCTTTTTATTTACAAACATATTAGTAGCAGCTCGCCGGTTATCTACATTCATATTTAATTTTGCTCTTACCAGGCTTTGAGTTTCGGCATCTATATATAAGGTTCCAAAAAACCAGGGCTTTTCTTTATTCATATCTTCAAAGCTCACCACATAAAGGTATCTATTGTCTATTCTAGTAGGTTCTTCAAATTTGAAATCATAATTATCTAAATTCTGTTCGTAAAAAAGGTAATCTGGATATTTCATAACATCAATAAAAAGGGTGTTAAAGGGACCACCACGTAATTTTAGTGCCAGAGTATCTAAACGTTCATAATCGGCGGTTTTACGAGCTTTTACTATTTCAATATCCTCATCTCCATAATGGCTGTATGGCTTTTTGTGAACTTTTACTACAGCTTCACTTAAAGAAACGTTTCTATTGCCCTTACTAATACTTTCTCTATAGAAAGCGGTCATTTGTGTTGGTTCATCAATATAGTTTTCACCACGATTGTCTAGCATTGTACGAACCAAATTTCGGGCATCACCGGCTTCATAAACTTTCACTTCAGTAAGTTCTTCTACCACCGGGTTAAGATAAACTATGGTTCCTTCCGGTTTGAAATAACTAAGGGGTAAGTTTTTACTCTGATAACCCAAATAAGAGATATTTACGGTGGCAGGACTTGTTCCTTTTGGAACTTTTAGAGAAAATTTCCCTTCGGAATTAGTTACCGTAGAAATATTGGTCTCATTTACCGATAAATGAGCGTTCATAATTACATTCTCACTGTTGGAGTTAATTACTTCTCCTTTATATTCCACATACTCCTGGGAGGTATTTTGTAGAAATGCTGCAGCACTTAGGGGTGTATAGCTAACAAGCACACCCACTAAAAAAAGGATTAGGGTTTTAAAATTTTTCATAGCTATAAAGTTTTGATATTCATTCTAATATACGAAATTTTGAGCAGAAATAATAGTAAGATCCTGGCCTTCATAAAATATCTTATCTCTGTTAACCACTCCAGGATTTAGCCATAGACGAAAAAATGACTAATTTCGGGGAAGATATTTGACTTTAATTATAATTTATGGGTCACGAGCATCACGAGCATCACCAGCATTCTTCCGGAAAAAATCTAAAGCTTGCGTTTTTTCTAAATCTTGGCTTTACTATACTGGAATTTATTGGCGGGATTTATGTGAATAGCATCGCTATAATTTCAGATGCAGTACATGACCTTGGAGATAGCCTTTCCCTTGGCACCTCCTGGTACCTTGATCATAAAGCCCAACAGGAAAGTGACTCAAAATTTTCTTTTGGGTACAGAAGGTTTTCTCTTCTAGGGGCACTTATAAATAGTATTGTGCTTATTGGAGGCTCGGCTTATGTAATTTATGAAGCGATTGGAAGATTAATGAACCCACAGCATTCCGATGCTCAGGGAATGATGATCTTCGCGATAATAGGGGTAGCCGTGAATGCTTATGCTGCCTGGAAATTGAGTGGAGGTAAAACCCTAAACGAAAAAGTGGTTTCCTGGCATCTCATGGAAGATGTATTGGGCTGGGTTGCAGTATTGATAGTTTCCATTATTCTTCAATTTAAAGATATCCATTACCTGGATCCTGCTTTGTCTCTTGCTATCACCTTATATATTCTTTGGAATGTTTTCAAAAGACTAAAAGAAACACTATTCATATTTTTGCAAGGAACGCCTGAAGATATTGATTTAGAGGAAATAAAGCATAAAATTGAAAACATCCAGGGAGTAGCTTCTTCACATCACGTACACATTTGGTCCCAGGAAGGAGAACATCACGTTTTTACAGCTCACGTCAAGCTTCAGCATGTTAATAAATTTGAAGAATATTTGAAGCTGAAAACTGAAGTACTAAATATGCTTGAATCTTATAATTTCGAACACTTTACCGTTCAGTTTGAGCTAGACTCAGAAACCTGTAGTTTAGAATAAAGAATCTTTTCATCTCCTATATTCCGTTTAAATTTTCTTTATCATATAGAATTTAGATTCTTTTATGATTCTAGCTCTAGAAGGGGATTTCCCTACTATATTGGCGGTCAGCGTTTCATCGACTAATCCTATTTTCTTGTATATTCTCTTTATTATAATTCCTAAAAATCTTTGTATTTTTGGATAACTAATTAGCAAATTAATCTAAATTTCTTCAACATTACCCTACTGCGAAGAGATGGAGTTAGAACTCCAGAACTGAATACTTACAGATAAATCTTAGCTATGTCGTGGTACGTTTTATACACCAAACCAAGAACTGAAAAAAGAGTGGCCGAAAGGCTACAGGAGATAGGAGTAGAGGTTTATTGTCCTTTGATTGCAGAAATCAAACAATGGAAAGATCGCAAGAAAAAATTAAAAACTCCTCTTTTTAAATCCTATGTTTTTATCAAGCTGGAAGATAAAAACCGCAACCAGGTCTTTGATGTGCCGGGAGTAGTTCGGTATTTATTCTGGCTGGGAAAACCGGCAGTTGTTAGAAATGAAGAGATAGAAGTCATCCAGGAATGGCTGGACGGTGAAAAAGTCGACGATGCGAAAGTAGAGCACCTTAACGAAGGAGATAAAATAAGTATCAAAACCGGAGTTTTTAAAGACCAGGAAGCCATTATTCGTGAAGTTGGAAAAAGAAAAATGCGACTTATTCTGCCAAAATTAGGATGTACAGTTGAGGTTTTAACCAAAGAGGTGGTTTAAAAGTTTTTTCAATTATTTTGAAATTGCTAAGTACTAAGTAAGAATAAATTTTTTATTTTTCACTCACAACTCACAACTCACAACTCACAACTCACAACTCACAACTCACAACTCACAACTCACAACTCACAACTCACAACTCACAACTCACAACTCACAACTCACAACTCACAACTTCACCGCCAGACTACTATATCCCTGTCCGTTTCGGGTTAATTGAATTTGGGTAGCAATACGCTCTTTTAAAGATGCGACATGACTTATAATTCCAATGGTTTTACCAGATTCAGCCTGTAGTTTTTCTAAAGTGTCTAAGGTTTGATCTAAAGTTTCAGGATCTAAAGTTCCAAAACCTTCATCGATAAATAAGCTGTTTATTTCAACGTTTCTTGAAGCGAGATCAGATAAGGCCAGTGCCAGTGACAAACTTAAAAGAAAGGTCTCGCCGCCGGAAAGTGTTTTAACCGATCGTCTTTGTCCGCCCATATCTTCGTCTATGGCAACCAGACCGTCGTCTTCATCTTCGTTTGCTTTGTCTATTTTGTAACGTTCGCTTAGATCTTTTAACCTCATATTTGCAAGGTGAATTAATTGCGAAAGGGTAAGATCTTGAGCAAACTCATTAAACTTTTTTCCCTGCCTGTCGCCAATTAAAGTATATAAAAGTCGCCAGCGTTTGCTTTGTTTTTCTTTATCAGCAATCTGTTTTTCCAGTTGCTTAAGTCGCGATAGATACTCGTTGTTATTTTCTAGTTTTCTTCGCAATTCTTCACAAGTTGACTTTGCCAATTCAAATTCTTCCTGTTTTCCTGATTGTTCTGTTACTAAATCAGCTGAAGTGCGTTCGCTTTCATTTTCTTTAAACTGTTTTAATTGCTTTTGTAAAGTCGAAATTCCAGTGGAGGCAATACTTTTTTGTTTTAAAATATTGTCTTTTGTGTTTTTTAACTCCAGGAATTTGTTACCTGGCAAGAGTGCCCGAAATGCACTTTCAATAGATTCAAAACTTTGTTTTATAATTTCCGGTTGGAGCTTTTCCAGCAGTTCCTCATATCTTTTTAATTGCTTACTTAATTGCTCATTTTGCTCTTTTTCGTTTTGTTTTAAGTAATTCTTTTCGTGAATTAGAGCATTCCATTTATCCAGGAATTTCCGGCTGTCTTCCACAATATTATTTCCTGAATAACTTGATTGAAGTTGCTGCTGTAGTAATTTGCCTTGTTGCAGAATTTGATCTAATTCTTCCAGAATTGGTAATCCTGTGGTTATCGCACTTAACTTTTGTTGTGTAGTTTCAAACGCGTCCCGGCTTTCAATTTTTGTATTTATTGTAGCGATATAAGTTTCCCAATCTATCTTTTCAGCTAAATTGAAATCAGGATATTTTTCGCTGAATGATTTTTCGATTTCCGAAACCTGGTTTTCAATCTCAATTAATTCCTTTTTAGCTTTTTTTAGCGATTCTTCTATATGTGCAAATTTTGATTCCGCTTGGATAAGGTTTTTATTTTGTTCCTCTATTTCATTATTTTTTCCTAAAATCTTCAGTTCCAGCTCATCTTCAAATTCGGGGAGATGTTCAGAATAAGGATGCTCCTCAGAACCACAAAGCGGACAGGCTTCCCCGGCTTTT
>DATFJA010000017.1:0-31166 GCA_035269545.1 Salegentibacter sp.
CTACGGGAATCCCGATGGGACTGATGCCGAAAAGGTGACTGTTCTATCCTTAGAATACACGAGGGTAAATTAAGCCGGAAAGTCTTTTAGTGTTAGATAGAAAAACCTCGCAGCTTTTGGTTGCGAGGTTTTTTGTTTTACTTAGGCCTAATTAATATGTAATAGTTTCTATAGTCGCCATCCTGAATTTATTTCTGCATCTAGTTTGAAATCAGCTTGAACATAGATTGTGATCTTAAGAATTTGAAGAGAAAATAGATACAATTTCTTCTTTTATCAAAAGATTGCTTCAGTCGTAGCTCCATCGCAATAACGAGAAATTCTAATGTGCTTCCAGCCAGTTGTTGCCTTCTCCTAATTCTACATCTAAAGGAACTTCCAGTTTGTAAGCGTTTTCCATTTCAAACTGAATCATTTTCTTTACTTCTTCTACTTCGTCTTTATGGGCGTCAAAAACCAATTCATCATGCACTTGTAAAAGCATTTTAGTTTTAAATTTTCCTTGTGTGAGTTTTCGGTAAATATTAATCATTGCCAGTTTTATAATATCTGCTGCGCTACCCTGTATTGGGGCGTTTACCGCATTTCTCTCTGCAGCGCCACGCACTACAGCATTTTGTGAATTGATGTCTTTTAAATAACGCCTTCTGCCTAAAATAGTTTGTACATAACCGTTCTCCCTGGCGAAAGCGACCTGGTCTGCAATATAACCGGTTAGTTTAGGATAGGTTTTATAATAGGTGTCAATAAGTTCTTTTGCTTCGGCACGAGATAAGTTGGTCTGGTTGCTTAAACCGAAGGCCGAAACACCATAAATAATTCCAAAATTCACAGTTTTAGCGTTGCTTCTTTGCTCGCGGGTTACTTCATCTATATTTACATTAAAAACCCGGGCAGCGGTAGAAGCGTGAATATCTTTACCTTCTTTAAAGGCTTTGATCATATTATCTTCTTCGCTAAGCGCAGCGATAATCCGCAATTCAATTTGAGAATAATCCGCAGCCAGTAAAATATGGTTTTCATCCCGCGGAACGAATGCTTTTCTAACCTGTCGGCCACGCTCGGTTCTTATCGGGATATTTTGAAGGTTGGGATTGTTAGAACTCAATCTTCCCGTAGCTGCAATAGTCTGTACATAATCGGTATGAATTCTCCCGGTTGGCTTTTGTACCTGGTTTGGTAAAGAGTCTACATAAGTATTCTGCAACTTAACCAGGGCTCGATACTGCAAGACATTCTCTACAATCTTATGTTCTTTAACCAATACCGATAGTACATCTTCACTGGTTGAATATTGCCCGGTTTTGGTCTTTTTTGGTTTTTTAACCAATTCCATCTTTTCAAAAAGGATAAGCCCTAATTGCTTTGGAGAGCTAATTTTAAATTCTTCTCCAGCTTCCTCATATATACTTTGCTCCAGTTCTTTAATGTCGCTATCCAATGCATCAGAAAGAGATTTCAGGAATTGCTCGTCTAATTTTATGCCTTCCAGCTCCATGGCGGCAAGTACTCTAACCAGAGGAATTTCAATATCATCGAAAAGCTTCCGGGTTTCTGCTTCCTTTAATTCCTGTTCAAAGAATTTTTTAAGCTGAAGGGTAACATCGGCATCTTCTACGCCATATTCGGTTTGCTCTCCAACCGGCACATCCCGCATCGACTTTTGATTCTTTCCTTTTTTTCCTATTAATTCTGAAATAGGTTGCGGCGTATAATTAAGGTAAGTTTCGGCAAGTATATCCATATTATGACGCATATCTGGATTGATCAGATAGTGCGCGATCATGGTATCGAAAAGCTTTCCTTTTATTTCAATATTATATTTTGCTAAAACCTTGATATCATATTTAAGATTTTGTCCAATTTTTTCAATTTTTTCATCTTCAAAAAATGGTCTTAACTCCTCAATAAGTTCCTGTGCTTTTTCGCGTTCTTCAGGGAAAGGCAGGTAAAAACCTTTGCCGGCTTCCCAGGAAAATGCAATACCAACCAGCTCAGCTTCCAACGCGTTTAAGCTGTTTGTTTCGGTATCCACGCAAACGCTGCTTTGCTTCATTAATTTCTGAAGAAATAATTTCCTCGCCATTTTAGTATTCAGGCTTTGGTATACGTGTGCGGTATCTTTTAAAGATTTTCTACCGCCCGAAGTTGCTTCAATTTTTTCTGGATCATCTCCTGCAAAAAGCGAAAATTGGCCTTCGCCTGCTGTTTGTGAAGCTTTTTTGGCGGTTGGTGAATTGGTTACCTGTGTTTGTTGTTTTTCTTCTTCGCCGCTAAATAATTTTATGAATTGATCTTTAAGTCTTCTAAATTCAAGCTCATCAAATATTTCCTGCACTTTATCTGAATCGGGTTGGGAAAGCTCATAATCTTCAGCGTGAAATTTAACATCGCAATCGGTAAGGATGGCTGCCAGTTTTTTAGAAAGAATTCCCTGTTCAGCATGACTTTCCACTTTTTCTTTCATCTTTCCTTTCAGCTGGTCAGTATTAGCCAGCAGCTCTTCCATACTTCCAAATTGCTTCAGGAATTTTTTAGCAGTTTTTTCACCTACTCCCGGAAGTCCTGGGATATTATCTACCGCATCACCCATCATTCCAAGGAAATCTATTACTTGTTCGGGCCGCTCAACTTCGAATTTCTTTTGAACTTCGGGTATACCCCAAATTTCTATTCCATTACCCATTCTTGCAGGGCGGTACATAAAAATATTATCGGTTACTAATTGTGCGAAATCCTTATCCGGGGTTACCATAAAAACCTGGTAATTTTCCTTTTCAGCTTGTTGGGCAAGGGTTCCAATAATGTCGTCGGCTTCACAACCGGCTAATTCCACGACGGGAATATGCATTGCCTTTAGAATATCCTGGATAATTGGAATGGCATCTTTTATAGGTTCCGGTGTGGCATCTCGGTTGGCTTTGTAATCAGCAAACATTTCGGTTCTAACCTGGCTTCCTTCTTTGTCAAAGCAAACGGCAAGATGATCTGGCTTTTCGCGCCTAATTACATCAAAAAGTGAATTAGTAAACCCCATTATCGCTGAAGTATCAAAACCTTTAGAGTTTATCCTCGGATTTTTAATAAAGGCATAATAACCTCTGAAAATCAGGGCGTAGGCATCAACAAGAAACAAGCGTTTTTGAGCAGACATATATTTTGGAATATTATTTTTTTCTGAATATCCCAAAACTACAAAGATATTATCATACAGGCTTTAGGCCGTCTTAAAAACTTGCTGATTAAAACTGCAGAAAAATTAAATTATGCGACAACAACCTGTCTTCTCTTATTACTATAAGCGTAATAAAAAATGTAAGCGTAACAAGCCATCACCAAAATTAGGGCTATGTTGAAATTAAAAGAATCGGTTAAGTAGCCGTAGGCCGGAGGAATTATAGCGCCACCCACAATCATGGTACATAAGACTCCAGATCCCTGTGCTTTATCATCTCCAAGGCCGTCTAATGCAAGACTAAAAATTGTAGGGAACATTATGGAATTAAATAAACCAACAGCTATTATAGTCCACATTGCGGCGAGACCAACCGAGAAATTTGAAATAAGTATCATCCCAATAGCTCCAATTGCGAAAATGCTAAGGATTTTTGCAGGATTAAATATAGAGGTAAGGTAAGAACCAATAAACCTTCCAATCATTGCTCCGGTCCAGTAAAAAGTCACGAAAACTCCTACCACTGCCATATCACTGGAGGCAGAAACGCCTGTGCTTAAAATCCATTCCGCCATAGTTCGCATAAAAGAAGTTTCTCTTACCGTAGCGGCGAGGTCAAGGCTTAAAAAATAATTTACCATATAACTTCCAAGCGAAACTTCGGCTCCTACGTAACAGAACAATGCAATGGAACCCAGGATAAGGTTCCTGTTTTTTAAAACTTTTCTGTAATCGTTAGAGGCTTGCTGAGCACCAACTTTGGGAAGGTTTACAAAAAAGAAAACCAGGGCGATTACTGCAATAAAAGCCGCAATTCCTAAAAATGGAGTTTGCACTGCCGCAGCTTCAGCTACCAAATAACTTTTTTGAGAGGTAGCATCCAGGGCTTCAATTTCTGCACTTGTTTTTACTTTATCCTGAAGAATAAAAAGGGCGCCCAATGCGGGAGCAATAGCGGTTCCCAGGGAGTTAAAAGCCTGGGAAAGATTCAGCCTGCTGGAAGCGGTTTTTTCGGGTCCAAGAATGGTTACATAAGGATTTGCCGCAACCTGGAGGATGGTAATTCCCGCAGCAAGCGTAAAATAACCCAGCATAAAAATTCCGAAAACACGATAAGAAGCGGCCGGGTAAAATAATAAGCAGCCTAAAGCCATAGTGCTAAGTCCTAGAATAATTCCTTTTTTATATCCAATTTTTGAAAGAATGTATCCCGCCGGAATAGAGAGTAAAAAATAGGCGCCAAAAAAAGCGAATTGTACCATACCGGCCTGGAAATAAGAAAGCGTAAAAACCTCCCGTAGCCTCGGGATAAGCGAGTCGACAAGAACAGTGATAAAACCCCAAAGGAAAAAAAGTATGGTTACGAATATAAAAGCGGTACGGTAAGATTTTTTTTGCTCCATTTATAGATAAGATTGGCTAGGTGTGTTGGTGTTTTTGTTGTCCTGGTATTTTACAAAGGTAAAGCCTTTATGGAGGCAATAAGAACCTATTTCTCCATTTTTTGCCAAAGCTAAGAAAGCTACCTGGAAATCTTTGTAATTATCATTCTGTGTAATGATTCGCTGCACGGCAATTTCACAAGCTTCCTGTGGGCTTTTGCCCTGGCGCATCAATTCTATAATTAGGAAGCTGCCCACACTTTTCATAATTGCCTCCCCCATGCCGGTAGCTACCGCGCCACCAATCTCATTGTCAAGATACAGGCCTGCACCTATTATAGGGGAATCTCCAACCCTGCCATTTATTTTGTAAGCCAGGCCAGATGTGGTACATGCGCCTGCAATATCGCCTTTTTCGTCAAGGCAAAGCATTCCAATGGTGTCGTGATTCTCGATATTAATAATGGGTTTATATTCTTTCTTTTTCAGCCATTCTTTGTAATTTTCTTCAGACTCTTCGGTCAGTAAATTTTTTCGCTGAAATCCCTGCTGAATAGCGAACTGCAAAGCACCTTCTCCGGCCAGCATTACGTGCGGAGTTTCCTCCATAACTTTCCTGGCTACTGAAACCGGATGCTCAATTTCTTTCAAATAAACCACGCTGCCACAGTCTCCTGAAGGTGACATGATGCACGCATCCAGTGTGACATTCCCATCTCTGTCTGGTGCGCCACCATTACCTACAGTAGTATTTTTAAGATTGGCTTCCTCAATTCTTACTCCCTGTTCTACGGCATCTAAGGCTGAAGCACCTTTGTAAAGAAGTTCACCGGCAGTTTTGCTGGCTTGGTGAAAATTCCAGGTGGCCACACAAATAGGAGTGGGTTTTTCCTGTTTTCTAAAGGTAGAAGCATTTAAATTATGGGTCACCGGCAACAGGCTAAGGCCTGCACCAGATATTCCTGCAGCTTTTATAAAATTTCTTCTTTTCATCGGGGTTTCTTTTCTTCGGAACTATCTCCTAATGTAAATATATTAAAAGACTTTCAATAGGCTGGAATAAGTAAAGTCATACTTTCTGTTCATCTTGCTATTTTGAGGTTTCCGTCTTTTAATACCCAAATAGACATTAAGTCACACTTATAAAATCTGAATTAGAATAGATATCTTGTTAATATAATCTTAATTTCATCTTTTTTAATTACTTATATATGTTTGCCTCAGAAACCTGGTCTCTTTATGTTACTATTCTCCTTGTAGTTTATGCGATGGTAATTCTCTTCTTTGTGATAAGGGGGAATCTCAAGACCAGGAACATAGATGATTTTGCTATTGGTAGTAGCGGTTTCCCCGGTTGGGCTGTTGGCCTTAGCCTGGCAGCCTCCATGACCAGTGCAGCGACTTTTATCATTAATCCGGGGTTTATAGCTTTATATGGATTCTCCGGAATTATTTCTTTCGGGATTGTGATGCCTCTGGCAATATTCGCCTCTCTGATATTCTTTACAAAAGCTTTTCAAAAACATGGTTCCACGGTAAAAGCTTTAACCATGGCGCAATGGATAGGTAAGCGTTATGACTCTAGAGGACTAACTATTTTCTTTGCAATATTATCTCTTTTATTGATCACTTTTATCGTGCTAATTTGTGTTGGTCTAACCCAGATCGTTTCAAAGTCATTAAATCTTGAGCCATTCTATGTTCTAATGGGATTGATCACTTTTGTATTTGGATATACCATGTTTGGAGGAGCAAATTCCATGGTCTATACCAATACCGTCCAGGCGATCATTATGTTTGTGGTGGCCGTGATCCTTTTAGCTTCAGGTTCAGAATATTTTTCTAATGGCTTTGATGGATTTGTACGTTTGCTTAATGAAATTGATCCAAACCTGACCCAAACCACTAATCCTGATAGCTTTCTTTTTAGGGATTATTTCGAAATTATTGTTTGCCAGATCATTATTGGGATTGCAATTGTTTGTCAGCCACATATTATTACTAAAACTCTTTTTTTAAGAAGTGAAAAAGCGATCAATGAATATCTAACCGTAGCCATAATTGCCATGAGTCTTTTCTTTTTAGTTGTGGTGGTAGGTCTTTACGCAAGAATAACTTTTCCTGATCTAAGCTTTAATGGTACTGCATTAAAAATGGATGAGTTGGTTTCTGCCTATGTAGTAAAAACGTTTACAGCCGGAGTGGGAGTCATCATTGTTGCCGGATTGATCTCTGCGGGTCTTTCTACTTTAGAAGCTTTGATCCAGTCATTATCTACAACCATCACTACAGATCTTATCGCTCCTTTAAGTAAAAATGAAAACTTTAATCAGGTAGGTCTGAATAAAATTGTAATCATTTTACTAGCAATCGTAAGTTTCTTTTTGAGCTATGACCAGATTGTAGATCCAAACGTGAGCGTGGCGATTTTTGCTCAAAATGGGGTGTACGCTTATTTCGCTGCCGCTTTTGTCCCGGTCTTGTTTGGTATTTATTTTAAAAAGGTAAGTAAGAACGCGGTATTTATTGCCAGTTTTTCAGCGGTAGCTCTTCATTTTATAATTTATTACGGAAGAATAACTCCTTATATGCAGGAGCCGGTAAATAATCCTGGGGTTTCTGCGGCGATTGCGGTAGTAGCTTCTTTTGTTATTGGTAATTCTCTATATTTAATTAGTAGAAAGAAAGCATGAATTATTTCGATTGGATTGGAAAATGGTCAGATTACACTCCCAATAAACGGGCGGTGGCATCTGTAGATTCCGGGAAGGTCTATACCTATAGAGAGCTAAACCTGCTTTCTTTAAAATTAGAGAGTTCTTTAAAGAATAGGTTTTCCATAGAAAGAGGAGATCGAATTGCGGTACTGGCAGCACATTCCCCTGAATATCTGGTTCTTTTTATCGCTGCTCAAAGAATGGGTGCTATACTGGTCCCTTTGAACTATCGTTCGACGATCACTGAACTATCATATTGTATACAGGACGTAGAGCCCTCATTATTAATCTTCGAAGATGAATTTCAGACAAAAGTTCAGCGTATAAAAGATAATATATTCTCTAATGAGGTTCGGTTAGATGAGCTTTTTGTTGAATCTTCAACATTGAAAGTTGAAGAAAAACTTACTGAAATAGAGCCGGAACAACCTGTTTTTATATTCTATACTTCGGGCACAACCGGTCAACCAAAAGGAGTGATTTACACTAATCGCATGCTTTTCTGGAACAGTTTAAATACTTCTGTGCAGCTTGAGATCACATCGACAGATTTCACTCTGAATGCTTTGCCGCCGTATCATACTTCGGGATGGAATGTTTTGTTATTGCCTATGCTGCACCGCGGTGGCAGTGTAGATTTTTTAAAAGCTTTTAAACCGAAAAAGGTACTCAGTTATATACAGAAGAATTCCATAAGCCTTTTTTTAGCGATTCCTACCATGTTGAGAATGATGGCAAAACATCCTGCATTTGAAGATTTTCGTGCGAAGTCTTTAAAATATATTGTGGTGGGAGGAGAAAATCTTTCTACTCCGCTTATTGACCAGTGGGCTGAAAAAGGAATTCTTTTAAGACAAGGTTATGGACTAACGGAGGCAGGGCCATGTATCACCTCGCTACATCATCATGATGCTTTATGGAAAAAAGGTTCTATAGGAAAACCTAATTTTTATGTGGATCATAAGATCGTAAACGAGGAAGGCTGTGAAATGGCATCTGGTGAACATGGGGAATTATGTCTAAGAGGAGCGGTTGTCACCCCTGGATACTGGAATAATTCAGCCTACACCTTAGAAAAAATCAAAGACGGCTGGTTCCATACCGGTGATATTGTAAGAGTAGATGCGGAAGGTTTTATGTATGTGGTTGGTCGCAAAAATCAGTTATTTATTTCAGGCGGAGAGAATATATATCCTTTAGAAATCGAAAATGTCCTCTTGAAGAATAATTTTGTAAAAGAAGCTGCAATTATAGGTGTAGCCGATGAGAATTGGGGTGAAGTAGGTGTGGCTTTTCTCGTAGGGAATATTCAAAACCTTACCGGGGCAGAAATAATTGAAAAACTAAAAGATTATTTGGTTTCCTATAAGATTCCGAGGCATATTGTTTTTCTTGATTCCATGCCTAAATCTGGAATCGGGAAAATAGACCGCAAAAAATTAAAAGAAATGTATAAGCTCATTCAACATGAAAAAAAGAATATTATTTAGCCTTTTCAGTCTGGTCATGACGTCGATTACAGCCCAGGAGAAGATAAGCGAAACAGTAACTTACAATTTGCCTGTGAAAACCATAAAAATAAATTCTGAAACGATCGCCTATGCTGATGAAGGTGATGGCGATAAAACGCTTTTATTCGTTCATGGTCTTTCCAGTAACCTGGATTCATGGAAGAAGAATATAGCCGGTTTAAAATCGGATTTTCGCGCTATCGCGATCGATCTCCCGGGTTATGGCAAGTCTTCCCGACGTAAAACAGATTACAGCCTGGCAGAATATGCCGGCATTTTAAATGATTTGGTTCAAAAAATGGATCTTAAAAATGTCACTCTTGTAGGTCACTCCATGGGTGGGCAGATAGCTATGCATTCGGTCTTAAAATATCCTGAAACCTATAAAAGACTGATCCTCATTGCCCCGGCGGGAATAGAAACTTTTACCGAACAGGAGGCTACCCTGATGAAAAATTCCTATACGCCTGCGATGGTCATGGCAGCTTCAGATGAACAAGTTCTGGCAAATTATAAGATGAATTTTTATTCGTTTCCCGAGGATGCCCAGGGAATGGTAGACGACCGGATCGCCATGAAATCTTCCAAAGATTTTTCAGATTATGCTGAAACGGTTGTGAATAATATACGTGCGATGTTGGAGGAACCGGTGATAAATGAAGTTGATGAAATAGAAGTTCCGGTATTGATGATCTTCGGCAACAATGATATGCTTATTCCCAATAAGTATTTTCACCCTTCAGAAAGTATTGACAGCCTGATTGAAACTTCAAAGAAGAAATTCAATAATATTGAGGTGAAAACCATCGATGAAGCGGGACATTTTGTGAATTTTGAACAGCCAGAAAAAGTAAATCAAGAGATCGGGGATTTTCTAAAAGAATGAAGTCTAAACTTAAAATATTCATTGATTTTTCTGAAGGTGTTTTGCCTCATGAAGCAGCCTATCTTCAAAAGGAGAATAGAATTAGGGATGATGAAAAAGAAGAAATACTGCACAAAGTATGTAGAAATGCCGAACATTTTTTTACTTCAGAAGAATTTGATGAGAATATAGACAAGCGCAAATATGCCTTTATCAAAAAATGGATTTTCAAAAAGCTGGAAAAAGCAGATGTCGATGCTCATCTTGAGTATCTAAGCTATATCGAAAAACAGATCCTTACAGATACCATTTTATCTTCAGAAGAAAAGAAACTGCTAGAATATATTGGTATTTATGAACATACGTCATTCTATTTTCAGAAATTTTATGAGCTGGTAAGGGAATATCAGGATTATCTGCTGGTAAGATTCCGATACCAGGATTGTGAACTTACCGGGCAATTTCTAAGGGATAATCAAAAATATTATCTGAAGTCTTTAAAGGTAAAGGATGAGATCTTTCATGCTACAAAAGATCTTACCCGCCAGTACACCTCTCAAAAGATAAATACCAAACACTGGGAGTCGAGGCTTCTGGAATATTTATATGACGATGAACTTGATGGTCGAAATAAGTACCATGCTTTTATAAGACTGGTTTTTCTATATTTTAACTACAAGGAATATGAAAAGGCCCGGGATATATTCGATTATATTGATGAATGCTTTAAGAATGGACAAATGTATTCCCGCAGGGTGCTTTTTAATTATTATGCCAACCGTGTGATCCTGCACTCCAATCTTAAAGATCTAGATAAGGCAGAATATTATGCACATTTATCGGTAAAACAGGATAATAGTGATAAACTTTTTTATCTTAATAATCTAGTTGCGATCCTTCTTAAGAAAGATAAGAACAAAGAAGCGCTAGATCTACTTACTGAGAACTACAAACTGTTTAAAGGTTCCTTTAATCATCACCAGAAATTGGGATTTGCCACGCATTATGTTCGCACTCTGGTTAGGAATAAAAGAATAGCCACCGCAGAAACTTTCGCTAAAAATTTCCTTCATGAGAATCGTAAGTTTGTTTTTGAGCACCGTTGGAGCAGGTTCTTTTCTAATTATCTAATGCTGCTAACTACTGCCGAAAAACCGGCTGAGGTAATACGGGTTACTAAAAAATATAATTTACTGGAGAGGGAAACTGAAACCATGCTACGGGAGAATTTTATTCCAAAGATTCACTGGTATTATTACCTGGCTAATTATTTGAACGGGCAGTATTCTGAGGATAAATTATTTGAAAAAATAGATCAAAGTACAAAGTCCCTTAGGTTTGATTCAGAAGGGATGCTGGCTATAAACCAATTTATAGACCGACTGTCTTTTACCCTGCCTCGATTCTTTTCGAAATTAAAGTCGCACTTTAGCGAAAAGCCTCTAATTTATTAATGAAGCAGGTGAAAATCAGGTGTAATTTAGCTGATAATATATCCGGTCATACTTCACAATCTCTTCTCGGCATCTATATTGGCGAGTCCTCTTGTTAATTTCGTCTTAAAATAATTAAAAACCATCTTTTATGAAGACCAGAATTTTCACCATAATGAGCTTACTGTTAGGGGTATTTGCATATGCTCAGACGGGAAGTATTAGCGGGACTGTTACAGATGCAACTACCGGGGAGCCTTTACTGGGTACCAATATTATAGTAAGGGGAACTAATACCGGGGCTACCACAAACGACAATGGATATTATAAATTAGATCTGGAGCCGGAAGATTATACCATTGAGGTTTTCTTTATGGGATATGAGACAATAACCAGGGATATCACCATCGAGGAGGGTGAGGATAAGACTTTTAATTTTAGTTTGAAACCTTCCGCCTCTGTAATGAATGAGGTTGTGATTTCAGCAAATAGAAGACCACAGAAGATCACCAAAGCACCTGCTACGGTTAATGTGATTACAGCAAAACAAATTGCTGATTTCGCTGGTCCCAATCCCGGCGAATTGGCCGCAAGGCAAAAAGGAGTGGATTTTGTGAGAACCGGAGTTCAGGGAACCGGGATTAATATTCGCGGATTTAATTCCGCATTCAACTCAAAGAACTTGCAGATAGAAGATGGTAGAATCTCTTCATTAATTGCTACAGGTCTTCCATTAGGATCTTTCACTACAATTACCAAGGAAGATATAGAAAGAGTGGAGATTATTCTTGGGCCTAATGCTGCTCTTTACGGGCCAAATGCACATAACGGCCTGGTAAATACTATCACCAAAGACCCCCGGACTTCAGAAGGTCTGGATCTGGTTGTTGGAGCCGGTAACCAAAAGCAATTCACCGCCCGTGGGCGATATGCCATGGAAGTGAATGACAATCTGGCTTTTAAAGTTTGGGGAGAAAGAACCCAGGGGGAGGAATTTGATTATGTAGATTCTGTTTATGTGGGAAATACCGCATATCCGGAATTAGACCTGGACAGAGATTTTTCTACCACAAAATATGGTGCAGCAGTGTATTATGGTTTAAATGAAACCAGTGATTTAATTGCATCCTACGGGCATAGTAATAACTCAAACCTGGGAGTTACCAATGCTGGAAGAAATCAGATCAAAGACTGGTCTATAGATTACCTTCAGTTAAAATATGTTTCTCCGCATTTCTATGGTAATTTATATCATACCTGGAGTAAAACAGAAGATACATATGCTATCAATCAGCGTACACAGAACTATGTCTCTTTTATTAATAATGGATTTACAGAAGAGGAGGCAAGGGAAAGATCATTTACAGAACAATGGTTCCCAATTGATGGAGTTCCGGGTGGCGGAATAAGCCTTCCAAGAGGAGCGGTGTTCGAAGATGCTTCTACAAGATTAAATGCAGAAGGACAATACAATAATAACTTCGGAAACCTAACCTATGTTCTAGGTGCTCAATATCAAAAGGATAATGCTGATTCTAACGGAACTTATCTCCTGGATCAGGATGGAGGTATCGAAATTGATCAGGTTGGTGTATACGGTCAGTTAGAGTACACCTTTGAAAACGCTGGGGTTGATCTGCTTTTTGTTGGTAGATATGATGATCACGAGTTGTATGGAGGGAATTTTATCCCGAAAGCGGCTCTCGTAAAGAGTTTCGATTTTGGTAGTTTTAGGCTTACTTATGGGAAAGGGATCGCTGCACCTTCTATTCTTAATCTAAGTGGAAATCTTTTTGGAGGTCTTGTGCTTGGAAATGGAGAAGGTTTTACGCTGGAAGATGGTACAGAAATTCCGGAACTACAGGTTGAAACCATTAAATCCTGGGAAATTGGGTATAAAGGAAAGTTATTTGGAGATAAGACTTTTATTGAAGCAAACGCTTATTACAACCAATCTGAGGATTTCTTAAGCCCGTTGATTAATATTTCTGCCACTTCACCTGTTGCCAGAAGGGGAGACACTCCAATTGAAGAATTAATTCCTGGGTCTGATGGTTCTTTCGTGCTTACTTATTTAAACTTCGGTGAGGTTGATACCTATGGTGCAGATTTTGGATTAAATTACTTTATAAATGACCAAAACAGGCTTTCTTTTAACTATTCTTATTTCGATTATACCCTTGATGAAGATGACCCGGCAAATGATGCGAATAGAGATGGATTGGTGTTAGAAACAGATCTTCCTATTAATACCCCACAAAACAAATTCGGTATTGGATACTATTATACCGGAACAAAATTCTTCGGATCGCTTTACGGCAGATATGTACAGGAATATGACTTCTTTTCAGGAATTAATATTGCTGCCGAAACTCAGGATCTAGACGGTGACGGGGTAAACGATGTAATTGAAAATGCAAGAAACGGAAGAACCTGGAATTACGGTCCCTTAGGTGGTTTCTTTAATCTGGATCTAAATGTTGGGTATAACCTAAATGAAAACTGGACTGTTGGAGCGTCTGTAACCAACATATTAAATTCTGAAGTGAGACAATTCGTAGCTTCTCCGGAAATTGGAAGATTGTTTATGGTAGAGTTGAGATATCATCTTCCGGTAGGAAATAACTAAGAACCAAATCCTGTAAAACAGATGATCTGTAAAGCAGAATTAAAGAACGGGATTAGCCTGGAGTATCTTGATCAGGGAGAAGGGGAGGTTATTCTTCTTCTCCACGGGTTGGGATCTACAAAAGCCGATTGGGAGCTACAGAAAGAAGAATTTTCCAGTGATTTTAGGATCATAGCGCCAGACCTTCGCGGTCATGGAAATTCTACCAAACCTAAAGATAGAGAGGCATATGGTATTCCTCAATTCGCTGAGGATATGAAACTTCTTCTGGATAAACTAGATATAGCCAAATGTATAGTTGTTGGCTTCTCCATGGGAGGAGCAATAGCTTTTGAGATGGCTACCAAATATAATGACTTGATTTCAAAAATGGTCATTGTAAATACTGCGCCAGATTTTAACACGCTGGGTGAGATGGGTGACCAGATGATTAGGGAGCGTACTGAAATGTTGAGGTCTCAGGGTATGGAAGCTATGGCAAAGAAAGTTGCTGACGGGATGTTCCCGGAGGATGACCAAAAAGATTTAAGGGAAGCATTCTATAAGAGGGCTAACGAGAATGATCTGGAAGCTTATTATAATTCATTTATCACTTTGATGAACTGGGGAATTGGAGATAAAGTTAGATCTATTGAAATACCGAGTCTTGTGGTGGCTTCCGATATGGATTATACTCCGGTTGCCTTAAAAGAATCTTACACTTCAAAAATGAAAAATGCTAAACTGAAAATCATAAAGAATTCCAGACATGGCGTGACCATGGATCAACCGGAACAGTTCAATAAAGCACTTCTAAAATTCTTTAAATCATGAAGAAAGTAGCATTGATCACTGGTAGCACCAGCGGAATTGGTAAGTCTATTGCCATTGCTTTTGCTAAAGCCAGCTACGATATTATGTTTCATGGCCTGGAAAGAGAGGGGCCCCAAATTGCTGAAAAAATCGGTGCAGAGTATGCCGTGAAAACTGATTTTTCAAATGCGAATTTAAAAGATCAGGAAGCTATTAATGATCTTATCGGTAAGACCATAAAGGAATTTGGGAAAATTGATATCCTGATCAATAACGCCGGAATTCAGTATGTTTCAAAAGTTGAGGAATTTCCGCTGGATAAATGGAATGATATCATTGCGATAAATCTTACTTCCGCTTTCGTCGCCTCAAGAGCAGTTTGGCCTTTTATGAAAAAAAACGGTTTCGGGAGGATCATCAATGTTTCTTCAGTGCATGGGATTAGAGCATCTGAGTATAAATCGGCTTATGTTTCTGCAAAGCATGGAGTTATCGGTTTAACGAAAGTCCTGGGGCTTGAAGGCGCTGGAGATAATATTACCTGCAATGCTATTTGCCCGGGCTATGTGAAAACTCCTCTTGTAGAAGGACAGATCAAGGATCAGGCAAAGGCTCACGGTCTTTCTGAAGAAGAAGTAGTAAAACAGGTCATGCTAAAAAAGCAGGCCGTAAAAGAATTTATCCCAGAAGAAAAAATAGCAGAATTAGCCTTATTTCTGGCCAAGGAAGATGCCTCAGCGATAACCGGTTCCGCATACGTATTGGATGGAGGCTGGAGCGCGCAGTAAATTTGATAGTAGTTTGTAGAGATTTAGGCAGGGTAAACAATTTATCCTGCCTATTTTATTATTAGTTAAAATGAACTAAAAAACTATTTCAACATCAGGATTCCCAATATCTTCGCAAAAAATTAGGATTGCTCATGCGTTGGATAATATTTATAGTTTTTTTCTTATTAATTGAGATTTACGCCTACCAGGCATTAAAAACCATAACCCGAAATTACTGGGTGGTAATCCTGTATTTTGTAATTACCCTGGCGGTGTTTGCGAATTTTCTGTATCAATGGTTAAGCCCGGTAGAAGGTAGTATGCTTAGCGCTGCCCGAAGCTATGCCTTTGGTTTTTTGCTTTCTGTGCTGCTTTTTAAACTTATCCTTACATTAATAATGTTTGGAGAAGATATCTTTAGGTTAGGTGCCGGTGGGTTTAAGAAATTATTTTCTTCTAAGGGAGATTTCTCTCTGCCTTCAAGAAGAAAATTCTTAAGTCAGCTAGCCATGGGAATAGCCGCTATTCCTTTAGCTTCGGTTTTATATGGTATGTACCAGGGCAGGTATAATTTTAGGGTGTTGAATTATACGCTTTATTTTGATGATCTTCCAGATGCTTTTGATGGTTACCGGCTAGCTCAAATTAGTGACATTCATAGCGGAAGTTTTGATAATGAAAAAAAGATAAAATACGGGGTAGATCTTCTAAATGAACAGGAAACCGATATGGTTGTTTTTACCGGGGATTTGGTGAATAACGAAGCTTCAGAAATGGAACCCTGGAAAGAATTGTTTGGGCAGATAAAGGCTAAAGACGGTGTTTATTCTATCCTTGGAAATCACGATTACGGAGATTATAAAAGCTGGAGTTCTCCTGAAGCGAAAAAACAAAATTTAGATACCCTAAAAGATACTCACGCCAAAATGGGCTGGAAGCTTTTGCTAAATGAGCATAAACTTATTGAGAGAAACGGAGAGAAAATAGCCTTAGTTGGAGTGGAAAACTGGGGTGCCGGCGGATTTAAAAAAGAAGGCGATCTCGATAAAGCAGGAGCGGGATTAAGCAAAAAAGATTTTAAAGTATTATTGAGTCACGATCCATCTTACTGGCAGGAAAAGATTAAAAATGACGAAAAAAATTATCATTTAACGCTTAGCGGGCATACCCACGGAATGCAGTTTGGAATTGAAATTCCCGGCTGGTTCAAGTGGAGTCCTGTGCAGTACCGTTACCAAAACTGGGCTGGAATATATGAGGAATTTGGTCGTTATATTAATGTAAATCGCGGATTTGGTTATTTGGCTTTTCCCGGAAGAGTGGGAATTTGGCCGGAAATAAGTGTAATTGAACTCAAAAAAGGCCCAAAACCTGCATAATCTACAGAATTTACTATATTTGAGTTAGTGATTTGCCCGGAAAGAATCAATTGGTTTTCAGAAATTATAAACCTCTTTTTAGTAGGTGACGTTGAGGTATAGAATTTAATTTAAAGAAAAAACTACATGTCAAAATTTGGTGAATTAATAGATCTCAATATTCCGGTGTTGTTGGATTTTTATACCGAATGGAACGAGGATTCTAAAATCATGAACCCGGTTTTACGAGAAGTTGCTGCATCTATGGGGAGTAGGGCAAAGGTGATAAAGATAGATGTAGATAAAAACACCCAGCTCGCAGAAGCACTTAGGGTAAAGGCTTTGCCAACGCTTATGATCTATAAATCTGGGGAGATGAAATGGCGCCAAAGCGGTGAGCAGGATGCTGCAACCCTGGTGGGTATTCTTAAAGAATACGTTTAAAGCGCCTTGAAACTAAAGCCTTGTTTAGTATAATAATCCAACACTTTTGGTAGGGTAAACATCAGGCTTTCTGAAGCCTTAATGCTGTCGTGAAAAACAACAATGCTTCCAGCTGAAGCATTTTTCAGCACATTCTCTAAACATTTCTCTTTAGAGATTCTGGAATCAAAATCTCCACTTATTACGTCCCACATAACTATCGTATAGTTTTGTTTTACAAGTTTTGCAGCCTGGGCGTTTTTTATCATTCCGTAGGGTGGTCTAAAGAGTTTAGTTTTCTGTGTACTAAAACTTTTAATTTCTTTTTCTGCCAAAAGCGCGTTTTGAATATATTTTTCTGCAGAAGTTTTCCACCCGTTTAAATGATTGAATGTGTGGTTAGCTACCCTGTGTTTTTCTTCAATTACTTGCTGAAATACCTCGGGATGTTTTCTAATACTATCACCTATACAAAAGAAAGTGGCCTTTGCATTATACTGTTTTAAAGTATCTAAAACCCAGGGCGTAATTTTAGGAATTGGCCCATCATCAAAAGTGAGGTAAATGGTTTTTCCTCCTTTAATCCTTGTGATCCGGTTTGGATAAAGTTTTTTTAGAATAAGAGGATATTTGACGAAAAAAGGGTTCATATAAAAGGTGCGGGTTTTATAGAAGTTTTTGGTTTAAGGTACAGCTTTAAACTATAAAAAAACCTGTAAGGCTGGTAAGTCTTACAGGTTTGATTTTTAGAATTCTAATAGTTTTTATTCCGAAGAATCTATTCTAAGTGAACTATTTCCTCCATTTAATTCGGGGTCCATTCCTTCTTCGATTAGTAATTCGGGGGCCGTCGGAGTTATTTCTTCTTCCTCACCATAAAAATGTCGAAACATTTCCAGGTGTTTGTTGAACTCCTCGGCTTTTTCTTCAAGGATTTCTTCATCCTGGTGCACTACAAGCAAGTCTACCAGCGATCTATAGCGCTCAATATTAGAAACAATTTCGTTAAAATAGCGGTATTGTCTATCTATATCCCAGCTGCTGTAATACTCTAAGTTTTCTTTGTAATGCGTAGCGATTTTTTCCCAGATTTCCCTGGCTCTTTCGGGTTCACCAACTTCATAATAACCGGTTACATAAGGCTCTAAGAGGGCATAGTAGTTAAAATGTTCTACCGGCATATTTTTCATCGCAAGATCAAGTACTTTCTTGGCTCTCGTGGTATCTTGCTCATTTAACAGGTTTTCTACGAGCCTGGCCAAGTTGCTTCTGTAGGTAATGGAGTTTCTACGTGTTTCCGGGTCATGGTAAATATCGTCTGATCCCATGTTTCCCCAATCCCAATTCATCACTATATCATACATTTTATCTGTATTAATACGTCCCATATCGTAGGGGTTTCTAGGATCTATAGGAGTTTTTATGGGTACCAATTTATAAGCAACCCCTTCAAGCTGTAGGTACTCCTTCATCCATAGATAATCTTCGTCGCTAAAACTTCCTCCCGAGAAATAAATTGGCCTTTCCCAATTATTATTAGCAAGAATATCCAACATCATTAAAGTGTTTTTATAGATAACCTGCGACCCGATGTTGATTACAATTTCGTCTACAATTTGATCAGCAAAACGTTCTTCAACTATTCCATTTTCCAGAACGGTTTCCTTATCTACCGGGATCCTGACGTTTTGGCTGGGGAAAGTATTTATCATCTGTCCGCTTTGAAGCTCGGCCTGGGTTCTCGGATCGTCGTTTTGAATATAGTTTAACCATGTTTTAAGCGGAATAGTATCCTTGGTAACCTCTTTGGCGAAAATCGCGTCGTTAACACCATTATAATCTTCGTTTTCGAATTGTGAAGGAATTGGATCACTCTCAAATGCTTTTCGCTTCATTTGGTCTATATACCAATCGGTAGCAAAGAGGCTGGTGTTTACAATTCTAACATCGGTGCGGTAGCGTTCAATTTGCTGCACATACCATAGGGCAAAAGTGTCATTATCTCCAATGGTGAAGATTATACCGTTTTCATCTATAGAATCCAGGTACATTTTAGCCATGGTGAGAGTTGTATCTCTTCCGCTCCGGTCGTGATCGTCCCAATTTTCTGAAGCTAAAAGCACCGGTACTGCAAGTATTGAAGCCGCAATTACAATTGGCGCAGCAAGCTTGGGTTTTAGGAATTTTTTAGCCCAATCAAAGAGGGCATAGGCTCCAAAACCAATCCAAATCGCAAAAACGTAGAAAGAACCTACTAAGGCATAATCACGCTCACGGGGCTCAAAAGGCCTTTCATTCAGGTATATTTTAAGGGCGATTCCTGTAAAAAGGAAAAACACGAGCAATACCCAGAAGTTATTTTTATCTCGTTTAAACTGAAAAACAAGCCCTATTAAACCTAAAATTAGAGGAAGAAAATAGTAAGTATTTCTCGCCTTATTATTTTTAACATCGCTGGGAAGATTGTCTTGAGGGCCAACATGCATCTCATCTATAAAATCGATACCGCTAATCCAATTCCCGTTCATATCGGTGTACTTTCCCTGGTTATCATCCTGGCGACCAACAAAATTCCACATAAAATAACGCCAATACATATATCCAATCTGGTATTCTAATAAATAACCAATATTAGAAGCAAAAGATGGTTTTTCTATATTAAGGTAGTCCCCGAATTGTCGCAAGAAATTGTGATAATCATTATTATCAAGTTCTCCCTGGGCATATTGGTTTTGGAATTCATTCACTGCGCTAACCAGTCTTTCTTCACCCTGGTATTCCTGTTTAATCGTGAAATCCAGCGGACCGGTAAAATCCATATAGTTTGCGGCGTGCTGCGAACTCCATAATCTTGGTAAAAATGCCTTATGTGAATCGTCCAGGTTTTGCCTGGCATTTTTATAGTCGTTTACAATGATATACTTACCGGCTTCCTCGTCTTTTTCGTATTTAGGTTTGGCATCAGTATAAGGATTATCTTCATCTAAACCGGCATACATTTCAGAAAACTGAGGGCCGTAAAACAAGTGTGTTTCTCCATATTGTTCCCTGTTATAATAGGCCAGTAATTCTCGCGCATTATCGGGACTGTTCTCATTTATAACTGTAGGTGCATTAGACCTTATAGGAAGCATTACCCAGCTTGAAAATCCAATTAAGATAAATAGGATACAAAGAAATAAGGTGTTAAGCTGAAAATAATTTTTCTTCCGCGTATAATTAATTCCGAAGTAAAATATCGCCACAACCACCAAAAGTGCGATTACTGTGCCGGTGTTAAACGGTAGTCCCAGGGAATTAGTAAAGAACAATTCTGAAGCCGCAAAGAAAGTAAGTGTATAAGGAAGTAGTAGTTTAAAGATAAACATCAAGACTGCAACCACTACGATATTTGCAACGATAAAATTCTTTACAGTAACCTTTTTATAATTTTTAAAGAAATATAGAAAGCCGATAGCAGGAATGGTAAGCAGCCCCAAGAAGTGAACGCCAAAAGATAAACCTACCACCAGGGAGATTAAAATTAGCCATCGATTTCCGCGCGGCTTAAACATATCGCGTTCCCAAAGCAAACCTAAATAAAACATAAGCGCCATAAGACAGGCGGCCATTGCATAAACTTCAGCTTCTACTGCACTAAACCAAAAACTATCGGTAAAAGTGAAGGCTAAAGATCCAACAAGAGCGCTACCTAAAACAGCTATTTTATTGGCAGGTTTAAGTTTCTCCTCAGGGCCAGCAATTTTCAAAACCAATAGGCTTATAGACCAGAACATAAACAAAACAGCAAAAGCACTGGCTGCTCCAGACATAAAGTTTACCGCAATTGCGACCTCTGAGTCACCCGGTGCGAACATGGAAAAGAAAGCACCAAGCATTTGGTAAAAAGGAGCCCCTGGTGGGTGTCCTACTTCAAGATTTGCCGAAGTTGCGATATATTCTCCCGCATCCCAAAAACTTGCTGTTGGTTCGAGGGTTAGGGTGTAAGTAGTAAGTGCAATTAAAAATACTAGCCATCCTAATATTTTATTCCACTTTCTAAAGCTGAAATCTGTCATTTTTGAGTAAAATTGAATCTTATGTGGCGAATTTAATAATAAAAATAAGAATGTTTTAGTAACGGACTTTAAAACGAAATATTTTCTGAAAAGACTGAAAATAAAGATGTTTAACAAGCTTTGTTTTTCGAGATTTTAGGATGAAATTGAACTGCGGAAAAAATACTCTTCATTTTTTAAAGAAAAAGTTTGCGCAATAGAAACTTTGTTTTAAATTTGCATCCGCATTACAGCAATGGCCTATGGTGTAACTGGCAACACGTCTGGTTTTGGTCCAGAAGAGTCTAGGTTCGAGCCCTAGTAGGCCAACAAAAATTAACCGAATTGTGAAAACAGTTCGGTTTTTTGTTTTTGGAAAAGATTGGGCGAGAAGTTTATCCCGATTGGAGCTTTTCGCGGAATATCGGGAAGCCCTAGTAGGCCAACAAAAATTAACCGAATTCTGAAAAGAGTTCGGTTTTTTGTTTTTGGGAATAATTTGCCCGGCAGCTATTTAAAAAAGTGCGTCATTGCGAGGAAACGGTAGCCGACGTGGCAATCCATCTTTAAGCTTTATTCTTCTTTCGTGATAACTGAAAGTATTAGCTATAGATTAAAACCTACTCCAATTTGTAGTTGCGAGGTGTACTCTTTAGTATTCAGTGGTGTTTTGCTGTCAAAATAATAATCGTAGATCATAAAGACCTTAAACCAGTTTGCCAGTGGAATATCTAGTCTAAATTGTTCTAAAATTCGATAATCTTCCAAATTTCTGTAAAGTGGTTGATAGTAAACGGTATTGGTGATAGAGAATCTTTTGGATTTTGAGAGATAGGAAATTGATAAGTAGGTACTATTTCTATGATTGTATTTGGTTGAGGCCGCTCTGTCACTATATTCTACCTCATACATATAACTATTTCCCAGATACCCTGTAAAATAATCCCTGTCCATCCATTTCATTCTTAAACCGGCACCAATCAGATTTCTTTGCTCCACTACGAGAAGTTGGTTATATTGCCCTTGTAGAAAAGCCTCCAACCTTAATAAGTTGCTGAACTTGTAATTAAATCTCGTGTGTAGAAACCAGGAGTTCTGCAAATTTCCTTCTTCAGCATCTATTAATTTGTAATTCCCTAAAAAGAGATAGATCTTCCTTAAATCCTTAGATTTTAATTGTGTTGTAAGTGTGCCGTTCAACTGATTTACTGCCAGCCCATCGTTATTGGAATGGTTAAAAGCGAAATCGGCATCCATTACAAATCTGGATGAATCGGTTTGCAGTCTTTTAGTTTCTATATTTACCAACTGGGCATTGGCAAGGATAGGAGAGAACAAAAAGACAAAAAAGAATTTTTTGAACATTAGGATTTTTTGGTATTCAAAGATAAAAACTAAAGGCTATATGTAAAATGCCCGGATTCCTAAATCCTTAATTATAGCTGAATTGCAAGATATACCTGCCGTTTGTTAATTTCTCTTAAAAATTAAGATCTAGTTTTCTTAATAATTCGTTTAACACTTCGTAATTTAGTTTCCATAAATCCTAACCAATAAATTGTGGCTTTAGAATTTTTTAAAGAGAACGAACAAGTATTCAATACCCTATTTGAAGCGGCCTCTGAAGGTGTTGTTGTAGTGAATGACCAGCAAATAATCGTAACCGCAAATAAGGCTGCCTTAGAGATGTTTGGCTATAAAAAAGAAGAGCTTTTAGGGGCACATCTCAATATTCTTATTCCAATGCGCTATAAGGCCAATCACCATGAGCATTTTGATAAGTTTATGGAGCATAGTGAAAAGAGACAAATGGGGCATGGCAGGGATTTATTTGGCGTAAAGAAAAATGGAACACAATTTCCGGTGGAAGCTGGCTTAAATCCCTTCAAAGTAAATAGTGACCGCTTTGTAATGTCTTTAATAGTAGATATTTCGGTTAGAAAAGAAAATCAACGGAGAATTAAAGAATTAAATGCTGAGCTGGAAGATAAAATTAAAATAAGAACCAGGGAGCTTAGTAAAACTGTCGAAGACCTTGAAAAGGAAATCACAAAAAGAAAAGAGGCTGAAAAACGAATTAAGTTAGCCTTAAAACAGGAAAAAGAACTCAACGAATTAAAAACGAAATTTCTTTCCCTGGTTTCACACGAATTTAAAACTCCGCTAAGCGGGATACTTACATCGGCCATTTTAGCCGAAAAATATACTCAAACCGAGCAACAGGAAAAACGTACCAAGCATCTTAGTACCATTAAGAATAAGGTGCATTATCTTAATAATATTCTTAACGATTTCCTTTCGTTGGAACGCCTTGAATCTGGTAATGTAAATTATAAATACACAGCATTTAGCCTTAACAAGTTAGTGAACGAAGTTATTTATAATGCCAATGTTACCCTTAAATATGGGCAGGAAATAGAGTATGATAATAATATGGAAGATGTTACCCTGTACCAGGATGAAAAAATACTGGAACTAATTCTTTCAAATTTAATTGGAAACTCGATTAAATATTCTCCAGAAGATTCCACGATATTTTTCAGAATATTTCCGAAGGATAAAAAGATTATTTTTGAAGTAGAGGACCAGGGAATGGGAATTCCTCAGAAAGATCAGAAGCATATATTTGAGCGTTATTTTAGGGCAGAAAATGCCTTGCTAAACCAGGGAACTGGTATCGGACTTAATATTGTGAAGGTGCACGTAGAAAATATGGGTGGCACAATATTTTTTGAAAGTGTAGAAAATAAAGGCTCTAAATTTACCGTAACATTACCCAACCAAAATAGATAGCCACCGATAGTATACTGGTGAACATTGAAAACAGCTTGAAATGAAGAAAATACTTTTAATTGAAGATGATGTAACAGTTAGGGAGAATACTGCAGAATTGCTGGAGCTCTCGAATTATGAAGTAGTAACCGCACCCGATGGAAAAAAGGGCGTAGATAAAGCCAAAGAAGAACTTCCTGATATTATTGTTTGCGATATCATGATGCCGGAACTTGATGGCTATGATGTGCTTAGTAGATTATCTGAAGATTCAAAAACCAATGGAATACCATTTATTTTTCTTTCGGCGAAAACCGAGCATAAAGATGTAAGAAGAGGAATGGACCTTGGGGCAGACGATTACCTAACCAAGCCTTTTGAAGAAGAAGATCTTCTAAGTGCGATTGAAAGCCGACTGGCTAAAATGGAAATTATTAGGGCTCAGAAAGCTGAAGGTGATGGGGATACTGTTCAGAATTTATCTGCTTTTAGGGAGATGATGAAAAATCGGGAACAGGTTCATTTTAAAGCCGGAGAGAATATTTATGAGGAGGGGAAATCTTCGCTTCATTTTTATATGGTTGGTCGTGGAGTGGTAAAAGCCCATAAATTTGATAGCCGTGGAAAGGAAATGATCACTGAGTTATACAAAGAGGGTGACTTTTTTGGAAATCTAAGCTTTAATAAGAATTCAGCTTATGGAGAATACGCTACTGCCTTAGAAGATAGTTTGCTTTATGTGGTGTCAAAAGATAATTTGCGCGATATTTTAAAGAGCAACAGCAGTATTAGTATGGAATTACTGCAGGAAATGGGCGATCATTTAATGGGAGTGAAAGAACAATTAATGGAAATTGCTTATGCTTCTGTAAGAAGAAAAACAGCTCGTACAATATTGTTGTTTGCCCATAAAATAAAGAAGAACCCTTTACACAGTATAAGAATTTCGAGAGCCGATTTGGCGGGTGTTGCCGGTATAGCTTCAGAAACTTTAATTAGAACACTTTCTGATTTTAAAAAAGAGGGACTTATTGAAATTGAAGGCCGAAATGTTAAGCTGTTGGATGCTGAAAAACTTGAGCATATTAGCTAATTTTTCAAAGACCTGACGGCAATCATATTTGGGAATGATCTTTCACGCTATTTTTGGCGAAAATTAGCGTTGAATTTTCAAGCCCATGAATGTTTTAATACTTACAGATTTTTCTGCTCAGGCCTATAATGCTTCCAGATATGCCCTGAACTCTGCTTCGGGGTCTTCTAAGTTCTATGTGCTACACGCCTCTAACGGTGAAGCAGGACAGGTAGATAAGACTCTGGTAGAATTTGTAAGCCAGCTTAAGCAGGAACCTGCGGCTAAGGATCAATGTTTGTCAGCCCTTCCTTGTTCAGATAATCTTATAGACGCAACCCGAAAAGCTGTTATAGAAAAACGGATTGACCTTATAGTTATGGGGGCTTCAGGAAAAAACACCTCCAATTTTCAAGGATTAGGAGGAAATACCTGTAGTGTAGCAAAAAAAGTGAAATGTCCAATGTTGGTGGTTCCAAATTGTGATTTTGAGCAGTGGAAAAGACTCTATCTTCCTATAGATTTGCGGTTTCCGGTAAATACTGAAGCTCTGCATTTGTTAACAAAGTTGCCGGTAACAAAGGATGTAGCGCTAAATTTATGGGAATTCGATTTAAATAATTCAGGTTCGAAAATGAATGATTTTAAATTCTCTGATTATAAACTTCACCGCCAAACGCTCAGGGAAGAATCAGATTTTCTAGATAAGTTCTGGCCGGAAGCGAATGCAAATGCCAACCTGATCGTATTTTTCGCACGGCAACTTCATATTACCGAAAAGCTTTTAAATAGGCTTTCTACCGTAGAAACCAGGATGCAGAATCTTCCTGTGCTCATACTTCATGAATAATTTTCTTAAGATTGGTTAAAGTTTGTTGCTAACCTATTAAATTCTGTTGTTTAAGGGCTTAAGATATTGGTAAATAGGGCAGAAAAGCCTATGTTTAGGGTTCAATTTAAAGAGGGTATCTGAAAGATTTTATTTCCGTCAAGCTGAACTTGTTTCAGCTTCTAACACGTTTTGAACAATAACAACTTAGATTTTGAAATAAATTCAGAATGACGATTTCATTTTTTTTAGACAGCTTTTTTATTTATAATAAGATAATAAATTATAAAAACATATTATGACCAAGGACGAAGTATTAAATAGATTAAAAGAAGGTAATCAGCGCTTTATTGAAGATAATGGTGAAGGTAAATTACAAGACAAAACTCGAAGAGAGGAATTAACCAGCGGCCAATCACCTTATGCCATTGTTTTGAGCTGTGCAGATAGCCGTGTAGTGCCGGAACTTGCTTTTGATACCGGCCTTGGAGAATTGTTTACCGTTCGGGTAGCGGGAAATATTGCCAATAGCTCCTCTATTGCCAGTATGGAATATGCTGTAGCGATTTTAGGTACCGAAATTATTGTTGTAATGGGACACGAAAGCTGTGGTGCTGTTAATGCTGCTATGAGTGGAGGCGATAATGGCTATAATTTAAACCATCTTGTTTCCCATATTGCGCCTGCTATTGCAGCTTCAGAAAAAGATGCTACGGTAAATGAGGTGGTGAAGAAAAATGCACATTTAACTGCAGAAGAACTTACGAGACGTTCTACGATAATTAGAGACGCTGTAGATAGCGGAAAATTAAAAATCGTTTCAGCTTATTACAATTTAGATTCAGGAAAAGTAGATTTTCTATAAAGAGAATTCATATTTTAAAAGGCCCTAATGGTATTAACCTTTAGGGCTTTTTTTATGTTCAGTTTAAATGAAAAACGTCATCCTGAACTTGTTTCGGGATCTAAGTCGTTTGAATCAAAAGATATTAGAAGCTGAAACCAGTTCAGCTTGACGAAATTAACCTTTTTATATAATCTATTTTCTTGCCTGAAAGATCTTGAGGTATAAATGGGAAGACATTTTACGAGCGTTGTTTTTAGCCCGGTTGGCTAGTTCTCCTTCAAATAATTCGTCTATCGTTTCAAACCATAAGTTTAGCCAAATCCCAAAATGATAGGATGAAATCTCCTGATTGTTTTCCTGGTCTACCATTACGTGAACCTTTTGCGGGTTCCCTTTGTAAAGTGCTTTAAAAAAGAGATTGCTCTCCCAAAAATCGGTTAGCTTCTCTAGATGTGCATCCCAATCCTCTATAACCTCATTAAAAAAGTGACCAATTTCAGGATCTTTTCTTACTTTTTTATAGAAACCGGATACAAGTGAAAAAATATCTTCCCGTGTTTTAATATCAACTGACATACAAAAGGATTTAAATAGTAATTATTAGAGTAAAGCTAGAGGATAAAATAGGTCTCATTACCATAGTAGTGAAATCAAATTTTGAAAAATTCGATCGAAAAGTTCCCTATAGCTCTAATTTTTAATTCCGGATAAAATTAACTCGGCAATAAGAACTGTGTTATGAGTAAAATCATAAATAAAAAAAGCCTGGAGAACTTTTTATTCTTTCAGGCTTTAAAATCATTTAAAAAATAAGCTTATCTAAATTGGCAATATAAATCTTTTTCCAATTGCTCCCTATGATCCGGATGAGCTATGGAAATTAGCTCTTTTGCTCTTTGCTTAAGGTTTTTGCCATATAAATTTACAACTCCGTATTCGGTGGCTATATAATGCACATGTGCCCTGGTGGTGGTCACGCCGGCACCTTCTTTTAAAAAGGGAACTATTTTAGAAATCCCATTTTTGGTAATGGAAGGCATGGCAATAATAGGTTTACCACCTTCAGAAAGAGCTGCGCCTCTTATAAAATCCATTTGTCCGCCAACTCCAGAGAATTGATATTTCCCAATAGTATCGGCACATACCTGCCCGGTAAGATCTATTTCTATAGCAGAGTTTATTGCGGTCACTTTAGGGTTTTTCCTAATAATGGCAGTGTCATTTGTATAAGCGGCTTCCTTAAAATGCACTATAGGATTATCATCTATAAAATCATATAATTCTGGCGAACCTATTGCGAAACAGGTAACCAGTTTTCCGGTTTTTATCTCTTTATTCTTCCCGGTTATTACCCCCGATTTTACAAGTGGTAAAATTCCGTCAGAAAACATTTCGGTATGGATTCCCAGGTTTTTGTGGTTTTTTAAATTGCTTAAGACCACGTTGGGAATACCGCCAATGCCCATTTGCAGGGTGGCACCGTCTTCAATTAAACCGGCTACGTGTTTTCCAATTTGCTGTTCTATATCAGTTGGAGCCGTGATTTTTGTAGCAAAAATAGGTTCATCTACCTCTATTGCTGCATCAATTTGACTTATGTGAATAATCCCGTCGCCGTGGGTTCTTGGAACTTTTGGGTTTATTTGCGCAATTACCTTTTTTGCGGTTTGAATTGCCGGTAAAGTGATATCTAAAGAAACTCCAAGTGAGCAGTAACCATGTTTATCGGGTGGAGAAACCTGGATAAACGCTACATCTAAAGGGAGAAGATTCCTGCGGAAAAGATTATGGATCTCACTTAAAAAAATAGGGATATAAGCTCCTTTATTAGAATTAACAGCGCTTCTAACATTTCCTGCGACAAAACAACTATTTATACTGAAAGCTTGCGAATAGGGTTCTTCGGTATATTTTGCTTTACCTTCCGTGTGAATCTGAAGTATTTCTACCTCTGTCAATTCATCATAGCGCTCACATAGAGCATCAATTAACTTGATTGGGGTCATTGCCGCACCCTGGATAAAAATACGATTACCAGAATTTACTATAGCAACGGCTTGCCGGGCGGATAAAATCTTTGGATTTTTCACAATTTTAAGTTTGTATATTTAAATTAAAATCGATCTCAATTTCTTCATCTATTACAATTAAGCCGAAAATTTTAGTAGGTGCTTCTAGATTAAAGTCTTTGATGTTTAGTTCTAATTTGCCTTCAAAACGAACTTGGTTCTCCCAATTGATTTCTATAGGAAATTTGTAGTCATTTTCAATTCCTGCAATGGTAAAACTTAAAGTTACTGTAGCTTCTTCCTCTTGTTTCAGGTCTATTTTTTTTATTTTCAAAAGGATCTCCGGGTGCTTTTCAGTTTTAAGTAGCTCGTGAAAATCTTTATTGATTTTTCTATGCCCGCAGTCAAAATTTTTATTTTCGAGAGTAAGGATGCTGTTTTTAAATATTAGGGCACGTTCTTTATCTATATAATGAACCTTAAAGCTTTCGTTTTTAAAGGAAAGTGGATTAAAATCACATTCAAATTCGTTGATGTTTGTGGTGCCGGCAATACTTAGGCTACTGTTGGGAAGGATAACAATTTCGCGGGTCTCTAAATTAGATTGTGCCAGACCCGAAAAACTAAGGAATATCGTGAAGAAAAAAAGTAAATAAGTTTTCATCCTGACTAAATTTAGAGCGTTCTAATAAATATATGCAATCATTTTTTACTGAAAAATTGCTAAAAACAGGAAATAAAAAGCCCCGGCGAATCTCTTAGAGATAGCATCCGGGGCTCAACATTCAACTTAAAAACTAATAACAGCTTCTATGTTAAATCCGTTGAAATTAGCATCATCCCGGTAATTTCCTGCAGGATAGTCATTATACTGCTGGTTCATATACTCAATCTTAGCAAGAATGTTTTTGGTCATGAACCATCCACCACCTACGTTGAATCTATTAACGGAAACATCGTCGTTACTTGCAGTGTTGTATCTTGTACCTACGTAGAAATCTTCTGTTTGGCCAAATCTGTAAATAAGCTCTCCAGAATAGTGATTCCAGGTTTCGTCTTCGCCCGAAGCGTTTTCATATAGTCCAAAGAATTCAAGGCCGCCAACTTTAACAAAAGGGTTAATCATAAAAGCGGTAAGCTCTTCGCCAAAGTTAGGATTAAGTCTACCGGCTCTAAAGTCAGTATCGTAACGTACTCCGTCTACAGGTCCCTGCATTACGTTGTAATATCTTGTACCTGCACGGTCACCTGAGTAAAGATATTGCGTGCTTCCACGAGAAGAGTTAGGTCTGAAGTTAGAGTGAAATACCGATCCGGTAAGTCTGAATCTGAAGTCTTCACTAAATTGCTTGTCATAACCAATTTTTGCAAGGTATGAAGGATCTCTATCGCTTTCTAATGAACTTTGATTAATAGTACTGTTGGTAAAACCAGCCATTGCTAACCATGGTCCGTTGAAGTAGTATACCTCTGCACCAACTTCTGTCGTAAAAGCATCCATTAAGTAATTACCTACAAATGGGTTGTAAATCGCCTGGGCATTGTCTGATCTTCTGAAGTGAGCATCACCATAGTTGTTCTCCATGTGACCTATTTTAACTCTCCAGTTATCCATGGCACCTGCAAAATCTTCGCTGATCCAGTCAAGACCGTCTATTTGAATATAGCCGCCCTTTACATATGCTTCAGTGTGGTGTAAAGAAGATAAATAGGTGGTAAGGTGCATTCTAATTCCTTTTGCTAAAAGTACATCTAAAGCAAGGTTAGCGGTAGCCAGGTTAAAGTTGGTTCCTAAATCGTAAAGTTCAGGTGCTCCTGATGCATTATCCTGTCTTAATCCCTGTAATTGTATAGTGGAAGCCCCACCTACTCTTACCTGAACACCGTCAAAATCATAATCGGTATCTTTTGTAGGTTCAAATTCACCGATACCACGCTGGTCTGGTGCTCTAAAGTTAGGAAGTTCTCTGTCCCATATAGATTTTTCTTCTACGTCCACATCTACGACATCCACGTCTACGTCTTGTGCTTGTGCCTGAAAGCCTACGGCCATCATTAGGGCAATTCCAAAGTATTTGATTGAATTTTTCATTGTAATAGTTTTTAAATTGAATAGTTATTTAGAAAATGTTGAATTGAATTTAATAGTTAGGTCTTCTCCGGTGGTAATTGTTCCAAACATAGCAGTAGGAGGATCTACTTTGTAATCGGTCATATTGATGTTTTGTTTGCCATTAATTTGTATTTTATTTCCATTTATTTTTAGAATAAAATCAACCGGAACCTGTCTGGATTGCCCTTTAATTTTAAGGGTTGCAAGACCATTCACCTTGTAAGAGTCACTGCCTTGCGCTTCTATTTTCTTAACCTCGTCCAGTTTGAATTCTATATTTTTATATTCGTCGGTATCAAGCGCCTTGTAAGCGTTTTTATCCATACCGCCTTTTCCACTGTCTAAGCTTTCAGCAGGAACGGTAACCTGTAGAGTAGAAATTCCTGTAAGCTTGCCATCTTCGGTAGTAATTGTGGCGCCACCCTTTTTAGA
>DATFJA010000018.1:0-9136 GCA_035269545.1 Salegentibacter sp.
TGCGCGATATCGGGTGAATTTTGAAGATTTTCTTCTATATGTTTTGGTTTACTGCCGGGGCGTTTAGTTAAAATAATATGATCGCCTTCAAATGTAGTGGTTACCCCAAATTGTTTAAAGATCTCTGCCAGACAGGAGTCACCCTGTAAACTGGTTTTTCTATAAGTGCTTAATTTAAGATCGGCCGATTCACTTATTGCCGCCAAACTATAATAATAGGAAGCAGAACTCCAATCTGATTCTACTGCCAAAGTTTGCTCTTCTAATTGTTGTGAAGGTTCAACTTTAATGGTATTTCCTTCAAAAGTTCCAGTTATACCAGCTCTTTGCAAGATCTCTAAGGTCATCTTAATATAGGGCGTAGAAGTGATTTTACCTTCCAAATTAATTTCCAGTCCGTTGGGTAAGGAAGACGCAATAAGCATCAAGGCTGAAATATATTGACTGCTAATATTGGCTTCCAGGCTTACCGTTTCTGCCTCTAATTTCTTCCCTTTAATCCTAATTGGCGGATAACCATCATTCTTTTCGTAAGAAATATCGGCTCCCATTTTTCTTAGAGCATCTACCAATAATTTAATCGGGCGCTCCGTCATTCGTTTACTTCCGGTTAGAACGACTTCCCTGCCCTCTATAGTTGAAAAATAAGCTGTTAAAAAGCGCATAGCAGTACCAGCGTGGTGAATATCTATTAATTGATCTGTGCTCTTCAGAGCTTTTTGCAAATAATGAGTATCGTCACTATTGGATAGATTACTGATCTTTAAATTAGGATATAAGGCCTGCAGAATCAACAAGCGATTAGATTCACTTTTAGAACCGGTAATCTTAATATTACCCGAGAGATGCTTGTTGGTATTAGAGATCTTTAGATTCATTGATTTGCTGTATTAATTTTCAGCTTCTTTATTTTTTTTGCCTCTAAACTGCCCAAACGAGATAATAAAACCATACACAAAAGCAGCAAGGAATTGCCCAACAATAAAGCGAAATAACTTACCGTCTTCTGTACGTTCAGTAAAAAAGGCCTCAAAATGAAATCCGCCGTATTCAAACAGCATACTTACTATATCATAAACAATCAGGAAGCCTACTCCAAGCAACAATACCGATTTCCAGAAGGCTTTTTTCGAAATCATTTCTTTGAATTTCATTATTTTAACTTTTCATTATTATGATGCCTGTCATGATCTCTTTTTGTTTTTATATCCAGCTTTTTATCAAAAGCTTCCTGGAGATTAACTCCTGTTTGATTGGCGAGACATAGCACTACAAACATCACATCTGCAAGCTCTTCTCCCAGATCTTTCTCTTTATCAGATTCCTTTTCGCTTTGCTCCCCATACCGGCGCGCGATAATTCGGGCAACCTCCCCTACTTCTTCTGTAAGCTGTGCCATATTGGTAAGTTCATTAAAATAACGAACTCCGTGTTCATTTATCCAGTCGTCTACAGCTTTTTGAGCGTTTTCTATGTTCATTTTATTCTTAAGATTTTGACAAAACTATAGCTTCTGAATGTTTATTTACCATTTCACCATAGAAATTTTTAAGACCTTCATAGTCCAGCGAAGTGAAAACCATATTATTCATATCCAGAGAAGAATTAATCCTTAAAAACTTCCCATTCAAGGCTACTACGAATTTAAAGACTCCAGCTCCATTTTTAAGATTTACAATAGCACTTTCTGGCAAGGATTCTACTTCATATCCATCAGGAATTAAAAGATTGATAGTCTTACTATTGCTAGAAGGAAAATCGAAAAATATCGGGTAACTACGGTCTTCCCCTTTAAATGGATTTTCGTTAAGCGCGGCAAAAACCATAGGTTTAAAATAGATTTTGCCGTTAATAACTTCCATCGCATCCCTAAGCTCAAAATTATAGGTTTGTTTGATATCTTCTCCTATAGCTTTTTCGTTAGAAATAGCCACATCAGAAATAACTATATTGCCTTTATCTTTTTCTAAAATTTGCACGTAATCCTTTTCAGCCACTCCCACATAGCTATCCCTGAATTTTTTAGCATGTAATCCGTTTATATTCCTTACCGATTTTCCCTTTAATACCATTTCATCATCAAATTGCATATTTAGCATTGTGGCATTTTCAGATTTTACTTTCGGCATTAAATTCACCCAGTCTGATGAGCCGTCTTCTCTTATAATTCTACCTCGCCAATTCATAGCCCTTTCCGGAAGCTCTCCTATTGCCGCATACTTGTCGGTAGCATCTAATAAAATCACCTCTCCCTGATCTTCAATAGCAGCTATCACGTAGTTAAAGCCATTTCGTGTTGGATAAATTGGGGTTCCGTGAGATTTAGTACTCACAAGCACAGGATTGGCATCAAAACCGGCATACCTTAGCATGCTTATCAGCAGTAAGTTTATATCACCCGTATTTCCTGTTCCATCTTTATAAGCAGATTTTATCCCATTCTCTGCCTGGAATCCTACAAAATCGTTCCAGGTAGTTTTACTCTTTACATAGGTGAAAATCTTCGCTATCTTACTTGTATTATCTTTAGTCTCAGAAAGTAACTCATCAATATCCTTATCAAAAAAGTTATTCTTGCTCACTTCCTGTTTGAGGCCGGCATCGTTATAAATACTCTTTGCCACACCTTCCCAGGTACGGGAATAATTCTCTATGGTGGAGTTTGGGAATTTGGTATACTGCAATTCCCAACGCAAGTACGCCGCGTAATTTTGCAGGTAATCTACGTAAATTTCCTTTTTTAAGGGTGGGATATCATCTCTCTGAAAATTATATACATCCAACATATAATCTATACTCTCCTGACTATAATCTGTTTTAACTACTCTTCGACCACCCCTAGTTTTTTGGGTGTAATTATAGGTGAAATTTTCTCTTGTTTTATCGATTGGAAAAATTATAGGTGATTTAGGATTGTAATGCATTCTAAAGCCATAAAATTCTGGAATTTTAACTTCTGCTTCCAATCTATTTACGGGAATTTCAAATTGAAGCGGCACGTCATCTATAGAAGTGGTAAATGGGGATCTTATAGTATATTTATATTCAATAACGCTACCTTCGCTTACAGCAGGCATAGTAAATTTGGTCTTTAACCTATACTTGCTGGCCTCCTCTTCAAAAATACCATTTCTTCTTAGCTTTTCGTCAACCAGCTTACCATCAACTATATTATAAGTATAACCTTTGATATCACCAACGTCTTCCTGATCTGATGTATTTTGATATACACTAATGGTTTTATTAGCCCAATCAAAACCCTCCTTGTTATATATTTTTATACGTTCGTGAACCTCGGTAACAAGGCTTAAGCCTGAGTTCTTTTGAATCTCGTAATAGACCCTTTGTTTTCTATATAGTATTGCTGCATTAGCTTCCTTATATTGGGGATGCTCTTTTTCAAGTACTTCTTCTTCGGAAACTTTTCCGAATTTGTAATCCTGTGCCTGAAGCAAACACACTGAAAATAGGCTGATGATAAAAAAATAAAAATGTTTCATAATAAGATTAATTACTGACTAAAACTGCCTTTTGATTGGTATAAGATTTTATTTGATTCATAAACTCACGATATGCTTTGTATGCTGAATTCTCCCAACTACCTTCTTTCAAAACTAAAAGTCGCTCTAATTTTAGTTCTGTCTCTTCGGGACCAGCAATTGAAGTTTTTAAGATTAATTTCCCAAACTCATTTTCGATATTCACAGGATCAGGAATAGATTCTATTTCATAACCTTCCGGCAATTTAAATTGGAATTTATCTTTATAAGTTTCTCCCCTTTCAATAATTAAAGGAAGTTTTCTAGACTCGTTTCTTGGCAAATCGTAGCTTTTTGCCTGTAGAAAGTTAACGGGTAATAACAAACGGTTTCCGGCCTTTGAGGCTAACTTAGCTCCTTTAACCTCTAATTTTTCAATAAACACCACCGAATCCCTGTTATTTTCAAAAGCAATTTTACTAAACTCTAAATTTTTTAAATGCCCCCAATTTTCGCTGTAAAATATTTTCTGATGATCTTCTTTTTGATTTCTGACCCAATAAATATTACCATAAGGAACCCCCGAATTTTTACGGGTGATTTTTGCAGAAAAACCTCCCAATTTATCCAATTGAATTTCCACAAAACTTTCCCTAAGATTCACTTCAGTAGAATAATTTGGGGTGCTAACAATTTCTCCACCTTCGGGAGTTATTTTTAAAACTTTTCTATCGTCGGTGAAGTCTCCTAAATAATTAAAAGGATTAGTTTGGCTGGTACATTCTAACCATACGTCTTCCTCTGCTAATGGTAAATTAAGAATCACGTGATTACCTTGCATGGATGCAAATTCAGGATCTATATTATTTCTTTCACCCCCATAAACCACCGTGTAATACGAAGGTATTCCTTGAGATTCCAGAAGAGCTTTAGTATAATTAGTTAGCGCTTTACAATCGCCATAACCCAGTTCATCAACATCCTTAGCAAGCATTGGTTCCCAACCCCCAATACCTAGCTGCACACTTATATAACGCGTATTTTCCTGAACATAATTATAGACTATTTCTGCCTTCTCCCGATCTGATGTCGCGGTAGCGGTAAGCCCATTAAGTTTTAAAATAGTCTCCTGCGGAAGCTCAGTTTTTTCCTTTAATAAATAGTCATATTGCCATTTCCCTAATTCTTTCCAATTTGAGGCCTTACCCTCAACTCCTACCAATGCAAATTCATTTAAAGCAACTAAAACCTGGGGAGTATAGCTTGAAATATCCGGACTTAAAACTTCGTTCTTAACTGCCGAAATATTCTTAGCTTTATAATATAAACCTGAATTAGTATTATTCTTTTCAAGCTCTAATCCTTCCAAATTTCTTTCTTCAAATCTAAATGGAACAGCCTCGGGATTAATCAGCTTATAAGAAGTTTGTTCTACGCTTAAATTATAATTCTCCAGAGGTTCCCAGGCTCGAATAAAAATCGTGGAATTTGTTTCGATTTCGCTTTCATAAGCGATGGTAACCGGGTATTCTTTAATAGTGTAATTCAAATAACTAAGACGGTTATCGCTGTAGAGGGTGTTGGAACCTACGAGACTACGATCATCAAAATCGCGCTCCCTTATTTTTTCTATCTCTTCTCCCATGCTATTATAAACAATAGCTTCCTGGGATTTTATTTTGGTGTTCTCATCATAAAAATCGTAAGCTTGTACGTGTTGTTCTCCTTGTTCGTTGAGAACCGTCACCACCCGCTTTGTTTTCAACCTCATCTTATCCAGAGCCAGAATCGAAACCTCTACAGATTGGTTTCTTATCACGGCGTTAGCCTCGGAAAGTAAGTTGGGTTGAATGGAAAAAATTGCATAATCCTGACTAAAAATTGGGGAGGTACCTATTCGAAAAAATAAAAATAGGACTAGTAAAATCTTGCGCATTTATCTAAAGAGGTGAAATTTAGATTCGCAAGATATAAAATTTTAACTAATTTTAACTTTTGTCTTTAGAATCCATCAAGATTGTTACCGGTCCATCATTAATCAGTTCTACCTTCATATCGGCGCCAAACTTCCCGCTTCCTACCGGTTTCCCTAGAGCTTCCTCTAATTTTTCTAAAAATTTTTCATAAAGCGGAATCGCAACATCGGGCTTTGCTGCTTTTATAAAACTTGGGCGGTTACCTTTTTTGGTAGAAGCGTGTAAGGTAAACTGGCTTACCACAATGGCATCACCATCTACATCTAATAGAGAAAGATTCATCGCATCATCTTCATCATTAAAAATGCGCATTTTTACGATTTTTCTACAAAGCCAATCTATATCTTCCTGGGTGTCTTCTTCCTCTATTCCCAATAGAATTAAAAGCCCTTTACGCATCACGGCGTTTATTTCATGGTTTATTTGAACCGAAGCTTTTGAGACCCGTTGTAAAACTACTTTCATTTTTTTGGGTAAATATCTGTTCTGTAATTATCCTCTTCGCCTTCCAAAATCTGCAAATAACTCTTATAACGGCTCCAGGCGATCTCGCCTTCTTCCAGGGCGTCTTTTACAGCGCATTTTGGTTCTTCAAGGTGTAAACAGTTATGAAATTTACAATCTTGTTTTAATTCAAAAAATTCAGGAAAATAATCACCCAATTCCTCACGCTCAATTTCTACCACTCCAAAACCTTTAATTCCCGGGGTATCGATAATTCTGGCATCAAAATTAAGATCGAACATTTCAGCAAAAGTCGTGGTATGTTGACCCTGTTTATGCTGTTCTGAAATTTCTGAAGTTTTTAGATTTAAACCCGGTTCTATAGCATTCACTAGAGTAGATTTACCGGTACCGCTGTGGCCGGCGAACATACTTATTTTCCCGGTCATCATTTCTCTAACCTTTTCAACATTCTTACCTGTTTTTGCCGAAATCCCGATACAATCATAACCGGCATTTCTATAAATTGCTGCAAGGTATTTTACCTCCACCAGCTCGTCTTCATTATAGGCGTCTACTTTATTAAAAAGCAAAACAGCTTTTACGTGGTAAGCTTCCGCTGTAACCAGAAATCGGTCTATAAAAGTGGTAAGAGTGGGTGGATTGTTAAGTGTAACCAGCAAAAAAACCTGGTCAATGTTAGCTGCAATAATATGGGTTTGTTTAGAAAGGTTAACCGATTTTCGAATAATATAATTCTCCCGTTTTTCAATTTTTTTGATCACTCCCTGGGCTGCGCCTTCCTTATCTTCAATATCAAATTCTACGCGGTCACCCACAGCAACAGGATTGGTACTTTTAATCCCTTTAATCCTGAATTTTCCTTTAATTCGGCAATCATAAAACGTTCCTGCTTCACTTTTCACCTGGTACCAGCTTCCGGTAGATTTATAAACGGTTCCTTTCATTCACATTATGGGTTTTAAATGGCTGTTTGATAATTTATATAACGTCATCCTGAACTCGTTTCAGGATCTAAGTTGCTAACATATTAGAAGCTGAAACAAGTTCAGCTTGACGGAAACAATCCCGAAGCCCGGGACAGGATGACGTACTTTAGATTTCTTCAAACAGCCATTTTGCTAAAATAGCAAAAGCAGTTTTCACTATTTGCTTTTAAACTAAAAATCATGGAAAACAAGATTTTTAAGCCTTCATAATTTTTTCCTGGTGGTTAATAGATTCCTGGTGAACCGCTTTAAACAAACGTAGAATAAATTCTTCGCTCAAGCCATGCTGTTCTCCTTCCAATACCATATTGCCAAGAATTTCATTCCATCTTTTGGTTTGTAAAACAGAAACGTTCTGTGATTTTTTCACCCGGCCAATTTCGTCAGAAATTTCCATTCTTTTTGAAAGCAGCTCGATCAATTGATTATCGGCTACATCAATTTTAGCTCTTAAAGTGTTCAATTTATTCTTGAAATCTTCACTTTCTGAAATCTCTTTTCTTATTTTCAAATCTTTCATAATCTGAACAAGCGTTGCGGGGGTGATTTGCTGTGCAGCGTCACTCCAGGCATCGTCGGGAGTGTGGTGGGTCTCAACCATAAGTCCGTCGTAATTAAGATCTAAAGCGGTTTGGCAAAGATCAAAAATAGTATCTCTCCGCCCGGCAATATGTGAAGGATCTAAAATTAAAGGAAGATCAGGAAATTTATTCTGAAGCTCGATTGCGATCTGCCATTCCGGATTATTTCTATATTTCGTCTTTTGGTAAGCCGAGAATCCTCGATGAATAACTCCTAAATTCTTAATATCCTGGGTATATAATCTTTCAACAGCACCCAACCAAAGAGACAGATCTGGATTCACAGGGTTTTTTACCAAAACGGTCTTATCGGTTCCTTTTAAGGCCTCAGCAATTTCCTGCACAATAAATGGCGAAACTGTGGTTCTTGCACCTATCCAAAGAATATCAACATCATTTTCCAAAGCGAGGTCTACGTGATGCGGATTTGCAACTTCGGTAGTAGTTAACATTCCCGTTTCTTCTTTGGCTTTTTTCAACCATTTTAATCCTAGTGCTCCAACGCCTTCAAAATTTCCCGGCCTGGTTCTCGGTTTCCAAATTCCGGCGCGTAAAACCGTGGCATCGGTATCTTTTAATTGGTGTGCGATCTTTAAAACTTGCTCTTCAGTTTCAGCGCTACACGGCCCTGCTATTACCAGCGGATGATCTAATCCGAAGGCATCAAGCCAGTTTCTTAATTCTTTCTTGTTTTCCATAATTTAAAATTTAATCCTAATTTTTAATTTATTCCGTTTAAAATAGATTTAATATGATTGGTGCGTTGCATTTCATTATACACCTCCTGGAAATCATCATTTTCCAGTAATTTTTTAAAATGCGTAAGATTGTTAATATACTCTGTTAAGGTTTCCAGCACATTCTCTTTATTTTCCTGGAAAATTGGCGACCACATTGCCGGGGAACTTTTTGCCAGTCTCACTGTAGAGGCAAATCCACTGCCTGCCAGATCAAAAATATCACGCTCGTTACGTTCTTTTTCCAGAACTGTTTTTCCAAGCATAAAAGAGCTTATATGCGATAAATGCGAAACATAAGCAATATGCCTGTCATGTGAAACAGGATCCATATATCGAATTCGCATTCCCAGTTTCTGAAAAATATCCAGCGCCCGCTCCTGAAGCTTAAAAGCTGTTTTTTCTACCTCGCAGATAATATTGGTTTTATTCCTGTACAAATTAGGAATTGCAGCTTCAGGACCGGAAAATTCGGTTCCAGCAATAGGATGGGCCGCTAAAAAGTTCCTTCTATTATGATGATTAGCAATTTCCTTACAAAGACCGGACTTTGTAGAACCAGCATCAAAAACCAGGGTATTTTCACCTGCCAGATCTAAAACTTCAGTTATCACTTTGTTAGCTACATCTACGGGAACCGCGACCAAAACCACATCCGCGTGTTGTACATCTTCAGTTTTTCCAAAGTGATCTATAATCCCGAGCTCTTTTGCCTTTTTTAGGTTCTGCTCATCGGCATCACTCCCGAAGATTTCCGCTTCGAGAAAAGCCGATTTAATATCCAGCGCAAAAGAGCCGCCTATAAGTCCTATTCCTATTATTTGAACTTTCATTATAAAATTCTTTTAATCGCCCGGTTAATATTTTCTTCCGTAGCGCAAAGTGAAAACCGTATATAACCTTCGCCAT
>DATFJA010000019.1:0-2415 GCA_035269545.1 Salegentibacter sp.
CAGGTAAGAGGAATAGAAGGCGGGTTTCCATTTTACGGGGAATTAGAAACTCAGCCTAAAGAAGCTTCCAATAGGTATCAGAAAGAAGGAGCTGCTTTGGTTGATGCCACTGTAATGCTACAATTAGGAATAAAACTGGGAGATAGCATCAAGATCGGGAAAGTCACTTTACCTATTGCCGGGGCACTTAATAAAGTACCCGGGAGCACTGCTATATTTAGCTCGGTAGCACCACCTGTTCTTATTCCGTTTAGGTTTATTGAAGAATCTGGTCTTGTACAAACCGGAAGCCGAATAGATTATGAATTCTATTTTACGGCACCTCCCAATACAGATATGGAAAAACTGGATGAAAATCTGGATCCTATGCTTGATGCCGAAGACGCCGATTTAGATACACATACCTCTACCAGTGACAGGCTTGGAAGACGATATGAAAATTTTGGAAAATTCCTTAACCTGGTTGCCTTTATTGCTTTGTTACTAGGTTGTGTAGGTATTGCAAGTGCTATTCATATTTATATTAAAGAAAAATTACGTGCCGTAGCAGTTTTAAAATGTTTGGGCGCTAGCAAAAAGCAAACTTTTTTAATCTACCTTATACAGGTAGCATTTATGGGGTTAATTGGAGGTATTCTAGGTACCGCTCTTGGGTTGGTACTTCAACAATTATTCCCCTGGCTTTTGGAAGGTTTGCTCCCGGTAGATGTGCAAATCAATTTTTCCTTACCTGTAATTTTTATGGGAATTTTATTGGGTATTTTGATGTCGGTTTTATTTGCTCTTTATCCTTTAATCGGGACGCTTTATATCTCTCCTTTACAGGCATTGCGAGTAATAAAAGAAGAAACTAAAAAATCACGAAAGGCAATTACCCTCGTTTCTCTCGGCATTTTTCTATTCATCTTTTTGTTTTCACTTTGGTTATTAGAAGACTGGAGATATTCTTTGGCTTTCGTAGGTGGAATTATAGTCACTTTCTCTATCCTGGCGGGAATAGCTTACCTTTTTATGCAAGCGCTGCGAAAATACTTCCCGCATAACTGGGGGTTTGTAGCCCGGCAAAGTTTACTAAATCTCTTTAGGCCGCAAAATCAAACACTAACCCTTGTGCTGGCTATTGGAGTGGGTACTTTTTTAATAAGTACGCTATATTTTAGTAAAGATCTTTTACTGGCCCAGGCTTCTATAGAATCCCAGGCTAATAGCCCTAATATGATTCTTTTAGACGTGCAAAGTGACCAACAGGAAGCTGTCGCCAAAACTATAAGAACTAACGATTTGCCGGTTCTGGACAATATTCCTATTGTGACCATGCGGGTACAAAACATAGCAGGGAAACCGGTTAATGAAATAAGAAAAGACACCACTTCTCAAATTAACGGATGGATTTTAAATCACGAATTCAGGGTCACTTATCGTGATTCTTTAATTGCTTCTGAAAGTATTGAAAGTGGAGAATGGACGGCTGAAGCGGGCGATATTAATCCCGTGCCAATTTCTATAAGCAATAATTTTGCGGAAGATGCTAAAGTTGGTGTTGGAGATAAGCTAGTTTTCAATGTGCAGGGTGTTTTGCTAAATACGGTTGTAGGAAGCGTGAGGACGGTTGATTGGTCACGAATGCAATTGAATTTCTCCCTGGTATTTCCTAAAGGTGTATTAGAGGACGCCCCACAATTTCATGTATTAACCACCAAAGTTCCGGGAGAAGAAAAATCAGCTCAATTACAGCAGGAACTGGTTAAAGAATTCCCCAATGTTTCCATCATAGATCTTCGGCAGGTATTAAGCGTTATAGAAGATATTCTAGGTAGAATTTCCTGGATCATTAATTTCATGGCATTTTTTAGCATTCTCACAGGAGTTATTGTGCTTCTAGGAGCAATAAGAACCAGTAAATATCAACGAATCAGGGAAAGCGTTTTACTGCGAACACTGGGGGCAAAAGGCAAACAAATATTAAATATTAATGCTTTAGAATATATTTATTTAGGAGTGCTTGGAGGTCTTTCGGGAGTTTTATTATCATTAATCAGTAGTCAATTACTGGCCTGGTTGGTTTTTGAATCGCCGTTTACTCCATCCCTAATTCCATTTTTAGTTTTATTCCCGGGAATTATGCTGTTAGTGCTAATTATTGGCTTAAGTAATAGCTTAAGTGTAATTAGGAAACCACCTTTGGAAGTTTTAAGAAAAGAAGTGACATAAAATAAGTAACTTTATCTTTACGGGATTACGAATTAAAATCAATTTAAAATGAAAAATGCAATTTATAGCTTAATGATTCTGGCTTTTAGTTTTAGCGGAATAGCCCAGGAAGAATTTATTTCTGAAGAAACTCAGATAAGAATGGCAAAAATGGCCGCGCCCGAAGAGGATAGAGATGCAGTGACTGTTTACGGTTACGACGAA
>DATFJA010000020.1:0-5486 GCA_035269545.1 Salegentibacter sp.
CAGTGTAGGTTCCTTCCGGCTGTGGTTCTGCCGGTTCAACTACATCATCATCACTGCTACACGAATTCAAAAACAAGCCACTTAAAATGGCCAAGATTAAAAATTTACTTATTCTTTTCATTGGTTAGAATTTTAGCAAGGAGCGGAGCAAATAGTCTGATTTTATGAATATTTGCTTCCAGTATCATGCTGGTTAAAAATTAAGGTTTAGGTATATATTAAAATTTCTGCCGGGCATCCACCTATCTTCCACGCTTTGATATTCTTCATCAAAAATGTTTAAGATTCGAGTTCCCAGTTTGTAAGTATTATTTTTCCCAAATTCATAAGACAGCCCGAGGTTCGAAACCAAATAGGAATCTATATTATAGCGGGAATTATTATCAGACCTGGTAAAAACTTCACCATTATATAAAAGCTGATAATCCAGGCTTAGGTTTTTAAATGAATAAGTGAATGCACCGGTTGCTTTATGAAAAGGCACATAGATAAGCTGGTAACCGGTATTCGTATCTTCTGAAACGGTATAAGCATAAGTACCTGAGGCGCTAATTCGATGATCTTTAGAAAGTCGTTTTTGCCAGCTGGTAAGTAATTCTACTCCATAGGTTTCAACTTTTTCTTCATTTCGAGGTCGCCAGGTTCCATTTTCAGAAGGTAACCAGCGTATCATATCATCAATTTGAATATAATACCCGGTAAGGCTAAAAGTTAGACCTTGGTATTTAAAATGATTTCCCAGTTCTACCTGGTTAGAAGTTTCAGGGTTTAAATTAAGATTTCCGGCGTCTGCCCAATAAAGATCATTATAGGTAGGGATTCTGAAGTTTCGCGAAGCATTTAATTTTAAGATATAGAAATCTGTTAATTCATAATTCATTCCTGCGGAAAACAATAACGGACTTTCATAATTATCGGTTGCTTCTTTCCTGATGCCTAATTCATATTGAAATTTCTGAAACGGCTTGTGTTTCATTAAAAGAGCTGCGGAAAAAATGTTTCGGGTATTTTCTTCAATCCCAGAACCCTCACCATCGGTATAAGTGTTGGTTAAAAAGGTATTAAATTCTAGTGTTTTGGAGACTGAATATTTTAGATCATATTTAACGATTAGCGTTTTTGCCTCGCCAAATGAATAATTTTCTGAAGCTATATTGTCATAGTAACGATAGTTTTCATCTAAATGTGCAAGTCTTGCCACCGAGATAAAATCTCCAAATTCACTCACCCACTCCAGTAAATTCCGGGTATTTAAATCGCGGTACTTTGTTCGAGTTTCTGAAGGCCTAATCAATGAAAAATGCCTTTCCCCATCAAAAACCTCGCTGTAAAACTTCAGGGTATTTTTTTCATTTAAACGGTAAGCAAACCCAATATTAAGGTTGTTATTATAGAATTCCCCGTTTTGATTAATTCTGCCTCCAACCGGCCATTCGTAATCATTATCTGAAGAATTACACGCCAGCGCTACGCTTAAACTCCATTTTTTTCCGGAAGTCTTTATTTTATAGCGCGCATCCAGGGTATTAAAACTTCCGTATTGCAAAAAAATATCCTGCTTCGTATTTCCGCTAAAATCAAGTTTGGTGTTTAAATGCACAGTTCCACCAATAGCGCCGGTTCCATAAACTACACTTCCTCCCCCACCGCGCACACTAATATTGTCGTATCCGGCAGCATTTAGCGTATTGAAATCGGTTTGCCCGTTAAATTGGGAATTGATATTAATCCCATTCCATAAAACCGCAGTTTGTGATGCTGTGGTACCACGAAAAGAAGGAGAAGAAACCATCCCCAAACCATTTTCCTTAAAATAGATATTGGTATTAAAATTTAGTGCTGAAGTAAGCAGCGCACCATTTTTCTTTAAAACCGAATCGTTTAAAACAGTAACCTGTTGGCCGGTAGAGAAATCTTTCAGCTTGGTATCGGTTAGGAAAACCTCGTTCAAAACGTTTATCGTATCGTTTTGAGCAAGCGTTGGCAAACCACAAAGCAGGCCAAGGAATAAAATATAAAACTGCGTTTTTTTCATCTGCCCCTGACTTTTATCCCGAAAGTCTAAGAATTTATTGGTTATATTCTGGCAGGTCTCCTGGCTCGCGTCTCGTTGTTTACCTTCCCGTTCCAAAAAAGAACAGTGGTTTTTGAAGTGATAACAACAAGCGTCCTATTAAGGACTAAGCTTACAGTTGCGGGAACAGCTCAGGCTTCATAAAGTTAGATGGATGAAGTTTGAAATACGAAGTAAAACTTCGCGCTTCGTATTTTGTACTTCTAACCTCGTACTTTTTCCTGATTCCCTTTTAATCGGCGTGATAAAATTCACATCCGAACCAAAAATTTCAATGCGAAATTAAACATTTATCTGAGTTGCAACTAAAAAATCCGAATTAATCTTACTTTTGAAAATTACCGTATTAAAGATATTTTCTTAAATTTTTGACCCCCTGTATTTATTCGGATCTAAAACTCGGAAAATATCATATTAATTCCATTTCATTTAAATTAACTATAGTGAAAATAAAGTTTAAAAAAGTCCTTAATTTCTGCTTCTTAATTCTATTACTTTCCGCTTGCAAAAACAATCAAGAAAAGCAAGGATCCAATTCAAAACAATCTGAAAATTCAGTTGAATTAAGCTATGCTAAAAATTTTAGCATTGAGGGTTTTGAAGATTTCTACCTCTTAAAAATTGAAAATCCATGGCCAAATGCCGAAAAGGCCTTCACTTATCTTCTAGCAAATAAAAATGCTAAAATTCCCGGTGATTTGAAGTTCGATCAAAAAGTGCAAATTCCGGTAGAAAAAATGGTTGTGACTTCTACTACTCATATTCCGGCTCTTGAAGCTTTAAAGGAAGAAAAAAGCCTGATAGGTTTCCCCGGACTCGATTATATTTCTTCAGAAAAAACCAGGAAATTAATCAATTCCGGAAAAATTAAAGAGCTCGGAAAAAATGAGAATATTAATACTGAAGTACTAATAGATCTGGAACCTGATGTAGTGATAGGTTTCGCCATTGATGGTAATAACAAAACCTTTGAAACCATTCAAAAAACAGGAACTCCAGTAATGTATAACGGCGACTGGACAGAGAAAACTCCGCTAGGTAAAGCTGAATGGATCAAATTCTTTGGCGTATTTTATGATAAATTGGATAAGGCTGAAGCTATTTTCAATGAAATAGAGACCTCTTATAACGAAGCAAAGGAATTAGCCGAATCCGCTGCAGAAACCCCAAAGGTTTTAAGCGGAGCAATGTATAAAGACCAATGGTATTTACCTTACGGAAATTCCTGGCAGGCACAATTTATAAAGGATGCCAATGCAAAATACGTCTATGCAGAAACTGAAGGAAATGGGAGTATGGCCCTTTCTTTTGAAAGTGTTCTGGCAAAAGCCCAGGACGCCGAATTCTGGATAAGCGCAGGACAATTCACTTCTTATACCCAACTTCTGGAAGAATCAAACCACTATCAAAAATTTAAAGCCGTACAGCATAAAAATGTATATAGTGTAAGCTTAACAAAAGGTGAAACCGGTGGTGTTCTATATTTCGAGTTAGGCCCGCAACGCCCAGATTTAGTGCTTAAGGATCTTGTTTCCATTTTTCATTCTAATTTACTTCCAGATTACGAAAAGAGGTTTTTTAAAGCTTTAGAAGAATAGAAAAGAGAATGAAATTATTTATCTTTAAAGTCTAAGGTATTGAAAATGAAAAGTATTTCTATAAATATAAAAGAACCTGTGTTTGAAGAGACTGAAAAATTATCTTCAGAACTGAAGAAATCTACAGAAAATTATATTAACGAGGCTATCGAATATTATAATATTCATCAAAACAGAAAACTTTTAGCTCAAAAACTTAAGAAAGAATCATATTTGGTTAAGGAGGAATCGATGAATGTATTGAAGGATTTCGAGGAGATAGATTATGAAGATTAATCAATTTGAAATTTGGATAGCAGATTTAAATCCACGGGTTGGCACCGAAGCTGGCAAAAAAAGACCCGTTATAATAATTCAAACCAATTTATTGAATTCTTCTAATCATCCCTCCACTTTAATTTGCCCGCTTACAACAAATGTTCAAAAAGATGTTGAGATTCTTCGTGTTCACCTGCCAAAGGGCACAGCAAAACTCACTAAAGATTGTGATATTATGGTAGATCAATTAAGAGCAATAGATAATAAAAGATTAGTCAAAAAAATTGGTAAGGTTTCGTCCCCGATCTCTGAAAAATTAAAAGAAAGCCTTCTCATAATTATGGATATTAGCTAATACCCCATTATCGTTGTACTTTAATTTTATCTCCTCATTTTATTTCAGATATTTACACCGAAATAAATAACCGGCCTTGTTGCAGTCCCAGAAATACGTATTCCCGCTATTACTTCTTTTTATAGGAGTAATTGTTCTTGGGTTCTTAAATATAAGTCTGGGTTCGGTAAATATTCCTTTTAAAGACGTTTTCGCTTCAATTTTCAACCTGGAAGTTTCTAAGGAAACCTGGAGATATATAATTGTGGAATATCGGCTACCAAAGGCCATCACTGCAATAATCACCGGCTCCGGACTTGCCATTAGCGGATTATTGATGCAAACCCTTTTTCGAAATCCATTGGCAGGACCTTATGTTTTAGGCTTAAGCAGTGGTGCCAGTTTAGGCGTTGCCATTGTAATTATGGGAGCTTCTGTTTTTGGAGGTGCTTTTGCCGGAATTTTATTATCCAAATGGAGCCTTGTTGTTGCCTCCAGTCTGGGAAGTTTATTGGTTCTCCTTGCGGTGATGCTCGCTTCAATAAGGCTTAGAGACACCATGGCGATCTTAATTATTGGGTTAATGTTTGCCAGTTTAACTGCAGCAGTAGTTAGTGTTCTTTCCTACTTTAGTCCCGCAGCCCAATTACAACAATATATTTTCTGGTCTTTTGGGAGTTTAGGCGATCTTTCCTGGAATGAAGTTGGCATATTGGCAATGTTTTGGTTAGTGGGATTGATCCTTGCTATTTCGTGTATAAAAAATCTCGACACCCTGCTTCTTGGTGAACAATATGCAAAAAGCCTTGGGGTAAGTATTCAAAGAAACCGACTTATAATTATTATTGCTACCAGCTTACTTGCCGGAAGTATTACTGCTTTTGCCGGCCCAATTGCTTTTGTAGGTTTAGCGGTTCCGCATTTAATAAGACAGGTAATCCCGGTAAACAATCACAGAATCTTGGTTCCCGCCGTTATTTTGGGAGGATCGGCACTAATGCTTATTTGCGATATTGCGGCTCAATTACCGGGACAGGAATATACTTTACCCATAAATGCCATAACTTCGTTAATTGGTGCTCCGGTAGTAATTTGGCTATTGGTTCGTAAACGTAAATTTTTATTCTAAAAGTGGATCAACCGGAACAACATAGCATCCTTAAGACTACTAATCTCGACATTGGTTACAGTTCGAAAACTGAAAAAACTATTATCGCTGAAG
>DATFJA010000021.1:0-5031 GCA_035269545.1 Salegentibacter sp.
AAGTAAATAACTACAAAACAAACACTTATAACGAATAATCTTTTTAAGATTGTTAATATGTTGATTTTATTTCCTGGGAATTAAAGTCTAAGAAAGCTATTTCAGGTATTTCCTTTTTCTGAAATAATTAAATCCGAAAGCGAAAAGTCCCAGGATAATTAAAGGAAGAATAATATTGATCACCTGCCATTTTTCGCGTTCATCAGCAGTTTTTTGATCGTCCAGGAGTGCGATATTTATTTCTTTACTGCGTATGTCTATAAGTCCGCTGTCATCCAGCATATAATTTACGGCATTCAGTAAAAATTCTTTGTTTCCGTAGGTATTTCCCGTGTAGCGTTCAAGCCCAAGCTCCAAAGGTTTACCTCGCTGTACTTCATTTTTAATAACATCTCCATCTGAAATTATCAGCATTTTGGTTTCTTCACTTTGGTTTAAAGGATTTTCAATTTCAAATGGCTTAATCCTGTTTTTATAAACCGAAGTAAATTCTCCTTCCAATAAAACGGCCAGTGGTTGCTCGCCATCTTTATAGGAAGTCAAATCCGGTTCCTGGCTTACCATCTCGAGGCTAATTTCCCTGGGCGTACCTTCTACCCTGGTTTGTGGAGAGCTACTTAGTAAAATTGTTTTTTCAAGCTTATTCTGAAGCGTATCAATTTGATTGGCATATTCAAATTTCACTGCTTCAATGTTATTTATTATCGGGTGGTCGTTAGGCGAAGTGGTTAACGGACTGTAGAACCAGGGATAAGGATTAAAACGTGTATTATTCCCCTGCCCCGAGGCCAAAATAATCGGCGCTGAATAAATATCATTGATCAAAACCGGGTTGATCCTAATTCCGTAGGAAAAGAAAAAATCGCCTAAGTTGAGATCACGAGGTAAGGCAAAAGCTCTGCCCGAAGGATTCAGCAAACTATCGGTTTCCATAGCAACGGCTTCGGTAAGCCAAAGTGACTTGCCACCATTCATTGTATATTGATCTAAAATATACTTTTCATTTTCGGTAAAAACCTCGGTAGGTTTTGCCTCGATAATCAAATCGTAGTCTTTTAATTGCTGAAGCGTTTTTTGAGGATTTATCGCAGCAGAATCTAAAGTAAACGGTGCCATGAAATAATATTCCTGTAGCGTCTTTATAAAACTAGCTATTTGTGCATCGGGCAACTCACCGTTACCACGCATTACCGCGATTTTCTTTTTCCGAGGATAAACTAATTTATTTAATGCATTGGCAATAGCATATTCCAGCTGCTGTACCGAGCTTGAAACCCGCTCCTCATCGGTAGCACCCAGTTTATTTTTTAATAAGGGAATTTGAACCTGTTGGTCACCCATAGTGGCTACAGCCCATGGAAAAACCAAAGCTTCAGAACTCTTACCGTTTTCCTGAACGCTTACCCTTGCCGGTGGCATTCCCTGCTGATAAAATTCCTGCGCGGTAGCTTCAGCATCGTTACTTTCTTCTAACGGATTGGTAAAAGTGAATTTTATATTACTGTTATAAGCTGAAAATTCTTCCAGCATTTGCCTGGTTTCATTTCGAAGCCTTCTAAATTCTGATGGGAAATTTCCCTCTAAAAACACTTCAATAACAATGGGAGAATCAGCATCTGATACAATTTCCATTGCCGCGGTAGAAAGCGTATAACGTTGGTCTCGGGTAAGGTCTATGCGCTCAAAAAAGTTAGCAGCAAGTAGGTTGATAGCTACAAGTGCAACGAGCCACAGAAAAACGTTTTTATAGGTGTTTTGGTGTTTCAAAGCCTAAGAATTTTTCTGAATTGCTATTAACCTTAATTGTGTAAGTTTTAGAAAGAAAACTATAAAACTTAGAAAATAAATAATATCCCGGGTATCTATCACGCCTCTGCTTATACTTTGGTAATGAAAACTGATCCCAAGATATTCTGCACCATAATTAGTACTTCCAAAAAGATCTAAATTCCCCAATCCTTCAAAAGCGAAATAACTTAGAAAACATAAAAAAACCGCTACGATAAATGCGATGATTTGATTTTGAGAAAGCGAGGAAGCAAAAATCCCAATAGCGGTATAACAGCCTCCAAGAAAAATTAAGCCCAGGTAAGATCCAAGAGTTGCTCCAAGGTCAAAATTTCCCACCGGACTTCCCAATTGATGAATAGTAATTACATATAAAATACTTGGAAAAATAGCTAAAAGCACCAAAATTAAGGCGCCAAAATATTTTCCTAAAACAAGTTGTGTAAAACCAATGGGGCGAGTCAGCAGTAATTCCATAGTACCCTGACGTTTCTCTTCAGAAAAGCTTTTCATGGTAATTGCCGGGATAAGAAAAATAAAGATCCAGGGGGCAAGATCGAAGAAGGGTTTTACATTGGCAAAACCATTATCCAGGATGTTATAATCTCCTGTGAAGACAAATAAAAACAAACCGCAAACCACCAAAAAGATTCCAATGACCAGGTAACCGATTGGTGATGAAAAAAAAGAGCTTATTTCCTTATTTAATATGGGCAGCATTGATATCGGTTATCAGTTATGAGTTGTCGGTTGTCGTTTTGTAGGTTTAATTACAGTTAGTGGTTTGATGTATTATTCTGCTGATCGAAATTCAAATAACATTTCCTTCTTGCTTCACTCGTCACTCTTCACTCTTCACTCTTAACTACCGTCGTGCTCCAGGCTAAAGGTTTAGCATTAAACAGCACCTTTGTTTTTGCCCAAACTCCTTTGAAAAGCTCAGAATTTCGGTAATTTTCCAAAGATTCATCATCCACCCAGTAACTATACGTAAAAAAGATATTTGTATTGTGTTTATCTTGCAGCAATTTCAGTTTATAACAACCTGCAAAAGATCTTATTTTACTTTTATTTTCTTCAAAATTAGAAAGGAATTCTTCTACTTTTGAAGGATCAAATTCCATTTTCACAATTCTGTGTATCATTTTTCGTCAAATTTAATAGTGATTGTATCGCGGTGTTCCAGACCAAAAAGCGTTGAAGCGCTACCTACTGTAGATGGGTTGCTTTTGTAAATAGCCAGCTCGATATAACCGGCAGAATTGAATAAGGCAAGTTTTTTACCGTCTTCTTCTCCCCTTTGCTCTTTTTCAACATCAAAATTTATCCAGTCAGAATAGGCTTCGTAAATCTTCGGAAAAGTAACCATTCTTGCACTAATTGTATAATTTCTGCCTTTCCCCACGTTCTCAAAAAGCTTCCGACTTATATTAGTCACTACATTTCCGTAATTGTCTACATAAATAACAAGACCTATAATCTGGTTCTTTTCAGTATTTATTATAGGCTCAAACTGTTTAAGGTATTTAATTTCATTTATATTCTTACCTATTACTTCCAGGGTACCACCCCGCGCTAAATGGCAGGCTACTTTTACAAAAACATCCAAAACCGGAAAATTCGTTTCAATAGCCTCGTGAATATTGATCTCTACAATTTTCTCGGGTTTAATTTCTGAAGCCAGCAAAGATAAAATTCCATTATTGGCGCAAATAAAATAATGGTCGTCTAACAAAACAGCCAAATGTTTATTCTCTGGCGTAAATTCTGAATCGATACCAATAATGTGAATACTACCTTTTGGAAAACTCTTATACGCATTTTTAATAATGTAAGCGGCCTCGCTAATATGAAAGGGAGAAACCGAGTGCGAAATATCAACAATCCTCACATCGGGCAACTCGTTATAAATAGCTCCTTTAACCGCTCCTACAAAGTAATCTTTCTCTCCAAAATCGGTAGTTAAAGTAATAATTGCCATAGGTAATTGTTGATATTTTTTTAACTTTTAAGCGCTAATTTTATGTAAGTTTGTATAGAAGGCAAAGATAATTTTATTTAAATTTTCATTTAAAAATCAATGGCAATAAACTTAAAATTAGCCAGTCAAAATTAGCATTAAAACTTAGCAGCAACAAATAAAGAACCGCTATAAATAAAAATGTTTTGAACATCTTTTTTCAACTAAAACCATAAGCTTTTGAACGAAATTGTTATTGAACTTTCAGAGATTAATCCCCGCGAATTTTTTGGGCAAGGAAATGAACATATAGAACTTTTAAAAAAATATTTTCCCAAGCTGAAGATCGTAGCTCGCGGAAATAAAATTAAAGTTTTTGGGGACGAGGAAATGCTGGAAGAGTTTGATGAACGCATTACCATGCTTATGGATCACTTCGGAAAGTATAACAAACTTGATGAGAATGTGATTGAAAGAGTACTTACCAGCGAGAAAAGTTCAGATTATCAAACTTCAGCCGAAAGTGGTGAAGTTTTAGTTCACGGGGTTGGCGGTCGTTTGGTAAAAGCCCAAACCGCAAACCAGAGAAAACTGGTTGAGCTAATGCGCAAAAATGATATGGTTTTTGCCATTGGCCCGGCAGGAACCGGAAAAACCTATACCGGTGTTGCCCTTGCCGTGAAGGCGTTAAAAGAAAAACAGGTTAGAAGAATTATACTTACCCGTCCCGCGGTTGAGGCTGGGGAAAACCTGGGTTTTCTTCCCGGCGATCTTAAGGAAAAATTAGACCCTTACATGCAGCCACTTTACGATGCACTTCGAGATATGATTCCGCAGGAAAGGCTTGATTCATTTATAGAAAAAGGAGTGATTCAAATTGCCCCACTGGCTTTTATGCGTGGCCGAACCTTAGATAATGCCTTTGTGATTTTGGATGAAGCCCAAAATACCACCCACGCGCAAATGAAAATGTTCCTTACCAGAATGGGTAAAAGCGCCAAATTTATGATTACCGGAGATCCCGGGCAAATAGATTTACCACGCAGGGTGATTTCAGGTTTAAAAGAAGCTTTGCTCGTGCTTAAAGAAGTAAAAGGCGTAGGAATAATTTACCTTGATGATAAAGATGTAATTCGCCATAGACTCGTGAAAAAGATAATTTCAGCCTATAAAGAAATTGAACACACAGAATAGAGTGTTTTCAATTTCAAGTAATTCAGTTTCAAAATTCAGATATAGATTTTAATGAATACCATTATAAAAACCGATTTCAATTTTCCCGG
>DATFJA010000022.1:0-2732 GCA_035269545.1 Salegentibacter sp.
AAGTGTAATAGAAAAAACACCGGAATTCCAGGAAGTACTTGCCTAATTTTCAATTCAGTAATTATGAAAAGTGCTTTGCTTCCCGATTTGAGATATTTAGGTTTCGAAAAAGAGAAACTTACACTTCATCTTTTTCTGCAGGTTGTGTGGAAATGAATAACGGTAGTCTGATGGCCATTCTAACTTATGCTAATCTTAGAAAAGAAGATACCCCGAGACAGGCTTTATTGGATTTTATGGAATGTGCTTATCAGGGTGGCGCTGAATTTGTAGGCTGGCCTATTGAAGATTTTAAAGTGCCAGATTTGGATAAACTGTAGAAGGTGAAATGCTAATTAAAATACATCATTGCGAACCCGTTTCTGGGTGAAGCAATCTGTTTTCAGCAAGATAAAAATTTCTGAAATAGATCACATAATTCAATAGATTGACAAAGATCCGGCTTCGCAATGACGAATTTCTTAACTCGATAATCGAGATTAAATGTTCCGAAGTTTTTTACTTATGATTTAGAATTGATCACTTGAATAATTTCTGCCTTTTGCAAAACTCCAGATTGTCTCCAAAGTTGTTGTCCGTTTTTAAATAAAATCATTGTAGGCACACCACGCACCTGGTATTTTCCTGCCAGCTCCTGGTTTTTATCTACATCTATCTTTACGATCTTCACCGCATCGCCTAATTCGGCTTTTACATCTTTTAAAATTGGCGCCAGTGTTTTGCAAGGTCCACACCAATCGGCATGAAAGTCTACTAAAACGGCTTTTTCATCTTTTATAATTTCGCTAAAATTGCTTTTCATAATAATTAAATTAAGCTTTCTTAAAGTTACGGAATTTCCGGCTTTAGTCGAAAATAAGTTGTAATTCCAACAAAAAAAAGCCACGAAAAAGAATTCCGTGGCTGCCCCATAAATAATGAACAAAATTAGGTCTTCAAAGATTATTGCCAACCTCCCCCGAGGGCCTTATAAAGGTTTACGATGGAATTCAATTTATTGTATTCAGCACTAATCAAATTTAGTCTTGAGTTTAAGGCATTTTCCCTGGCGGTTAGAACTTCCAGGTAGTTAGCGAGTCCGTTATTAAGTAGTTCTTCAGAAAATTCTGAAGCTTTATTATACGCCTCATATTCATTTTCCAGGATGTTTTTGCGTTTGGTACTTGCTTGATAGTTAGAAAGTGCATCACAAACTTCCCTACCGGCCACCAGAATAGCTTGTTTAAAGTTTAATAAGGCTTCTTGCTGTTGCGCCTGTGAAACTTCATACTGCGTTCTTATTTGCCTTTTGTTAATAATAGGTTGCAATAGAGATGCTCCCAAATTAGCAAAGAGAGAGCTTGCATTCAATAATTTATCTAATTCCAAACTTTGGAAACCTCCCGAAGCGGTTAAGGTAAGGGAAGGATAGAAATTTGCCCTGGCAGCATTGGTAAGTTCAAAAGCATTTATAAGTCCGTACTCGGCAGCGATTACATCTGGCCGGTTTCTAAGTAGTCGAGATGGCACACCGGTATTAAGTGGAGTTACAATATTCTGCTTAGATAATTCTGTTCGCTCTATTTCCTGCGGACCTTCGCCCAAGAGGATAGAAAATGAATTTTCGAGTAAGCGAATTTGATTTTCAAGCTGTACCACTAAGGCTTCGGCTGTATGCAGCTGGGCTTTGGTTTGTTGTACCCCAACTTCGGTAACATTCCCGGCTGTTTTTAAAGCTTCGGTAGTTTCCAAACTGCTTTCCCTGTTTGCAAGGGTTTGTTCAGCAATTCTAAGTTGCTCGTCCAGGCTAAGTAACTGGTAGTAGTTACTGGCAATATTGGCAATAAGCTGAGTTTTCACCGCTTTGTGTGCGGCTTCACTCCGTAGGTAAGCCGCGGTAAAAGCACGATCGTTACTTCTTATTTTACCCCAGATATCGGCCTCCCAGGAAAGATTTCCGGTTACATCGTACTGGGTAATACTCCCATCAAAGAAAGAACCGAATTGGCTATTTGGAGACAGGATTTGATGGCTAACAGCGGGTCCCGCATTTAGTGTAGGGAAATAGCTTGCTTTTCCTTGCTTTACATAAGCTTCTGCTGCCAGCATTTGCTGTATGGCAATACGTATATCGATATTGTTCTCCAGTCCTTCTGCAATATGATTTTTTAGAACAGGATCGGTAAAAATTTCTTTCCAGGAAATCACCGCCATACTCAGGGAGTCCTGAGGAAGATTATCTGTTCTATAAAGTTCTTCTGAAATTTCCTCCAGTTCAGGACGTTCGTATTCTTTAGCTGCAAAGCAGGAAACCAGTAAAAATGGTATGGAACCTGCAAATAAGATTTTATATATGTTGTTTTTTCTCATCATTATGCTTTTTCAGAAATAGATTTCTTTTCTGCTTGAGCTGCTTCAGGAGCGCCCGATATCTTTTCTTGTAACCATTGGAATATGATATAGAGAATAGGAATTACAAAAACACCTATTACGGTACCAATTAGCAATCCTCCGGCAGCTCCTGTACCAATAGACCTGTTACCTTCGGCTCCTACTCCTGTAGCAAGAACCAAAGGAGTTAGGCCTAAAATAAATGCGAAGGAGGTCATTAAAATAGGTCGCAGTCTAACCCGGGCGCCGTCTATTGCCGCTTCGGTTAAAGGCATACCTTCCCTTCGCCGCTGTATGGCAAACTCTACAATAAGAATGGCATTTTTAGCCAGTAAGCCAATCAACATTATTAGGGCTATCTG
>DATFJA010000023.1:0-7007 GCA_035269545.1 Salegentibacter sp.
GCAAATTTAGTAAAAATGTAGTTTTAGGCAGCATGTGGCGCCTTTAATCTATGTACTCGTTATTGATAAAGTAATTTACAATGGCTTCCTTCATCAAAACCGATTGTTCGCCGGCTTTAAGCGTAGGCAATTGCTCTAAGATCTTATAATGCGGCCAGCCATCATCATCAAAATAATCAAATTCATAATAACCGTATGGCTCTAACAAACGGCAAATAGCTATATGCATTAGATCTATTTTATGATCTTTTTTGAATTTCCTGTGAGGCTGCCCTAATTCCTGAACGCCAATCACATAAATTATCGCATCCAGATCCATTGATTCTCCATCGGCAAACTGGTTAGAAAGCTTTTTTTGCAAACCATCCCATCTACCTTTCAAATTTTCGTCTCGTGTCATGCCGCAAAGATAATATCTTCCTTTTTGAATTTACGCCTTAGTAAGACTTAAAATAAGTGTCTCACTTCATTGTAAAATCTACGAAATTATTCCTTTGAATTTGCCCGGCGGCTCACCATCTGTATTTTACTATATTTGAATTATGAATACAGTAGATATTGTCCTGGCTTTAATTCTGCTATACGGACTCGTTAGAGGATTTTTTAGAGGACTTTTGTCTGAAATTGCCTCCTTAGTGGGCATTGTAGCAGGAATTTACGGCGCTATCCATTTCTCTTATCTTTTAGGTGATTTTTTCTCTAACAACATGCAATGGGATTCAGACTATGTAAACTTAATCGCATTCGCCATCACCTTTATTCTTATTGTTTTCCTAATCTCGCTGGCCGGCAAGATCCTAACTAAAATGGCCGGATTCGCCGCGCTAGGGATAGTAAACAAATTACTTGGTGGTGCCTTCGGACTATTAAAAATGGCATTTATAGCTAGTGTAATTATCATGTTTTTTGCAGCCACCAATGAGGAAATAGAACTGGTTCGCGAAGACAATCTTGAAAAGTCTAAACTTTACGATCCGGTTAAAGTTATTGCCCCGGCAGTGCTTCCTTCAATCTTAAGAGAGGCAAGGGAAAGAGACCTGTTGGATGAAGAAAGCGACCTATTTGAAAATAAAAAAGAGGAAGTTTAGCATGTAAACTTCCCCTTATAAAGCTTAAAGTTTAAAAATTAAACCGGAATATCTAACCCAAAATATCTCCTGAAACTATCGGGATTTATAACTTCACCCTTTCCAGATACTAATTTAATGGTGATATTCTTACGTTCTGCCTTTACAGCAAACTCATCTAGAATTTCCAACACATCATAATCTAACACCTTTGTTTTTCTAACATCGATAATTACGGTAGTACCTTCTGGTATATCGTTTAATTCTCTTAAGATCGCACCTTTGTTCAGGAAAGAAAGTTCCTCTGCAAGTGTGATTTTGTAATCTCCATCGTTATTTTCGGAGACTTCTTTATGTAAGAAGTGAGAGTTTTTATAGCTATTAATTAAAATAACCCCAATACCAACTGAAAGGCCAAGCCCGATACCTATAAGAAGGTCCAGAAATACCACTCCAAGAATAGTAATCAAAAAAGGAAGAAATTGTGCTTTTCCTAATTTGAACATTTGCTTGAATAAGGCTGGTTTCGCCAACTTGTAACCAACCAGCAAAAGGACTGCGGCAAGCACTGCCAAAGGAATCATATTCAATACCGTTGGAATAGCGATAATAGAGAAAAGGATAAGGAAACCATGTAAAATTGCCGACATTTTTGTTCTACCTCCAGATTGTGCATTTGTAGAACTCCTAACAATTACCTGAGTAACCGGCAAACCACCAATAAGTCCAGATATCATATTACCAGCTCCCTGAGCATAAAGCTCACGATTGGTATTTGTAGTTCTTTTTAAAGGGTCTATTTTATCTATGGCTTCAACACTTAATAAAGTTTCCAAACTGGCTACAATGGCAATCGTTACAGCAACAACCCATACATCAGAATTAGTAATTTCAGCGAAATTAGGCATGGAGAATTGCCCGAAGAAAGATGCAGCACTATCTGGCACAGGCACGGTTACTAATTGAAAATCCTGGATCCCAAAAGCAGGTCCATCTACTAAAATATAGTAAACCACCCCCATAGCAACGGCTACTAGAGGTCCTGGAACAATACTGAATATCTTGCTCTTTTTAGTAAGAACTTTTTCCCATAATAATAAGATTGCCAGGGCAACAAGAGTGATTAAGATAGTACCATAGTGAAGGTTATCGGTAATTTTACTAAATGCAGAACCAATACCACCATCAATAGAAAAAATCTCTAAATCACTCGAAAAACCGAGGACGTTTGGAATTTGTGAAATAGCAATGGTAATACCTATACCGGCAAGCATACCCTTAATTACCGAGGAAGGGAAATAATACCCAATAATCCCGGCTTTTAAAGCCCCCATTATAATCTGAAGAAGTCCGGCTATTACCACAGCTACCAAAAATATTTCATAGCTGCCAAGTGATTGAATGGCGCCTAAAACAATTACTGCAAGGCCGGCCGCGGGACCACTTACCCCAAGTTGTGAATTTGAAATACTACCCACCACTATACCTCCTACCATACCGGCAATTAAACCGGCAAATAATGGAGCTCCACTGGCAAGAGCAATTCCTAAACAAAGTGGAATGGCTACAAAAAATACTACAATACTTGCGGGGAAATCTTTATTAAAATGTTTAAACATAAAACGCTTTATTAATTGGAGATCATTTTTTTTGAAAATAAATTTTCCAAATTTGATTGTTGAAACAAATTGGATTGATCTCGATAATCTAATTATTAAATAATAGAAGAGAATTTTTTAATCCTAAGGTCCTCAAAGAAAAAAATGAGCTTCCTGCATAAGGATGCAGAAACCCTATAAAAATTCAAAAAAAGTCGAATTAGATTAAGCTTGTTTGGGCGGAGGGCAAATAACATCCAAAGACACTATAGGATAACTTTCTGAATAATAATCTTTGGTAAGGGTATGTTTCTGCAGATACTGTATGCTAGCGTAGTTAGAATTATGCTTCTCCAGATTAAACTCTAGATTAATTTGATTTTTTGACGAATTCTCTTCTTCATTCACATTAAACGCAAAAGAAACATCTACAGAATTATCAATATAGGCTACAATACTCGGCGTTGCTATAAACGCCATAAAGACGAAGGTTAGTATGTAGGCCAATCTTTTCATAGCGGCAAAAATAATAAGAAATGCTTCTAATTAAAAAGGAAAACTCAAACTTTAATATTAAACTAACATAAATATTCCTTAGAGTCGCTTCAAATAGCCATTTTCTATCCATCCCTGAGTGCCATTTGGCAACTCTATTTTCACCCATTCCTGGTAGTCTTCAAGCACCTTTGTTTTAGTACCGGCGTGAAGACTAAATGCAGCATCTCCCCGTTGTGATGGCTCGTTCCTTACGGGAGCTTCTTCAGCAAAAATGATGGCAAATTGATTATTAAACTGAATTTCCTGCTGCTGAAATGCGAAAAAGACTGAAATACCACCCAGTAAAAAAGCAAAGACCGCTACTCCAAAGAAAATTCGCTTTTGCAAAGAAGTTCTACTGAAATAATAAAGTAAAAATAAAATAACGAAAGTTATTGATAATACTATCGAAAAGTAGGCCCAGGTATTATAGGAAAAAGTAGAAATAAACTTATTTATGCTTTTTTGAAAACCGCTTTCCTCATTTACCGGAATATCATCAATCGTCATACTTCGTGCAAATTCTATGTTGTTCTGCACATCCTCATCGGTAGGATCTAACTGAAGTGCTTTCTCAAAATAATAAATACTGGGGGCCACATTATTTAGTTTGTAATGTGCATTTCCTAAATTATAATAAACCGCTACAGAGGTCTCGCCATTCTCAAGTATCTTTTCATATTTAGTTATAGCAGTTTTAAAATCATCATTTGCATAGGCATCATTAGCTTCTTCAAAAAGCTCTGGGTTTTGAGCCTGAACCAAAGACGATAAAAATAGGAGTAATATAAATACCTGTTTTTTCATATTACAAATCTTTGTCAAGTTTGGAAATTACTTTCACTGCCTTATCATAATCTTCATGTTGGGCTGTATTTGATGCCGGGGTATAGCGGGCAAATTCGCAACTCTTCAACACCTCGATAAACTCGGTTGAAGTCTCGTCAGAAACATTTTTATCGCCCAACACTTCTAAAATCCTTTCCTTACTCATTTCTGAAGTTTGGATATGCAATTTCGCTTTCAGGTAATTATGCATTGCCCGTTCCAGCGACTCATAGAAGCTTTGTTGATCGCCAAGGTTTTTCTTCGCCTCAGAAAGATATTTTCGAGCCAGTTTGTCGGCTTTCTTTCTTCTGTTTCCGGTTACATCAGCCGCCTTGGCTTCCCTCCTTTTTCCGAACAAAATAAAGAGAGGAATTGCTACAAAGGGTAAAAATAAAGAACCCCAAAAAGTCCAGGATCTAAAAAATGCCTGCTGATCTAAAGGTTTCAAATTAGTATTTGTTTTTATAAACCTGAATTGTTCTGAAGGTAGGTTCACCGATTGCTTAGTGTTACCTGCAATAGCATTTCCTCCTACGGCAGGACCTTGTTCAACATCTATCACAATTTCTTGCGAAGACAGGCTTTTATAAGTTTCACTCTGAGGATCAAAATAAGAGAAGTTGAGCGGTTTGATTGGGTATTGTCCCTTACGTGTAGGAACAATAGTATAACTATCTATAATACTTCCCTGTTTCCCGTTAAGCGTTGTCGTAACGTTCTCTATTCGTTCGGGACTATACATTTCCAGAGAAGATGGCACTTCCAATGCGGGCAATTCAAATAAATTCAAATTCCCGTTTCCTCTAATTTCCACTTTAGCTTCCAAAGATTCTGAAGTTTTTAGCTTCTCTTTGGTAGTACTCACATCCATACTAAACTTCCCAACCGCACCCGTAAATCCCGCCGGTTTACCTTGAGGCAATGGTTTTACATCAATTTTCCTGGTCCCCGCTGCCACGGTTTTATTAACGGTTTTATAAATTCTGCTACCAAAAATATCCCGCCTGTCACTAGGCACATCTACCGAAACTGACAAGGTTAGCGGCTCCAATTCCAGTTCTCCTGTTTTCTGAGGGTAAAGCACTGCTTTTTTAAGTACTACATAACGATAGGGTTCTCCCTGATATTCCCCATTTTCCGGTCTTAATTCTCTTATTTCGATATTTTGACTCCAGAAATCTGAAAATTTAGGACTGTCTACTTCACGAAAATTACTCACGCTAATCCGCGGACTCACATATAGTTTATAAACTACCGTAATGCCTTCATTTAGATAAGGAGTAGCATCAGAAACTTCTGCCACCAGGTGTAAATTATCTGAAGCTATAAGTTCTGAATTATCGCCATCGGTAGGTTTTTCTACCGCTGCGGTAACCTGGATATCTATAGGAGTAGTTTTATAAATTTTATCATCTATAGTAATTTCTGCCTGGGATATAGTTTTACTGCCACGTGAATTAGGCTGAAGATAATAGGAATAGGTCTTGGAATAGGTACGATCGCCATTGATATAGCGATGACTCACAGATTGGTTTGGACCACCAACCACCGTAAACCCGCTAAAAGAAGGCGGACGAAAATTGTCGCCGTCCTGGTTCATTTCAAAATCTACCCTAAGACGTTCATTTACGCCAAGTTTATTCTTGCTCACTTTGGCCTCGAACTTCACCTGGGCCTGTAGATTTAGGCCTGTAATAAATAAAATGCTAAGTATTAAAAATTTCAACTTCATCTATAAAATCCCTTTCTTTAAGGTAAGTATGATTTTCGGAAAGAAACGTATCAAAAATTTTACCAATCTTTTTCAGATTTCACTTTGGCACCTTTTTGCTTTTCTGCATTAATTTTATCCTGCACTTTTCTTTCTTCATTGTTCATCGCCTCTAGCAAACTCTGTATTTGCTCTGGAGACAATTGTCCCTGCGCTGGTTGCGGCTGCCCTTGTTGTGGTTGTTTCTCCTTTTCTTCTTTGTCACCCTGTCCATCCTGTTGATCCTTTTCGTCCTGATCTCCTTCCTTTTCTTCCTGATCTTGATTTTGCTGATCCTTATCTCCTTCGTTCTCCCCTTCTCCACTTTGATCTTGTTGATCCTGGTTCTCTTTATTTTCCTGGTCCTGGTTTTGATCCTGGTTCTCCTGATCTTTGTTCTCCTGATCTTGATTTTCATTATCGCCGCCATCCTGATTTTGGTCCTGCTGTTGTTCTTCCAGCATTTTCTTTGCCAGTGCTAAATTATAACGAGTTTCATTATCGGCTGGGTTATTCCTTAAAGCATCTTTATAAGCTTCTACAGCTTCCTGATACTTCTTTTGCTTCATGTAAGCATTTCCAAGATTATGATTTGCCTGGTGTTTTGCGTCTTTAGTATCGGCAACTTCTGCTGCCTGCTTAAAACGTTGTGCGGCTTGCGGCGAATTTTCGCGGGTGTAATACATATTTCCCATATTGTACCGCGCAGCACTATTTTCTGAGTCTTTGGCAATCGCTTTTCTATAAGCAGCTTCTGCTTCCGGAAAATTATTCTCTCCCAGCGCTTCATCGGCTTCCTGCATAAGTTGCAAGGCTTCTTTCCTGGCTTTTTTTGTTTCTTTATCATTTTGCTGTTGAGCAACAGCCTGAATTGAAAGCAAAAAGCCAAAAATCACAAATAAACTACCCCGAAAAAAACTCATGCGGCATTCGGAAAAGATGGAATATTTGAATTTCGAAGCAAGCCCCGAAGCATTTAAAGCTCGATTATCGAGTAATATGTTTGCTGAAAAACCTCTCATGCTATCACTCCTCTGTTTTTCTTTTTTCGTTGAATAAATTAAGCCTTCTTATCCAGCCTGTTTTTCGTTCCAGCATAAATACGTCTAGCAACAGCAATAAAATTGCCAGGCCAACAAACCACTGAAATTGCGATTTATAATCGGCAAATTGTTTAGCTTCAAATTCTGTTTTTTCAATGGTAAGTAACTCTTCCTGTACTTTCTC
>DATFJA010000024.1:0-6275 GCA_035269545.1 Salegentibacter sp.
AGTTCGTTCACTTTTCTGGATGGGGATTTACTATTCTCCAAAAATTTATTTGTAGCGTCGTCTAAAGCTTCAGAAAGAACCAGAGCTTTTTTATTATCATATTTTTCTCCTAAATGTTCCAGAGATGCAGCAAGAGCAAGAAATTCTCCAAGAGAATCCCAACGCAAGTGGCCTTCTTTTAAAAATTGTTGTACGTGTTTAGGAGCTGATCCTCCAGCACCGGTTTCAAATAAACCACCACCGTTCATTAGTGGAACAATAGAAAGCATTTTTGCACTTGTACCTACTTCTAAAATCGGGAAAAGATCGGTTAAATAATCTCTTAAAACATTTCCTGTTACCGAAATAGTATCCTCTCCAGCTTTTACTCTTTTTAGAGTGTATTTAGTAGCTTCAGCAACTGACATTATTTTAATATCTAAACCTTCTGTATCGTGATTAGGCAGATATTGATTTACTTTTTTGATAAGTTCTGCATCGTGAGCACGATTTTCGTCTAACCAAAAAACAGCTGGCCATCCGGTTGCTTTTGCTCTGTTAACCGCTAATTTAATCCAGTCCTGAACCGGCGCATCTTTAACCTGGCACATTCTCCAGATATCCCCTTCTTCAACTTCGTGCTCGGTTAAAACTTTATCATTTTTATCGATTACCTTAACAGTTCCGGCAGCAGGAATTTCAAAAGTTTTATCGTGAGAACCATATTCTTCAGCCTTTTGAGCCATTAGCCCTACATTTGGGACTGTTCCCATAGTTGTAGGATCAAAAGCGCCGTTTTTCTGGCAGAATTCAATAGTTTCCTGATAAAGTGGTGCATAACTACTATCTGGGATTACTGCTTTGGTATCCTGAGTTTCGTCATTTTTATTCCACATTTGCCCGGAAGTTCTAATCATTGCCGGCATAGAAGCATCAATAATCACATCACTTGGTACGTGAAGATTGGTAATACCTTTATCGGAATTCACCATCGCTAAATCTGGTCCATCTTCTAGATCAGCTTTAATTTTAGACTCTATTTCAGATCTTTTATCGGCAGGCAATTTTTCAATAGCAATTAAGATATCTCCAAGTCCGCTGTTTGGATCTCCACCTGCATTTTTAATCTCTTCACCATATTCATTAAAAACGTCTTCAAAAAACACTTTAACTGCATGACCAAAAATAATAGGATCAGAAACCTTCATCATTGTGGCTTTCATATGCAGTGAAAACAATACGCCTTTTTCTTTGGCATCTTTTACCTGTTCCCTTAGAAACTTCAAAAGTGCATTTTTACTCATAAGGCTGGCATCAATAACTTCTCCTTTAAGAAGGTGAAGATTATCTTTAAGCACTTTTTTATCCCCGCTTTTTGAAGTGAATTCAATTTTCACCTCAGTTTCTTCGTTAAGAGTTAAGGATTTTTCATTGGCTTTAAAATCTCCACCGTTCATAGTTGCAACGTGAGATTTGGAGTCTGAACTCCATTCGCCCATAGAGTGCGGATGTTTTTTAGCGAAATTCTTTACAGCTTTTGGTGCGCGTCTATCAGAATTTCCTTCTCGAAGTACTGGGTTTACGGCACTACCTTTTACTTTATCGTAAGTAGTTTGAATTTTCTTCTCTTCATCATTGGCAGGTTCGTCTGGATAATTAGGCAATTTATAGCCTTTTTCCTGGAGTTCTTTAATTGCCGCTTTTAACTGAGGGATAGATGCACTAATATTAGGTAATTTAATGATATTAGCTTCTGGTTTCTTGGCTAATTCACCAAGCTCAGCTAAATCGTCACTTACTTTTTGATCTTCCGAAAGGTATTGCGGAAATTGAGATAAAATTCTTCCTGCAAGGGAAATATCTCTGGTTTCCATACCTACATTTGCCGCTTTTGTATACGACTCAACAATAGGGTAAAAAGAATAGGTAGCTAAAGCCGGGGCTTCATCTGTTTTTGTATAAATGATCTTTCCAATCTGTGTCATTCTGTAATTTTTATAGCTAATTAATTATGAATAGTCTAAACTCACTGAACGCCCAATTTACACTGGGCGTTCGAGCTCCGTGCAATATAATATTTTTCAAGCTTTTATCATAGCTGAAGCTGTATTAAAGCCTGTTAATTATTATTAAAAAGGCACAAAAAAAGCCATTTCATCTTATTAGCTAAAATGAAATGGCTTCAACTGAAATAATACGTGCTCACCGAATTTTCGAAATTCTTTAAGGGAAAAATCCCAGTGTGTATTATTTCAATGATCCAAAAATAAGAACTTAATAAAGTTATAATTTTGAATCTAAAGGTCTTTATCCTTCAAACTTCTTTTGACCTGGCAAAAAATGAGCGTTATATAGAAGATAAAAACCGTATGCAAAGATTTTTAGACTTCGCTAAAAATTTGTTGCTTCAGAAATCCTTTTGTCATTCTTTCTTCAACTAATTTCTATATTAAATATACAACCAAATATGAGTTTTTGCAAGGATTTTAACGTTTTGTTAGGCAAGGGGTTGTGAACCTCTTTAACTGGATTTTGAACATAAAAAAAGCCCCGAATTTTCGAGGCTTTCAATGTTTTGAAATTTTATCTGTGTCTATTCCGTAACAGCACGGAATGCGTTAACACTACCTTTTCCAAAGAACAAGCTTTGACCATTTCCATCAACTTGATTTGCAGAGTTAATCAATTGTTTTTCCAGTTCCTGTGGGTTCATTTTTCCGTTTTTTCCAACAATAAGTGCAGCAACACCAGCTGCGTGAGGTGCTGCCATACTTGTTCCTGAGCTAAAGTAGTAACTAGTACTTCCGGTACTTACAATCCCATCAAAAAGAGAAACATCAAAATCACCGCCCGGCGCAGCAAGATCTATTAAGGATCTACCATGAGTTGTGTAGCTTGAAGGTATATCATAATTCGAACTTGGGTCAAAATTCCAAGCTTCAGGTGCGGTAGCTGAAATGGTTATGATATTATTTAATCCCCCGGGTAATTTTATATAAGCTGAATTCCCATCATAATTTACCCCGTCATTACCTGCAGAAGCTATTATCGTACTGCCTTTTTTATAGGCGTAATCTACAGCTCTTTGTTGGGCATTCACAATTTCCATTACATATTTAGCCGGTATTTTGTAAGGAACTCCATTGGCATCCACTAATTTTCCATTCTTGTTCAAAGTAGCACCCAGACTCATATTGATAACATCTGCAGCGTTATCACCTGCATAAACTATACCGGCATTGATGGAACTAAACGGTCCACTTCCGCTATATTCAGAAAGAACTTTAACAGCAACCAGTTCTGCTTCATAAGCAACACCAATTACTCCAATCCCATTTTGAGCAGCAGCAATAGTTCCGGCCACATGGCTTCCATGGTTAAAGAATGTGCCAGGTCTAATGTTCCAGTCTTCATTAGCAATAAAAGATTTTGAAAGTGCAGTATTTAAATTAGGTGCGAGGTCCGGATGTTCTGCGTCTATACCAGAATCTAATACAAAAACACTAGATCCTTTTCCTGTAAACCCTGCATTCCAGGCTTGAGGAGCATCAATGGCATCCATACCCCATAGGTATCCGTATAGAGGTTCTAAGTTTCCAATACTACCAGGAGTAACTTCTTCTTTTGGAGACAAAACCTCTTCCCCTTGTGTTGAAGGTATCCAAGCTATTTCATAATCTGGAACAACAGAATTAATATTCTTCTTCTTCATCGTGTTCTCAATGAAATTTACATCTTTTGAACTTACAATCGAAATTCCAATTTCAGGAATTGAATTCACAATCTCTCCACCGGTAGACTTAAGTGCACTTTCTACACTCTTTGTTAAATCACTTGATTCGGAGATGACCATGTAATTTTTAAAAGGAGGTTCCTTTAGCTCAGTAGAAACTTTTTCATTGTTAATAGGTAAATTTTCTTCTTTTTCACAGGAGCTAAATACAGCTCCAAACAAAAAAACACCTAGGAGTGTTTTCCCTAATTGAATAGTGGTTTTTTTCATAATATATGTTTTAGTTTTTTCAATGGGTCTGAAATTACATAATTATGTGTATTTAACGAAGTATTATTAAAAAATTTTTAAGTAATATGTCAAATGAGTCACGTATTGGTTGTTATGAGTTATAAATATTGTTAAAACTACAATTATGAGATGTTACATGAATCTTTTTAAAAAGATTCATGTATAAAAAAAGCCCCGAATTTTCGAGGCTTTCTATAAGTTTAATAAGATGTGATTTATCTTTTAGCTTCCTTAATACGAGCTTTTTTCCCGGTAAGTTCTCTAAAGTAATAAATACGAGCTCTTCTTACTTTTCCTCGTTTGTTCAATTCAATTTTTTGAATTGCAGGAAGGTTTAAAGGAAAAATTCTTTCAACACCTACAGTACCACTCATTTTTCTAATGGTAAATGTTTGTGAAGAGCCACTTCCTCTTTTCTGAATTACTACCCCTTTGAAAAACTGGGTACGGGTTTTTTGACCCTCTTTAATTTCGTAATACACAGTAATGGTATCACCTGCAGAAAATTGAGGTAAATCTTTTCTTTCAACGAATTCGTCTTGTACGTACTTAATTAACGATTCCATAATTTCTTATTTAATGTAAAATCCAAAACAACATACACGGACCTCGCCAGAGGTTATTTTAGAACGAGTGCAAAAGTATTAATTTTAATTTATAATGCAATTGTGAAATTGCAATTATTTTTCTGTTTCATCCAAAAGATCAGGCCTTAAGCGCTTGGTTCTTTCCCAGGCTTTTTCTTCTCGCCAGGCTTCTATCTTCGGAAAATTACCCGAGGTTAATATTTCCGGAACTTTCCACCCCTTATATTCCGCAGGTCTCGTGTAAACCGGGGGAGCGAGCAGGTTATCCTGAAAAGAATCGGTTAAGGCTGAAGTCTCATTGCCTAAAACACCAGGAATTAACCTGATAATAGCATCGCAAACCACAGCGGCACCAAGTTCTCCACCAGAAAGAACATAATCGCCTATAGAAATTTCCCTGGTTATAAAATGATCCCGTACTCTTTGATCTACTCCCTTATAATGTCCGCAGAGAATTATAATATTTTCCTTAAGTGAAAGTGCATTAGCCGTTTTTTGATTAAAACGCTCCCCATCTGGACTCATATAGATAACTTCGTCGTAATCTCGCTGACTTTTAAGATCTGAGATACACTTATCTATTGGTTCTACCATCATCACCATGCCAGCACCTCCACCAAACTGATAATCATCAATTTGTTTGTAATTGTCAGTTACATAATCTCTTAAATTATGCAGGTGAATTTCTACGTATTCGTTTTCTATGGCCCTCTTTACAATAGAAGCATCAAAAGGGCTTTTAAGTAAATCTGGAACTACAGTAATTATATCTATGCGCATATTTTCTTATAAAATGCAAAGATGCTAATTAAAATTTAAGCTGAAGAAAAATTATTCTTTGGCTTTATTCTTCTCATCCTGAAGCATACGACCTAAACGTTGTTCTTTCTCTAAAGCCTTGGCGCGGTATAAGTCAAACTCTTTTTCTGTTTCATTTAACCTGTGCCTTGCTTCTTTGGTAGTTGCATTAGAGTTCTTGAATTTATAAATAAAGAAAAGAAGTGCCAGGATTAGAAATCCAACGATACCCCACATTAATGCCATATAACTTCCTTTGCTAAAAGGCATTCCAAGAAAATTAATTGCATCTTTTTCTTCGTTTACACGTTTAAGATCCTCTTGAGTTTCGGCTAGTTGATTCTTAAGGTTTTCTATTTCTTCATTTTGGCCGGCTATGGTGCTTTGTTCTTCCTGTAGCTCGTTCTTTAAATCCTGAACGTGGCGTTTTGTGTTATTTCTTAATTCAATTAAAGCATCATAATCTACTACTTTGTAGCCCTGGTAGTTGTTTGAAGATTCGATAAGATCATCGAATTCATCTTCAATAAAATTAGAAGTAGCTAATGAGTCCTGAGCGGAAAGTACACTAACTGCAAATATTAAAAGTAAACTTGAAAAAATAATGTTACGCATTGTTTGGGGTTTTTCTGTTTGAGAATTTATATGCTTGAACGCCTGCTTACGCTACTTATTGTTACGGTATTCAATAATTTAAAATTAATTTGCTAAATTCCTTTAAATTAATAATTTGAGCGCGCAAATGTAAAGTTGTCTAGTCCTAAATAACCGATACAGATTATTAAAGGATTAAATTTATTAATTAAAGCTGAACAATGTTGTCATTGTTCAGCTTTTTTGATTTGTACTGTTTTCTTTTCAACTTACTTTGCTTGTGCATTATGTTT
>DATFJA010000025.1:0-7001 GCA_035269545.1 Salegentibacter sp.
TAAGAACCAATCAGTAATTTTCTATCTTCAGAAAGATCGTCATAGTTCACCTGCATCCCTTCAATGATATGGCGAATATTGGAACAATGCTTAAAAAATACTTTGGAAATGTTGCGGTGGCGCCGGGAGAATTCCCTTAGCGTTTGTTCCAGGGTTTGGTTTACCTGAAAATCGCTCATCGCCATAATCCTGGCAACCAGGTTTTGAGTTCTTTGATCACCGTTCATAAAAAAACGTACCACCACCCGGCTACAATCGGGTAAAAACTTGACATCCTTGCGTTCTACGGAAACTCTCATAATATCGGTATAACTAACTTAAAGATAGGGCATAAGCACTTATAAAAAGTGATTTTGAATCTTTATTTTTATGGGAATATGAGAAATTAAGAGTTTGAGAGAAAATATTTGAAATTCGAAATATTTTGGAATAATAATAATATCTCTAAATCAATAATTCATCTAACTTCTTTCTCGCCCGGCAATCTCATCTATATTAATACGGTAAACTATTGGAGTATCAGAGCTTTCTGCTTTGCTGGAGAAATTCTGTATAAAATCAGGGTAGGAGTGTTCTTTATTTTTGATCACTTTTTTTACTCCTTCAGAAAAAATACGAAGCATATATTTAGCATCGATTCCGGTTAATTCCTCAAACCTGCCATATAATAAAACTGATTTCCATTTTTCTAAGTTAGTGATTTCATCTACTTGAAAAGATACCAAAGGATTTTTGCGCATAGCATCAATTTTACTCCCTTTGCCCGAATAACTTAAAATGTGATTCTGTTCGGGGTCATAGTAATAAGTAATAGGAATGATTTCTGGCCTTTCTTTCAATATATATCCAAGTCGGCCAATATAATTCTCGGCAAGAAGCTGAGTACTTTCAGTTGAGGTTATGGCTTTCATTTTATTGAACTTGAATTTAAAATTAAAGTACTGAGTAAATTTCAGGAATTCCTTTGCGAAAAAGGAAACAGTAAGTTAGTTCCCAATCCCGAAATAAAATATGATAAGTATCATTAAAATTTATTTTATTAATTAGGAGGGTGTGCTTCGGTATTAGAATGATTTTGAGATAACGGGTAAAAATTGTGAAAGTAGCAAACAATATCTCTAGCATCTAAAGTAGTGAGTGTGTTAATTTGAAAGAAATTTTACAAAATTATTTTAATTTCAGTTTATCAATTACGCTTATCTTGCCTATTAAAATGTAAAAAGTATGGCTTCAGGAATTTTTGCCCTTTTAGATGATATAGCAACCTTGATGGACGATGTAGCGGTAATGACTAAAGTGGCCGGTAAGAAAACAGCCGGTTTGTTGGGAGACGATCTCGCGGTTAATGCCGAAAAAGCATCGGGCTTTATGTCTGCCAGGGAATTGCCGGTTCTTTGGGCAATTACAAAGGGTTCCTTTCTGAATAAGGTGATTATTTTACCACTGGCTTTTCTGCTTAGTGCATTTTTGCCATCTGCCATTACCATAATCCTGGTTATTGGAGGACTTTACCTGGCCTATGAAGGCGCAGAAAAAATTCATGAATACCTTTTTCCTCACGCTCACAAAAAAGAAAAACCTAAGCTGGAGAAACTCTCTAAAGAGGAAGCCTTAAGCCGGGAAAAAGAAAAGATAAAATCAGCGATTCTAACCGATTTTATACTTTCTGTAGAGATTATCATCATTGCTTTAGGTGCTGTTGGGGAAGAAGTTCTGCTAAACAAAATATTGGTAGTTACACTTATTGCTATCGTAGCTACTGTTGGAGTCTATGGTGTTGTAGCTTTGATTGTAAGGATGGATGAATTTGGGACTAAGCTTATAAACCTCAATGATAAAGAGAATAGTTTTTCCGATAAAGTAGGCCATTTTTTGGTTAATGCATTACCTAAGGTGATTAAGGGTTTATCAATTATTGGAACCATAGCCCTACTTTTAGTTTCGGGAGGTATTTTTGTGCATAACATTCATTTTTATCACGATTTGGTAGAAAGTATACCTGTACCGGGTATTGTTTTGGAACTATTAACAGGCCTGGTGGTTGGATTTATAGTTTTGCTAATCATTAATTTAGCGGTCAAAATATGGAAAAAGTTTTCCGCTAAGGCCGGGTAATAGTGAAATGTTTAAAGCTTCTTAATAGTGCCGCGACCTTAAATTACTCGATACTCGAGATTAAATGCCCTGAGGCTTGCCTCGACATCAAATTGTATTTTACAATAGTAATGCTTCGTGAGCTTGCTCCGAGGTAGTTTACGATGTTTTAAAATAAAAAAAGCCGGTTCGCAATTATTGCAGACCGGCTTTTCAAGTATATAAGTAATTTAGTGCTATTGGCCCTGAAGCTCCAGTTGTGTTTCAGGAATTTCGATAGCTTCATCTTGAAGATAATTGTCAAACCAACGCATCATTCTAAGCATATAATCGTACCTGGCAGTAGATTTTCTGTTTCCATGACCTTCCCCGGGATAAAGAACCAGCCTAACAGGAGTATCTGTTCGGGTTTTAAGGTGACGATACAATTCAAATGACTGGCCGGGATCTACACGAGTATCCTCTTTTCCGTGGAGAATAAGGAGAGGGGTTTTACCCTGCCCGGCATAAAATATCGGGCTACGCTCCAAATAGAACTGGTAATCGTCCCAAATACGTTTACGACTATGAACCAGGAACATTTCTTCGGGGATATCGCTGGTACCCCATTTTGAAATATTGTTACTTATTCCAACAGACATTACTCCCGCAGCAAATCTTTCGGTATGCCGGGTTGCCATCCAGGCGGTAGCGTAACCTCCATAAGATCCTCCGGTAACTCCCACTTTATTTTTATCAATATTATAATTTTCAATAAGATGATCTACTCCTTCAATTATATCATCAAATTCTTTTCCGGCAGGATCGCCCTGGCTGGATTTAGCGAACTCAATACCTCTACCTGTACTTCCTCTATAGTTAGGATAGAATACCGCGTAACCATCTGCGGCTCCAACCTGTCCCGGCATGCTGTATGCGGTGAGCCAACCATTGTCGTAATGCGCTTCAGGGCCGCCGTGTACCACCGTGATCAGTGGGATGTTGCCTGAGCTTTCTAGAGGATGTATAAGAATACCATGTAACTCCAGGCCATCTTCGGCCTGGTAAGTGATTACTTCCTGTTTTCCTAATTTGACGTCTTTTAACCAGGGGTTGGAGTTTGTAATTCTAATTACTGCCGAATTTTTAGTTTTCAACATAAATAGTTCCCTTGGATGTTCGGCCGAATTTCCGGTAAAAGCAATGCTGTTGTTTTTGGCAGCAGAGAAACCGGTAATGTTTAGGTTTCTGTCGGTAAACATCTTGTTCATTTTATCATTGATGTTTAAACTGAAAAGGCTGCTGTAAACTCCTTCACTGCCGAGAACAGTTAAGCTTTTGTTATCCTTCCATTCAAGCTGGTGGAATTGACCTTCAAAATCTTGTTGAAGAATCTGCGGTTTGCCTCCAGAAGTTTCAGCAATAAAAATACGGCCTTCAATGGGATCGTGTTGATCTTCTCCCGCTATAAAAGCTATTCTTTCGCTATCAGGACTCCACTTCAAGGCTCCAAGCTTAGCTTTATGCTCAACTTCAGCAGTAATCTTTAAAGTACTGGCGTCTACGATATAAATCTTTTGGCTGGTATAATATTCGTCTACCAGTGAAGATGGGGCAGCACTTACAGCAAGCCTGGTTGAGTTTGGACTCCATTGCACCGAGGTTACGTGACCTTTCACTTCCAATTTTTTCGGGCTTGCATCATTTAGATCTACAACATATGCCGATGCCTGGCGAAGATTAGTTTCGTAAATTTCGGGTTGATAGGGAAGGGTATTGTCCGCCTCATTTTTTATTGCAGAGATAAAGGCAAGTTGTGTTCCGTTTGTCTGCCAGTCATAAGAAGAAATGTTACCTTCAAATTCATAGAGCTTCTTAGCTTCGCCGCCATCCAGGCTAATTTCATATAACGCCGAAGCATTATCGTTTTCCTTTTTTGTGGTGAAGCTGATGCTATTATGTTGTGGTCTCAATTTAACATTAGAGGCGCTATACCCGGTTACAAATGGAGTGGCCATTTCGTTACTGGTGTTGTACACATAGAGATGTGTGCTTGCAGGTACATTTTCTTTATTGGGGTCTGCCGGAACCAGTAGCTGGTAGACTATGTTTTGCCCATCTTCAGATATCACTGCATTGGTGATTTGTTTAATATTTGCGACATCTTCGGGGCTGAGACCGGTTTGCTGAGCAAACAAACCCTGGAGCACAAAAAATAAGAGAAGTGTGATAGATCTTTTCATTGGTTTAGGTTTAAAAATTTGATCCTTGAATATAACCCAAAAAGGGAAAATTTACAAGTGTCCTTTTATCAATTATTAAGATAGCCGGATTCTAAATTTAGAAATTGCGACTTTCTTCGCTTGATCAAATTTTCTCATCTTTTATTTGAAAAAATAATAACCGCAGTATTATTTTCAGTGCTTCTGTCCCCGTTCTCTTATGGATAATTTTGATTTCAGTAAATCTGATTCTTAGAAAAAGATACTGTAACAACCGATGATTTAGGAAGGGAAGATTTCAAATAAGGAATGGTTCTATATTGCTAAGGCAGCAAGAACTTTACGCAGTTGAAGCAATCCTGAGAGAGCCGAAACAAAGGTTTTAGATACCCATTTAATATCTGTCTAATTTGAAGTAAATCGACTTTCCTAATTTTGAGTAAATAAGATGTTCTGATTATTATTTAATCATTATATCATTCAGAATTTGTTGGCAACCACAGGCTGCCGAAGCTTCTAATTCTTACACTCAAAAAATTTACTTTTTTTAATCAACTATGTTCTAAATCAACCTGGCGTGACATGGTAATGGGTTCTAATACCGTGTGCAAATTTTTTACATCCTGGTTTTTTGGATCGTTAATGATGCTCCCTAGCAATTCCAGATCGGTTACTTCTGCAACTATAACCACTGAATTTGGGTCATCAGTATCCTGAAATGTTTTAAATCCTGTGACAGCCGGGGCAAATAATTTTTTACGATCCTGATGGCCCTTGAGCCAGGCATCAATATCCCCAACTTTGTGTCTAATTACAATTGTTTCCATTGTGTTTCCTATTTAATTTTATTGCTTACTCCTGCCGGTTTTCGGCATTCCCATTTAATTCATTATTAAATCTTTGATTTTTATAGTCTTGCTCCGAGGTTCTTGAGATTTCATAAACTTGTATATCAATTTATATGAATGCTCCTGAAATAAAGTTTCACTTGCTATGTTTCTATAAATTATTCACTCATTGCTTCATTCAATTTCCTGGTATCTACATATTGCTGAAAGGCACTAACTTTTCCATCCTTTAACGTCCAAAGATGAGCGACTTGTGCATTATAAGTTTTACCCGTTTCTTTAACTTTAGCATCATAACGAAGGGTGGCAAGAATTTGATTGTTATTCATTTCGTGCAGTTTAATGTCTTCCAGTTTAAAATAATCGTGTTCCGCTCCAACTCTTGCGAAAACTCCGTTTAGAATAGCTTCCGGACCTATGTACGGATTACCATCTGCATAGGCGTTACCTTCGGCTTCGTTCCATATAATTTTTTCGTCCATTGCTTCCAGAACAGAAGGAATGTCACCCTCTGCAAACGAATTGTAAAGACTTTTAATAATATCTGTGTTTTGATTCGTACTTTCAGGTTTCATCTCAACCCGAATGAGGCGTATTGGTTTGGTCTTACTAAGATTCACTGGCGAATGCGGTGCTTCCGGTTTCTTATACATGGTGAGCGGAAAGCTTAGTGGTTCTGTGAGTTTTCGAGAATCAAAAATAACCTTACCATCGATATCATAATCAATGAAATCGCCGGCTTCCTGGATATATAAAACGCTTGGCCATTTGTGATGGTGAAGAGGTTCTTTTTCTTCCGGAGCCAAATAAACTTCAAGTACTCTTACCTGGTCATTTTCTAATAAAACTTTATGATTATCCGGGGCAGCTGCAACGGCATCCATTTCAGCAGGCCAATTAGCCGGGTTCCCGGTTCTATAATCTATTTTTTGCTTTTCCTCGTATTGTTGTCCAAAAGTGGTAATTGTCGCTAAAAATACGGCTAGTAAAACAGCATTTTTTTTAAGGGTTCTCATAATTTAAATTTTATTGTTCTATATGTGCTTCCAGTTCTATTTCAATTAAAAATTCAGGGAGTGCCAATTCCTTTACGCCAAGCCAGGTTCCGGTGGGGAAATGTTTTTTGTAAATTTGAGTTCTATAGCCTGCAAATTCCAGGAATTTCGGCATGCTGGTGGTGAATATGTTTTCTACAATCACATTTTCAAAACTGCAGCTGAAGTGTTTCAGCACTTTCTCCAAATCGGAATAGCAGTTTTTCATTTGTTGTTCAAAATCACCTACAGCCGTTGGGTTGCCCTCATCGTCCATGCTCACGGCGCCGGAGATTTTTATAATATTTTCAATTTTTACGGCGTGGGAATAGCCGTAAGATTTTTCTATCTCTGGCCGGAGTAAAAAATATTCCGGTTTTTGGCCTGACTTTTCCATAATTTAAATTCCTTAAATAATAGATTTTTTCATTTTTACCGCACCTTTTTTAAAAGCGTAGCCATATATCTATATTTCAAATCTCTTGTGGTCAGGGCTTTTTCAATTTTTTCAAGTTGTTCTTCAGATAAAGCTGGTCTCTCATTACTCCAGGATTTAAAAAGTTGGTCGTAATCTTCGTACATATCTATAGTGATATGTGTTGCATAGACATCGCTGCCGGCTGGCAGTATATACCGAAGTAAATCCCAATTACCCATAAAACCATCATCGACATCTTTTTGATGCATTGGCATAAAAAGTTCCGATTCATTTCTTTCGTATGAACTAAAGTTTTCTTGAGAAGCTTTCATTAAGTTGATTGCAGCAACTGTTCCCAATGGCATTTCGAAATCCCCCTCGGTAACTGCTATTTGCTCAAGAAATA
>DATFJA010000026.1:0-2312 GCA_035269545.1 Salegentibacter sp.
TGGCTGCTGTTAATTTACTCGATAATCGAGATTAAATGCTCCGAGGCCTGCCTCGAAATCAAAATTATATTTTCCAATAATAATGCTTCGTGAGCTTGCTCCGAAGTTGTTTACTTTTTATGAAAAACGTACTTGTATTGTGTACCGGAAATTCTTGTAGAAGCCAGATGGCACAAGGATATTTAGAGCATTTTGCCAAATCGCGTGCTAATATTTATAGCGCCGGAATTGAAACTCACGGCTTAAATACAAAGGCGGTCGCCATTATGAAGGAGGATGGAATAGATATTTCCAGCCATACCAGCAACCACGTAGATGAATATGCTGCTATAGAGTTTGATTTTATCATTACCGTTTGTGATCATGCAAATGAAAATTGCCCGTTTATTCCTTCAAAAAGAGCGGTAAGGTTACATCAAAACTTTACAGATCCCTCTAAAACAGAAGGTTCAGAAGAAGAAATTCAGGAAGCTTTTAGAAGCACCAGGAATCAAATAAAAGACTGGTGTGAGAAATTTGTGAATGACAATCTATAAAATAAAAAATGCTGTTTGGGAACTACCAAACAGCATTTTAATAAGTTCTATCCAAAGATATTTTTTAGTTGTTCTGGCTTAATTCTACAAGTGCAGATTTAATAGATTCTTCTCCTTCTATGGCTTGAAATGCCATATTTTTCCCTAGTGGATCTGCAAGGCACATTACCAGCAGAAAAGCAACGTCATCTCGAGAAATCTCACCCTGTTCATCTAGCTTTGGAGCTAATTTTACTTTGGCAAGTCCCATATCGTCGGTAAGCCTTCCCGGTTGCACAATTGTGTACACAATTCCGCTGTCTACCAGATAATCATCAGCTTCTTTTTTTGCTTTGAGATAATGCTCAAGGTCACCGGCTTCTTCCGGCTTATCGGTTCCCATCGCACTAAGCATAATAAACTTCTTTACGTTATGCTTTTTAGATGCATCTACCATTTTTTTAGCCCCTTCCTGGTCTACCGCAACTGTTTTCTCAGGGCCGGTACTACCACCAGAGCCAGCAGCAAAAATAACACGGTCAATTCCTTTAAAAGCGTGGTCTATTTCGCCTTCAAGATCTGCCATTACGCTTTCCACCTCCATGTCGTCAAAGATCTGTCTCTGTTCTTCTTTGCGAATCATAGCGACGGGTTTAAAATTTTCGGTATTATTTAAAATTTCAATAACTCTTTTTCCTGTCTGTCCGGTTGAACCGGCTATTAATATCTTTTCCATTTCTAAGTTTTAATTTTATCAGATTGAAGATAAGAATGAATTGAAAACCTTCATAAAGAATGCTTCGGAATAACAAGAAATTAACAGCTTAATGTTTTAAATCGAACTTCGCTTCCAGCTTCGTCTTATTCTCCCCCATAATAGGTTTTAAGGTGCTTTCAGATAAATTGTTGATCCTTATATACATTAATTCATCTACCGAATTATTGAAAAATGAATTTATATTAAAGGCTATAACTTTTGCATTTTGTTTGATATACTTTTTGATCAAAACCGGCAAGCGTATATTTTCGGGTTCAATTTCATCTGGTAAAGTGTTCAATGCCTTTCCAAGACAGGTTCATTACTTTAGCAATCTACCAGCAGCTTACAACTCCATTCTTAGATTGGTTTACTAATGGTAGTGAAGAAAACGTTCAATTACTAGTTACAATTTGGAGAGTGTTATGGGTAAGCTGTTTTAATAAAATTTCTTTGTCTTTTTCAAGGCTGGCAATAGCTGCATCATTAAAATGCCTAATGGTGAATAACGAAACCCCAGGAACAAAACTTACTTTAAATCGAGCCTTTAGATGCTGAATAAGCTTTTCTAATTGGTTGAATTTATTGTCTACACAAACAGAAAAACTAATCGCTGAATTCTGAATTAAATCAACCTTCATTTGATACTGATGAAAAAGACGAAAGATCTCGCTGATGTTTTCTTCTACCATAAAAGAAAAGTCCAGGGTGGAGAGCGAAATTAAAACCAGGTCTTTTTTTACAATGAAACAGGGGATTTCAGGAAAAATTAGTTCTCCTTTTCCCACTCTGGTTCCTTCGCTTTCCGGCTTTAAAAAAGGTTTTACGAACAGCGGTATTTCCTTTTGTTGAAGAGGCTGTAAGGTTTTTGGGTGAATTACCGAAGCGCCATAAAAAGCAAGCTCTATGGCTTCTTCATAAGAAATATGCTGGAGCAATTCTGGATCTTTGAAAGCACGGGGATCGGCATTTAGAACCCCGGGCACATCTTTCCAGATAGTCACATTTTCAGCATTTAAACAATAGGCGAAAATTGCCGC
>DATFJA010000027.1:0-14127 GCA_035269545.1 Salegentibacter sp.
ATGGTACAAAATAAATTACCATTCGCCGATCAGGTTGAGAAGCTCGATAAGAAAGATCTCGTTATGTATATCTATGCAGGGAAGCCTAGCCCAAGATATCAGGAAAGATTTGGTTCTGAAGCAAGGATCCAGTTAAACGATAAGTTTGCCAGTGTTGGCGAAGTACAACAGTTTATCTTTTCTGAAAGAGAAACTAAACGAGAAGAGTTGATTCCATATCTTACAACTGCCCTTAAGGTAGATGAAGAAACAAATATGGGATTAGTTTCAGACATCAAGCAAGAATTGAGAAAAGCTGAAGCTCTTAAAATCAACTATACAACCAAGGAAGGTGAAGCATTACAAAATATGCAATAAAGACCAATAGGTCATTTTTTCAAAACTGTATAAACATCCTGTCTGAATTTAAATATTTGGCAGGATGTTTTTTTATATTTAAACTCAACATACTCGTGGTTTAAAAATGAACAAACTATTTATAGCGTTTTTTGGTTTATTTATTACTGGTCTTTCTCTATCGGCTCAAACTGAAAGAGAGGATAGACTTGAACGTATTCCTGATTCTGTACCTTCGGTAATAGACAGTTTGTATCGGGAAGATCAATTTTACGTGGGGGTGACATTTAATCTCATAAGTAATAAACCTGATGCTATTTCCCAGTCCGGGTTTTCTGGAGGAATTCACGCAGGATTTACAAGAGATTTTCCTCTTAACGAGCGACGCAATATTGCTCTTGCAATCGGCTTAGGCTGGTCTTTAAACAGCTACAGTCAAAATCTTTTTATAGGAGAGGATGAAGCGGGAGAAAGTATTTTTAGACAATTGACTAACGATATAGATTATAGTACCAATAGATTTTCTACACAACTCATAGAAGCGCCATTAGAATTTCGTTGGCGTACATCTACGGCTGAAACGTATAAGTTTTGGAGAATTTATACCGGCTTAAGACTGGGGTATATCTATTATTTTAAAAGCAACTTTGTACAGCCCGGTAACCAGGTTGTTCAAACTCAAGTTCCAGAATTAGATCGTTTCCGGATGGGAGCCACCTTCACTTTTGGCTATAATACTTTTAATTTTCATATCTATTATAGTCTTAATTCCCTATTTCCAGATGCTCAAATAAATGGAGAGACTATAGATGTCTCAGTATTTAGAGCGGGGCTTATGTTCTATATTTTATAGCCATAGGTTTAATACGAGAATTTGAGTTAAAATGCCACAAACGAGTCCTAATATTAGCTCGTTGATCGTATGGGCTTTGTAATAAATTCTAGAGGAAGCAGTCAAGCCAAGAGCAAGTATTAAAAAGCTAATTGTATAAGTCAGGTTTATTTTAAAATTTAAACTTATACCAATGAGAAAGACTAAAAGGCCGCCTAGTCCCATCATGTGTAGACTCGCTTTTATTTCGAAAACTACCAGCACAAAAGCTAATATTGTTGCGAAGAGAATACCCGTGAAATAGTAATAGAGTGCGGCATAATTATATGCATTTAAAATCTGGTTGAGAACCATGGTTATCAAAATGGCATAGAAAAGTAAAGGCCATTTCCTTTCTTTCACTTCCACTAAAAATACGGATTGCGCTTTTCCGAGATTTTTCAACAAAAAATAAAAAACTACCGGGATAAAAATGGTAAGTATGGATATAGCTAACAATTTTGCTTGTATTACACCCTCGGGAAAAAACCTTGGAGTGAATATGAAATACAATAAACTGCCTGCCAGAGGAAGCCATAGCGGATGAAAAATAAAAGAAGCGCTTTTTAAAAGGAATCTCATTAAATCTCTTTTCGAAGCCTTGCAACCGATATATCTAATTGCTCTCTATACTTTGCGACTGTTCGGCGCGCTATCGGGTAACCTTTGTCTTTTAAAACTTTTGCAAGTTTCTCATCGGTAAGTGGCTTGCGCTTGTCTTCTTCTTCTATAGACATTTCCAGGATCTTTTTTATCTCACGTGTAGAAACATCTTCGCCCTGATCGTTTTTCATAGATTCAGAGAAGAATTCTTTAATCAGCTTAGTGCCGTAAGGCGTGTCAACATATTTACTGTTGGCTACCCTGGAGACTGTAGATACATCCATTTCTATTTCGTCTGCGATATCCTTTAAGATCATAGGTCTAAGGTTTCGCTCGTCCCCGCTAAGGAAATATTCTTTCTGGTAATTCATAATAGAGCTCATGGTTACCATAAGGGTTTGTTGCCTTTGCTGGATTGCTTCAATAAACCATTTCGCGGCATCCAGTTTCTGTTTAATAAACATTACCGCATCTTTCTGAGCTTTCGTTTTTTCCTTAGATTCCTTGTAGCCTTTGAGCATATCGCTATAATCACGGGAAACATGCATTTGCGGGGCATTTCTGCCATTAAGGCTCAATTCTAAATCTCCATCTACAATTTTTATGGTAAAATCTGGAATTACGTGTTCCACCATTCTTGTGTTTCCGGAATAAGAACCTCCCGGTTTTGGGTTTAGATGTTCAATTACATCTATAGCTTCCCGGAGTTCGTCTTCAGAAATATCGTGCCTGGAAATTATTTTGGTGTAATGCTTTTTGCTGAATTGGTCAAAAGAGCGATCAAGGATATCCTCGGCTAATTCTACGGCCTTTGTGGGCTCTTTTCGTCTTAATTGAATAAGTAGGCATTCCTGAAGAGATCTTGCGCCTACGCCTGCAGGATCCAGTTCCTGCACCTTTTTTAGTACTTTTTCTACCGAATCTTCATCAGTATAAATATTTTGGGTAAAAGCCAGGTCATCTACCACATCCTGTAATTCCCTTCTTAAGTAACCGCTTTCATCTACACTTCCAACAAGGAATGCAGCTATTTTTTCTTCGGTTTCATCAAACCTAAGTGTGCTTAATTGTGTAGTTAAATATTGTGTAAAAGAAGTTCCTGCTGCATAAGGGACACTTTTTTCATCATCGTCTGCACTATAATTATTGGCCTGAAGCCTATAATTGGGTATCTCATCATCACTCAGGTATTCATCTACATCAATTTCAGCTTCTATAGATTCGGTTCCTTCATCTTCCCGTTCTCTGTCCTTATAGTCGTCTTCATACTCCTCGTATTCATCCTTGGATTCCAACTTACCATCTTCTAAAGCCGGATTTTCCTCCAGCTCCTGTTTTATACGCTGCTCAAAAGCTTGCGTAGGAAGTTGTATAAGCTTCATCAGCTGTATTTGCTGCGGCGAAAGCTTTTGGGATAATTTGAGATTTAATTGCTGTTTAAGCATAAAACTTATTTTGCTTTACTTACTAAGTGAGATCTAAAATATTCAACGCCGGGTTGAAGTGTTTGTTGTCTCCTATTAGTATTCCCGAAAAAATATCGGGAGGGTTTACTACAAAAATAGGCAAAACAAAGCTATACAGCCTTTGGCACAGTAAATGATTGTGGTAAAATTTTGTTAAGTATCCTGAGCGAGTTTCTTAATTTCTCTGAATTTCTTCGGAATTTCCAGCTCGAAATGCATCGCTTCTTTGTTGACAGGATGTAGGAATTCCAGCCCGGTTGCCGCTAAATACAAGCCGCCTTTTTTTATTTCTTCTGAAGATTTTCCATAAAGTTTATCCCCTACAATTGGATTGCCATTTTCGGCTAAATGAATTCTTATTTGATGAGTTCTACCCGTTTTTGGAAATGCTTTTAATAAACTAAATTTCTCATTTTTAATCTCAAAATGTTCTATCATTTCAATCCTGGTTTCCGCATTTTTTTCTTCAATGGGATTTTTCAAAATAAGCGAATCCGGGATTGTTCCAAAGACAAGCGCGTGATAGCTTTTTTGGATTTTCTTCTCTTCAAAAATTCGGTTTAAAGCCACCTGTGCAGCTTTACTTTTTGCAATTAGTAATATTCCGGAAGTTGGGTTGTCTAATCTATGTACAGGCAAAGGAGCCGGTAAAGCATCTTTTTGATTGGATGGGTTTAAATTAAATGGCAGTGCGTTAGTTATGGTTTTAAAATAATTTCCGCTGGTGGGAATACCCGCAGGTTTATGGATTAACGCAAGATATTCATCCTCAAAAATAATCTCTAGTTTTAAGGTGAAAACTTTCTTTTTCTGTTTTTCAGGTTCAAGAAGTTCAATTTTTTGGCCTTCTTTAATCCAGTCTGAAGTTTTTGCCGGTTGGCCATCTAAAAGGATAAGCTCTTTTTTTAAAGCTTTTTTAAGTGAACTTTTGGTTGGAAGCGATGCAAAGATGGAAACCGCATATTCCTGCAATCTGATCTTTTCAGTTATTGTGGGAACAATATGGGTTTCTTTAATTTTCAATGGATAGGTGGTTATTAAAAAATAAAAAATTCATAAAGCTTTCGTCAAGCTGAACTTGTTTCAGCTTCTAACATGGTTTAAATTTTTAATCAAATTAGATCCCCGAATAAATTTCGGGGCAGGCTCTGAAATAAATTCAGGATGACGTAGACAGGAATATAAAAACCTCACAAGTTTTGAAAGCTTGTGAGGTTTTGAAATATCTTAAAACTCGGCGTTTTGCGGAGTTCTGGGGAAAGGAATTACATCACGTATATTTCCCATTCCTGTAACGAATTGTACTAGTCTTTCAAACCCAAGTCCGAATCCACTGTGCACGCAGGTTCCAAACTTACGGGTCTCCAGGTACCACCACAATTCTTTTTCGTCAATATTTAATTCTTTCATTTTGCTTTGAAGTACATCTAAACGTTCTTCTCTTTGCGATCCACCCACAATTTCCCCAATTCCCGGGAAAAGAATATCCATGGCTCTTACGGTATTGCCATCTTCGTTAAGGCGCATATAAAAAGCCTTGATATTTGCCGGGTAATCGAATAAAATTACCGGACATTTAAAATGTTTTTCCACCAAAAAGCGTTCGTGCTCGCTTTGCAGATCGGCACCCCATTCTTCAATGATATAGTTGAATTTCTTTTTCTTGTTAGGTTTACTATTTTTAAGGATCTCTATAGCTTCAGTATAGCTTACCCTCTTAAAATTGTTATTTATTACAAAGTGAAGTTTTTCCATTAATCCCATTCCGCTGCGTTCTGCTTTTGGTTTGGATTCTTCTTCTGTTTTGAAACGCTTATCTAAAAATTCAAGATCGTCCTGGCAGTTTTCTAGAATATATTTTAAAATATATTTTATGAAATCTTCGGCCAAATCCATATTGCCGTCCAGGTCGCAGAAAGCAACTTCTGGCTCTATCATCCAGAATTCGGCTAAATGACGCGAAGTATTGGAATTTTCAGCTCTAAAAGTAGGTCCGAAAGTATAGATCTGCCCAAGTCCCATTGCATAGGCTTCTCCTTCCAACTGTCCTGAAACGGTTAAATTGGTTTCTTTTCCGAAGAAATCTTCACTAAAATCGATGCTACCATCTTCTTTCTTTGGCGGGTTTGCCATATCTAAAGCACTCACCCTAAACATTTCGCCGGCTCCTTCGGCATCACTTCCGGTAATAATTGGAGTGTTTACATAATGGAAGTTATTTTGTTGAAAATAACTGTGCACCGCAAAAGATAATTTAGATCGTACGCGCATTATAGCCCCAAAAGTGTTGGTGCGGACTCTTAAATGAGCCTGCTCTCTCAGTTTTTCAAGACTATGGCGTTTTGGAGAAAGAATGGTGAGTTTTACCTCTTCCGGATTCGCATCTCCAAGAATTTTAAATTCTTTTACTTCAATTTCAACTCGTTGTTGATTCCCCTGGCTTTCAACCAGCGTACCTTTTACCGAAATCGCCGAACCAACGGTGATTCTTTTGAGTTCCTCCTGGTCAAAATTTTCAAAATCTATTACACATTGCAGGTTATTGATGGTAGAACCATCGTTTAAGGCAATAAAGCGATTGCTCCTAAAAGAACGTACCCAGCCGTTCACCTCAAATTCCTGTAGGAATTGATTGCTGTCTAATATTTCAGCAATTTTTGCTTGTATCATTTATGTAAGATTTTAGAAAAAACAAATATAATTTTTCCGCTTCAGCCTGCAAAGCAAGCTTGTTTTTATTAATCCCTCCAGAGGGTTTAATTTCCTGGAGGCCTGCGCAAATTAAAAATATAATTTTTCGCCTCAGACTTTACGGGCTTACCGCGAGGTTCTTGATTATCTTTCTGAAGTGTTAGATTCTTCTTGTCCAATTTCATCTTCGTCCTCTTCGGAGTCAATAATTTTCATTGCCGGTTCCTTCAGTACCTTTTTGTTGGCAATGTTTTTCTCTAATGAAAGTAACAATGAAGGCAGTAATAGTAAATTAGCGAGCATTGCGAAAAGCAGGGTAGCTGAAACGAGACCACCAAGGGCAACAGTTCCGCCAAAACTACTAATCATAAAAACCGAAAAACCGAAAAACAGCACGATTGAAGTGTAAAACATGCTCACACCGGTTTCGCGTAAAGCTGCATAAACCGAACGTTTGATTTTCCAATTATTGGCTTTGAGTTCCTGCCTGTACTTCGCCAAAAAGTGAATAGTATCATCTACCGAAATTCCGAAAGCGATACTAAAAACAAGGATCGTAGAAGGTTTTATGGGTACTCCTAAAAAGCCCATCATTCCTGCGGTTACTAAAAGTGGCAATAAGTTAGGAACCAGCGATACAATAATCATCCTAAAAGACCTAAACATCCACGCCATAAGCAAGGCAATTAATAAGATGGCCAGGGAAAGGGAGATCACAAGATTTTTCACCAAATAGTTAGTTCCTTTCTGGAAGATGAGCGCTTTTCCTGTCATAGAGACCTCGTAGCGTTCTTCAGGGAAAATCTTATTGATTTTTGGCCAAAGATCTTCTTCCAGGTCTTCCATTTTGTCGGTACCGATATCTTTCATATAGGTAGTGATCCTGGCGTATCTACCGGTACTATCCACATAGGAATTCAGAAGATTTTCATTTGAAGAAAAGCTTTTAGCATAGGGCATAATGAAATTTTGTTCCTGGGAACTCGGCAGTTGATAGTATTTAGCCTCGCCATTATAAAAAGCCTGTTTAGAATATTTTACAAGTCGGGTTACCGAAATAGGTTGGGAGAACTCCGGAATTTCAGCAAGATGATTTTGTAATTCTTCCATGCGCTTAAGCGTAGAAGATTTAAGCACACCATTCTTCCTTTTGGTATCTACAAGAATTTCTAAAGGCATCACGCCGTCAAATTCCTTTTCAAAGAATTTTATATCCTGGAAGAACTCTGCTTCTTCAGGCATATCTTCCAATAAACTACCTGATATTTTTATGGTGTAAATTCCAATTATACTAGCTACTAGTAGGACAATTGAAATTATATAAATGCTAATACGATGATGTCTTACCATTTGCTCCATCCAGCCTACAAAACCACCTATCCAACGCTTATTAAGATGTTTTAGGTGTTTGCGTTTTGGCAATTTCATATAGCTGTAGATAATAGGAATTATCAATAAGCTTAGAATAAATATGGCAACGATATTTATGGAAGCCACAGTACCAAATTCCTTTAAAAGTTTACTATCGGTAAGTATAAATGTAGCAAAACCCGAAGCCGTGGTAATATTGGTCATCAAGGTGGCATTTCCCACTTTAGTGATTACCCGTTGTAAAGATTTGGCCTGGTTTCCATGTTTTTTTATTTCCTGTTGGTATTTATTGATTAGGAAAATACAATTGGGAATCCCGATTACAATTATCAGCGGTGGAATAAGTGCTGTAAGCACTGTAATTTCATAATGCAATAAACCAATTACCCCAAAAGCCCACATTACTCCAATACAAACCGTGATCATGGAAATAATAGTTGCTCGAATAGATCTAAAAAAGAAAAAGAAGATGAGCGAGGTGACAGCAAGTGCTGCCAGGATAAACAGCCCAATTTCGTCAATAATATTTTGGGCATTCAAGGTTCTTATATAAGGCATCCCGGAGACTTTTACGTCTATACCAGTTTTTTCCTCAAAATTAGTGATAAGCGGTTGCAACTCTTCAATCACAAAGATTTTTCGCTCTTTTGAGTTTACAATTTCCTTATTCAAATAGATCGCCGACTGTACCGTATTGGAGTTTGAACTATAAACCAGGTTTTCATAAAAAGGAAGTTGATTATAAAGTTCCTCCTGATATTGTTGCAGTTCTTCCTTAGTAGGATTTTCTTCAGAAATAAAAGGAACCATTTCAAATCGGCTGGGGTCTTCAAACTTTTTCAACTGTTGAAGATTGCTAATCGAAATCGCATAATCTACTGCCGGGTTTGATTCCAGATTCCTGGTAATTTCTTTCCAGGCCTGGAAATTATCGGGATTAAAAAGCGCTGAGTCTTTAACCCCAAGAAGTACAACATTTCCTTCTTCGCCGAATTTATCTAAAAACTCGTTATAAGCAATATTGTCTTCGTGATCATCTGGTAAAAGATTAGCTTCGGTATAGGAAAAACGCATATTTTCCCATTGGGTAGACAAAAATACCGTAGTGGCAATAATAAGTAAAAGTATTAAAATCCTGTTCCGCAAAATTAATCGCGCAATTGAATTCCAGAATCCGAAACTAAAAATCTTGGCCATGGGAAGGTTTTAAGCGAGCGCAAAGGTATAAAAAGCAAGCCTATTTATCAGGCCTTAAGCGACTAAAGTAGCGCTGACTTAAATATCTAAATGAAAAGTGAATTTAAAGGCAAAGTTTTCATCGAAGCTTGGTAGACTGTAAGGTCCATATCTATAGGCGGCTCCCAAACCAAAGCCTAAAAGTATCTTTTGTAACTCTGCTCCAAATTCATGGTATCCTTGATTCAAACTTTTAAATTCAATACTATGCCTTTCCGGATTACTGATATCTCCAATAACATGACGTGATATAAAAACCAGTTCCGGCTGAATTAACCTGTGGATATTTATCGGTCTTAATTGGTGTTTAATATGGAGCATCGCCTGTTTGTCGCTAAAAAATTCATTGTAAAACATCGTCTCAAAACTGCGTCTCCCAGCTACAGAAAACCTGTTGAGGATACCATCTCTACGGGGGCTATTTGGTAGCGCATGGAATAAATGGGTAAGCGGGACTTCGCCTGTCGCATAATTTCCTTCAAGGATGATTTCGGTTCGGGATTGGTTAATTCTTTCAATTTCGTATTCCATCAATAGACCGAATTTGGTATAATCAAAATCACCACCAAAAACCCCGGAAATCCCTTTTGTAATTTGTCCCGTGAACTTCGGGTAGCCTTTTTCTAACAGCTTAGTAGTCCCTGGTGTTTTTAAGAATTTGGAAAATGGTCGCCATAGGAAAGAAAACGTAGCTTCTGAGAGTGTATACTCAGAGAATTCCTTGCCGTTTAATAGAAAACTATAATCCCTGGTTTGAGAGATATCACTTTTAGAAAGCTGAACCTCGGTATTAAAATTTGAGCCAAATCTATGAGTTAAGCCACTGCTAATAGTTCTATGCTCATAGAAGAATTTGATATTTACGAAACGTGGTTCTATAATAGAAAAATCATCCTTTCCTTGTAAATAATTGAAACTTCCGGTTTCAATAATATTGCGGGTGTAATTAAGTTTGAAATGGGTTTCGGTAGCTTTATCCAGATATACTGAAGTGCCCAGGTTATATTTAAAAACTTCATCTTTAGTACCATAACCCAGAAAGCCGTTTATACTGAATTTATCTGAGATTTTCTCATTGGTTTTTCCGCCAACTCCCAATCTAATCCCTTCGTAATTATTGAATTTATAAAATTTCCCCAGAGAAAAATCCCAGAAACCCACTGGATAATAGCCAGAGGAAATTGATCTATTGAGGCTTATTTTTTCTTCAATTTTCTTTTCTTTTATAAGTCTTTTTGCACGCTTTTGTGTGAGCTTGTTTTCAGCGGTAAGTGCTTCAGTCCTATTTCTTTGCCAAAATTCTTCCAGACGGGAGTTGGCTTCGGGTTTTACCACAATTTCGGCGGAAGTTTCTAAATTTTCTTCAGAATTTAACTGAATATCAAAATTTGTACTCGTGGTGGTTAGGTACAAATTAGGATCTGTCTTTCCGGAGGCGAGTATATTGTTCAGGATTGATTTCTTTTTTTGAACGGTCCCGGAGGATATTCTTCCGCCAAAGATAGAAATCGATTTATCGCCATTTCCCGGGCGAATCGTAATCTTTTGAGTTTTCGGAAACCATAATTTCTCTTCAGGAAAATATTGATATCCCTGGTCTATTTCCAGTTTTACGCCTCCTAAAAGTTGCGCTTTGGCTTTCTGGATGGCGAATGTTTGGGTGTCTAAATAAAGAACTCCTTCTAAACCAGCGACGGCGCGTTGCCTTTTTGGTTTGAAATAAATAACGTAAGCCGGCCGGGAAGTAGAAGTGGTATCAAGTATCTTAAAATCGTAATTTTTGAAAGCAGATTTTTGAAGAGGTCCGGCATAATCGGTTTCAAAGACGCGAAAATCTTTATGGTAAAGCGAAAACGGATTCACAGAAAGAAGAAGGATCTCGTAAATGGGTTCTTCAAATCCTACATTTTTTAAAGCTAAAACCTCTTCCTTTAAGCCATGTTTTTGAGAGAAATAAAACCTGGATATTTTTTCAGAAAAATAGCTTGCCCCAGAATTTATAACAGTGCTTAATTCAAGATTGGTACTGTCACTCTGCATTTCGAATTTACTGGCTTCATTGTCTATAATAAACTTGTTGTAGTTTTTATAGTTAAAGCTATTGAGTTTTTTTTCGGGGTCATTTTGTGCTTTGCGAACAATAGCTTTTTGAATGACGTCATTAGCTTTATTTTTTTCTGAAGAAATAGTGACAGGCTTAAGCGACTCGATCCTTGGTGTTAATTTCACCCTGATGTATTCAACATCCTTTGAAACTGTAAAATTTTGAGGTTCGAAGCCTATATAGGAGAAAGTAAGTTCGGTTTGGTCTTTCGTGAGAGTGAGCGAAAAACTACCGTCTATTTTGCTTAGGCTTTCTTTTTCATCGTATTCAATTTTTGCATAGGCGAGTGGTTCACCGGTTTGCTTATTTATAATCCTGCCTTCAAGTTCTTGTTGGGCAAAGCTAATGCCTGAAAAGAGCAGGAAAATAAGCAATAACGAATAACGCATAGTTTTCTCTGGATTTTGAACCAATTTGATAAAGCCCCAAAATAAAGGAGGCTGTTTGAAAGTTTCTAATAGCCGTCATTACGAGGTACGAAGCAATCTAAATATCGGTAATCCATTTAGAGATTACTTCACTTCGTTCGTAAAGACGTTAATTAATTTTCAAACAGCCTCTAAAATAACAAGAGAAAATGACTTTCTATTATATAGTCATAATTTCCTTTTCCTTATTCTCAAGAATAGTGTCGATTCTGGTAATATGAGCATCGGTTAATTCCTGAACCTCATTTTCAGCATCTCTAAGTAAATCTTCAGAGATATCCAGTTTCTTAAGTTCATTGTTGGCAGATTTCCGGTCGTTTCTTACTCCAATTTTAGCATCTTCAGCTTCCGCTTTTGCCTGTTTTGTAAGTTGCTTACGGCGCTCTTCGGTTAATGGTGGTACATTTATAATTACACTCTCCCCATTGTTCATTGGGTTAAAACCAAGGTTTGCCAGCATAATACCTTTTTCAATATCCTTAATCAGGCTTTTCTCAAAAGGCTGAATAGAAATAGTTCGGGCATCTGGTGTGTTGACATTAGCAACCTGTTGAAGAGGAGTTTGAGCTCCATAATATTCTACCATTACACTACCAAGCATAGCCGGGTTAGCTTTACCTGCCCGAATATTTTGCAATTGTTTCTTTAAGTGTTCAATTGCCTTGTCCATATTTTCCTTGGCGGTGTCTATAATAAATTCAATTTCGTCTTCCATTTTTAAAATATTAGTTGAGCGTAATAAAACTTTATAAATTAACTTTTGTACCTATTCTTTCGCCGGTAACTACTTTTAGAAGATTTCCGGGAGTATTCATATCAAAAACAATAATTGGCAGCTCGTTTTCCTGGCTTAAGGTGAAAGCAGTAGTATCCATTACTTTTAGACCTTTTCTAATCACATCGTCAAAAGAAATAAAATCGAACTTTGTCGCTTGCTTGTCTTTTTCAGGATCGGCATTGTAAATTCCATCTACGCGGGTTCCTTTTAAGATAACATCGGCGTGAATTTCAATAGCTCTTAAAACCGCAGCAGAATCTGTTGTGAAATAAGGATTTCCCGTTCCACCTCCAAAGATCACCACACGGCCTTTTTCTAAATGGCGAATAGCTTTTCTTCTAATAAAAGGTTCGGCTACTTCATTTATTTTCACGGCAGATTGTAACCTGGTTTGTACATCGGCATCTTCCAGCGCACTTTGCAATGCAAGCCCGTTAATAACAGTTGCAAGCATTCCCATATGGTCACCCTGAACGCGATCCATTCCTTTGCTGGCTCCGGCAACACCTCTAAAGATATTTCCGCCTCCAATAACTATGGCTACCTCTATACCTTTATCGGTAACTTGTTTGATCTCTTCAGCATATTCTGCCAATCGATCGGGGTCTATGCCATATTGGCGTTGTCCCATTAATGCCTCTCCCGATAATTTTAAAAGTATTCTTTTGTACTGCATAGTCTTGTTGTAGTGATTGGTGCAAATATAGGTAATATCTTAAATTGAAAAATAACATATTCACAATCAATCTTCCGCTAATTACTAATTTTTTTGTTGAAGAGGAAGGTTGAATACAGTTAAAATTATGTGAGGATTTTTAAGAACGTCAGGCATGGCTTATAAATTGAAATGGCGAGGTTTTTGCTACCTTTGATTTAGTAAAAAATTGATAAACTATGTTAGGATACTATATAATTGCCGGACTCATTTTTATAGTGAGTATGTATGTAAGTAATAAATTAAAGAGTAAGTTTAAAAAATACTCAAAAGTTCACTTGGCAAATGGGATGAGCGGTAAAGAGCTTGCCGAAAAAATGTTGCGTGATAACAATATTAATGATGTGAAGGTTATTTCTACCCCTGGAATGCTTACCGACCATTACAATCCTCAAAAAAAGACCATTAATCTTTCAGAAGGTGTTTATAGTCAGAGAAATGCAGCAGCGGCGGCAGTAGCCACTCACGAAACCGGTCACGCCATTCAACACGCAAATGCTTATAGCTGGTTAACGATGAGAAGCCAGTTGGTACCTGTGGTAAGCGTGGCCTCAAGGTTTTCGCAGTGGGTGATTTTTGGAGGATTAGTCCTTATGGCTACAACGGCTATTGGCAGTACAGTTTTGCTTTTAGGAATTATTATGTTCGGATTGGGAACCTTGTTTAGTTTTATAACACTACCGGTAGAATATGATGCCAGTAAACGCGCTTTGGCCTGGTTAGAAAACGAAAATATGGTTTCGGGCCAGGAGCATGAAGCTGCCGAAGATTCCTTAAAATGGGCCGCAAGAACTTATGTGGTAGCCGCAGTTGGTTCTTTAGCAACCTTGCTTTACTTTCTTAGTATTTATATGGGAAGAGATTAATTTCGAAAATATTTCTTCGGAAAATTTATAAAAGAAAACCCGCTTCAACAGAAGCGGGTTTTCTTTTTTCCTGTAATGACTTTTCTCGTTAAGCTAAATTTGTAGTTTATATCAACCTAGATCCTGAAATAAATTAAGGATGACGTCTATTAAGGGTCTTATTCAGGGCGCTTTTCCCTAATTTGTGGGATACGCTCGTCCAGTAATTTAAGTCCAAGAACATCGGTTCCCATAAGGTCGAACAACTCAAGCGCACGGCGCATAGTTTGTTCTTCTTCCATTTGTTCCTGGATAAACCAGTGTAGAAAATACTCTGTAGTATAATCGTTTACCTTTCGGCATTTTCCTACAAGGTTGTGTATGGATTTGGTGATAGCTATTTCCTGATCTAAAGCGGTTTCAAAGATTTCTTCCAAGGATTTAAAATCGTGGTTTACACCACCAACTTCAGGAGAAAAAGCAGTTCCGCCGTTATCGTTAATGTATCTAAAGATCTTCATCATATGCTCTCTTTCTTCCGAAGCCTGTTCGTAGAAAAAATCTGCGCTATAAGAAAGGGCGTTATGGTCACACCAGGAGGCCATTGCTAAATAGGCCGATGAGGAGTGTGCTTCTTTTTCAATTTGTTTATTTAAAAGATCCATGACATCTACATGGATACT
>DATFJA010000028.1:0-2330 GCA_035269545.1 Salegentibacter sp.
GCTAAAAAACTTCATGAAAAGCGAAAGGCAATTATCCCGACCTTTATCAAAGAAGCCGAGACTTTATTGGACGACCTTGGAATGCCGAACGCCCGATTACAAATAGAGCTGAAAAAATCAGGAAACTTTCTTGCTAACGGGCAGGATGAATTATTCTGGTACCTGGCGGCGAATAAAGGCGGAGACTTTAAAGAAATTAAAAAAGCGGCTTCCGGTGGTGAGCTTTCAAGGATAATGCTGGCAGTAAAAAGCATTCTTGCAGCACAGAGTAAACTTCCTACAATTATTTTTGACGAAATCGATACCGGGGTTTCTGGAGATATTGCGCAAAAAATGGCTGGCATCTTACAACGTATGGGGAATTCCATGCAGGTAATCGCTATTACCCACCTGCCGCAAATTGCCGGTAAAGGAAATAGTCACTTTAAAATATTCAAAGAAGATTCAGCTAATGCCACTACTACCAAGATCGAGGAATTAAAAGATGCTGAGCGGGTAGAGGAACTGGCAATGATGCTGGGCGGGAAAAATATTGGAGAATCGGCGCGGGCTCACGCACGTGCGCTTCTGGATTAAATCTATGGCCTGAAAGTAATTTTATTATATTTACCCGATAATCGAGATTTAACTATTTTCCCATTAAATTCTCTTGAACAGAGCTAATTTATGGGCTAACAACCAAGAAAAAATATATCACTATGTCATACAACCTGTTAAAAGGAAAAAAAGGAATTATTTTTGGCGCTTTAGACGAGAATTCTATCGCCTGGAAAACCGCTGAACGTATTAAGGAAGAGGGCGGTGAGTTTGTACTTACTAATGCTCCTATCGCTTTAAGAATGGGAACTATTAAGGAATTGGCTGAAAAGACAGGTGCTGAAGTTATTCCTGCTGATGCCACTAAAATTGAAGACCTGGAAAACCTGGTTGAAAAATCTATGGAAATTCTTGGCGGAAAAATAGATTTTGTACTTCACGCTATCGGGATGTCGGTAAACGTAAGAAAAGGAAACCATTATACAGAGCAGAATTACGATTTCACCCAAAAAGGCTGGGATATTTCTGCGGTTTCTTTCCATAAAACTATGCAGGTGCTTTACAAAAAAGAAGCAATGAACGAGTGGGGAAGTATTGTAGCCCTTAGCTATATGGCTGCACAACGTGTATTCCCTGATTATAATGATATGGCCGATAATAAAGCCTTTTTAGAATCTATTGCTCGTAGCTTTGGTTATTTCTTCGGAAAAGATCACAAAGTAAGAGTGAACACGATTTCACAATCGCCAACCCCAACAACTGCGGGACAGGGTGTAAAAGGATTTGACGGATTTATAGCTTATGCTGAAAAAATGTCGCCGCTTGGCAATGCAACCGCATTAGAGTGCGCCGATTATACCGTAAGCTTGTTCTCTGATCTTACTAAAAAAGTAACACTTCAAAACCTTTTCCACGATGGTGGTTTCGCTAATATGGGCGTAAGCCAGGAAGTTATGGAGTCTTTTGTAAAAGGGCAGGAGGAGAAGTAAAAAATTAAGTTCAGCGTGACGTTTTGGTTTCACGTCATGCTGAATTTATTTCAGCATCTAAGTTGTTTTTATAACGGTGTTTTAGGGTGAATTGAATTTTATTCAACCTAGATTCTGAAACGAGTTCAGAATGACGAAAACGGCATCAAGGTTAAGCTATCCCGAAGAATCTGGGTATTTTCATTTAGATCCTGAAACAATTTCAGGATGTCGTTGTTTTCACGTCATGCTGTCCCGAAGCTCTTTTTAAACATCTAAATATGAATCTAATTAAACAGGGTTTCGTATTTTTATTATAAACTTATTAGGTATGGATCTTCAAACGGAAAAAATAGAATTAGCAAAATTGTTGTTAAGCACCAACGATCCTGAGATTATTCGATCTATAAAGAAAATCTTTAAAAAGGAAACCTCGACTGATTTTTGGGATGAATTAAATTCTGACCAGAAAAAAGAGATCGAAACCGCAAGAAGTCAAATTGAAGATGGAAATTATACCGATTACGAGGCTTTTATAAGTAAACATAGATAATGAATAGAAGAGTTGTAATTTCTCCAATTGCGGAAAAAAAATTAGAAGCTCTTCTTGAATACTTATTAGTGGAATGGTCTTTAAAAGTGAAGACAAATTTTATTAAGCGTTTAGATGACTATCTTCAAATTATAAAACAAGAACCGGAAAGTTTTCCGGAATCTGAAAAAGTAAATGGTTTAAGAAGGTGTGTAATTACTAAACAGATCTCAATGTACTACGAATTTAATGGTAAGGAAATTCGAATTCTTACCTTTTTCGATACTCGTCAG
>DATFJA010000029.1:0-17855 GCA_035269545.1 Salegentibacter sp.
TTTTTTCTAACTGAATAAGCTTAAAACTGATAAAAAACAAGCCGGTATAAAGGCTAATTAATTTTATAAAATCAGCGCGGTTTAGATCGTAAGCGAAGGACCAATAAAAAGCAATGGCTGTTATAAACAGCAGGATGGAAAATTTATGATTTTTAAAGAAATCTGACATTTTTATTTTCATAATACGTCAAGCTGAACTTGTTCCAGCTTCTAATATTCTTTTTGAGTTAGATCTTGAAACGAGTTCAGGATGACGACGATGACAATCTTTAAATCTGATTATCACAATTTAAATTCTCACCGATCTAAAAACCACAAAACCAAATCCTATAAATAGCATCACGTGAAAAATAGCCAGGCTAAAGTCGTTCAGCATAAAAGCACTATAGAGTCCGAAACCAAAATACAGCCATAGAATAAATTCAACAGCGATGCTCAATGAGAATTTCTGTTGAATATAAATATTGTTTTTCCAGGAATCCTTTATTGAATTTACATTGAATTTAGGAGTTCTTATAAAAGCCGACTTTTTACCAAGATGTCCTTCCAAAACCGCCAGGGAATTGTGAACCGAAAATCCCATGGCTACCGAAAAGAAAGTGAAAAACATCCCTATAAACTTTAAAAAACTTTTAAAGCTCTTCCCGTGAATCCTGGCATAAGCAGCGTAATAGCATAAAAAGAAAATTACAGTGCTTACTAAAAAGAATGCCACCAAATTGAAATACCATCCAAACAGCGGATTATTGTTTTTAATAAATAATACCGGAACGCTTAACACTGCCAACACCAGGATGATTAAAAACATACTGGAATTTAGAAGGTGGAAAAATGCGTGAAATTTAGTGCTAAAGGGAACCGATTTATCTTTTAGCAACTTTTTGAAATTTTTTTTAAAATTCTCCGCAGCACCTTTATTCCAGCGAAATTGTTGGGAACGGGCAGCACTTATCGCTACCGGTAATTCAGCCGGTGTTTCTACATTTTCAAGGTATTTAAATTTCCAGTTTTTTAATTGTGCGCGGTAACTTAGGTCAAGGTCTTCAGTTAAGGTGTCTCCGCTCCAGTTTCCCGCGTCCAGAATGCATTCTTTCCTCCATATTCCCGCGGTGCCATTAAAATTGATAAAATGCCTTCCAAAATTACGGCCGGTTTGTTCCAGGATAAAATGAAAATCTAAAGCAAAAGCCTGTATTTTAGTAAGCAGGGAATAGTCTCGATTAATATGCCCCCATCGCGTTTGTACTACGCCAATTTCAGGATTTTTGAAATAGGGCACAGTTTGTAACAACCAGTCTTTTTGAGGTAGAAAATCGGAATCAAAAATGGCGATAAACTCACCTTTGGCGATTTTTAAACCTTCTTTTAAAGCGCCGGCTTTAAAACCGCTACGATCTTTCCTGGTGATATGTTTAATATCGAGGCCGGTTTGCTTGAGTTGTTTTACCAGCATTTCGATTTTTTCCACCGATTCATCGGTAGAATCGTCTAAAACCTGGATTTCTAGTTTTTCACGTGGATATTCTATTCTTGCGATATTTTTCAGCAGGCGTTCTACTACGTAAAGTTCATTGTAGAGAGGAAGCTGAATGGTGATGAAAGGAGTTTCGGCAGGGTCCTTCAGATCAAATTTTTCTGAAGCATCTACCTCTCTTTTTGCCTTAAGATAATTCAATAATAATTGCAGCTGCGAGATACTGTAGAAAAAAATAAGCAGCAGGGCAAATGTATATATGATGATAATGGCTAAATCCATTACTTAAAACTATATTTAAAGATCCAAAACAGGATTTTTACTCCTGCAAAGATAGCACCTTTCACGGTGCCGGAAACTTTTGAGGTACCAATCCTGTTTTTGTAATGCACCGGAACTTCGGTGTAAGAAAATCCTTTTTTTAAGGCTTTTAATTGCATTTCTACAGTCCAGCCGTAAGTTTTGTCCTCCATGTCAAGTTCCAGTAATCTGTGGTATTTGATCGCTCTAAAAGGACCCAGATCTGTAAACCTGGCGTTAAAAAATAATTTCATTAGCGAAGTGGCCAGCCAGTTTCCAAATATCTGCGGAAAAGTCATCGAACCTTTTTCACGCCATCTTTTTACCCTGGAGCCAATAACCATGTCTTTGTTTTCCTCAATAATTGGTGCGATTATTTTAGTTAATTCCACAGGGAAATCACTGTAATCACCGTCGAGGAATACAATAATGTCTGGCTTGTTTTCTAGGGTTGAAATATAATCCATTCCCTTTAAACAGGCATAGCCATAGCCTTTTCGTCTTTCCTTTAAAACAGTAGCCCCCGCTTTGCTGGCGTTTGCTTCAGTAGCATCGGTAGAATTGTTGCTAACCACAATTACTTCCTGAACAATTTCAGGAATTTCTGAAATAACTTTGGCAATGGATTCTTCTTCGTTATAAGCCGGGATAATAACCTTTATCCGTTCAGAAGCATTGATTTTTTGAGGCTTACCTTCTTTTAGGGAGATATTTTCTGATTTAAATGTAGTTTGCTTGCCTTGAGATTCCTGATTGTTTTGCGGCATTTACTTCGATTTCTGGTTTACTAAATCCATTAGATCAACATCATTTCCTAACAGCACTTCTTCAGAATTTATGCGTCCGTCCATATCGTCATTTTCAAGTTTTAAAACTCCGCGTGGGCATACTGCCGAACAAATTCCGCAGCCAACGCAACTGGAACGCACTATATTTTCTCCTTTTTGAGCATAGGCACGAACATCAATTCCCATTTCGCAATAGGTAGAGCAATTTCCGCAGGAAATACATTGGCCACCGTTGGTGGTAATTCTAAATCTTGAAAAAAGACGTTGTTGCATTCCTAAAATCGCCGCCATTGGACAACCGTAGCGGCACCAAACCCGGCTTCCGAAAATCGGGTAAAATCCTACGCCAATAACTCCTGAGAATGCTGCGCCAATTAAGAAACCATACCATTCCCGAAGCTGGTAACCACCGAAGAAAAAGATATTCCCATTTCCGCTGAAATAATTGAGGCTTATTATTGACAAGATTATCACTAAGTAACCAATCGCACCATATTTAGCATCCTTCGCCAATTCTTTTCGTTTAAAGATCATAATTACGGCAAAAAGTAAAGTAAGAAATCCGGCTGTACCCCATAGAAAAACATCTTTTGTAAGCCAGAAATCATTGGCGCTGTCGCCTAAGAATGAATATAAAACGGCGATGGTCATTACTGTAACAAAAACTAGAACGCTATGAATTACCCAGCGTTCTATCCTCCAGGCGTATTGCGATTTATTAGAAAGGTGACGATAGGGATCGCCGGCGGTTTCTGCAAGTCCGCCGCAACCACAAACCCAACTGCAATACCAGCGTTTGCCGTATTTGTAAGTTAAAATAGGCGTGATTACAAAGATGGAAATCAAACCAAAAGCGAGCATAATTACTCCAACATTACCTGCCGAAAGGAATTCGTTGATCTTATAATCGGTAAACAGATCGTAGTTAAGCGGCCAGATATTAGCGGGATTATAGTAAGGCTGATTTAACCGAATTAAAATTTCGGGAAGTAGAAATGCGAAACCTAACTGAAAGAACATTACCGAAAAGGTGCGAATTACTTCGTAGCGATTATTGCGATATTTTAGAATGAATTTATAGCCAAAAATAAGAATGGCAAGCGTGTAAAGCGTACCGTAAACAAACCATTGACTGGCAGGATTTCCGCTAATGAATTGGCTTAACGGATCAAAAAGTGAGATGATTCCGGTGTTTTCGCCATCGGCATTTAAACCTAAATATTGCGGATACCAATATAATACCACGTAAAAAAGCGTAAGAGTAATTCCCAGGATCCAGGCCCAAAACCCACGCCCGCTGAGGGACTTAAACCAAACACCATCATTTTTTATTCCTTCGTGTTTTCCTAAATAGAGGTCGTTTGCAAAAATTATAGTGCCAACTGCAATAAGACCTAAAGATAAACTTAGAAACAAGGTTTTATTCGGGAAATTTACATTTGCCAGGGCAAGCACCAAGATAAAAAGCCCAATAAGGCCTATGCCGCTGGCCATTCTTTGCGTGGCAGAAAGTTTTGCCGGTGCTTCTGCCGTGAGAGACATGTTATGTTCTATTTTGCTCATGCTTTCTGTAGATTCTCTTTAAAACTTTTAAAAATGTCTTTCTCGTAACGAGTATAAAATTCAGGATCGAAATTAGCTTGTTTTAGATTGGCCAGAACATAATCTATTTTTCTGTTTTCGTTAAGCCAATGATCTAAAACTGAATGGCGCATCCTAATTCCAAAGGTGTTTATTCCAAGGAATTTATTGGAATTCGCCTCAAAAGCGATAGTAATAGCTTTGGTGTTATCTTTATGCTGCCAGTGAAAATGCATTTCGTTATCGTCCGGTTTTGCTGAAACATTCCCGTAAGTCTGATATTCGATATCAAAGAATTTAGCTGAATTAAACCAGTTTCCCGGTTTATATTTCATTTCATTGCCTGTTAAGGTTTGTGCAAGGGTTTCGCCCATCATACGGCCGGCATACCAAACTGCTTCAATAGGTTTACGGTGAGAAGGAGGTTGCTTCAATTGGGCGCAATCTCCTATAGCATAGACATCCTGAATGTTGGTTTTTAAAAATTCATCAACTAGAATTCCTTTGTCGGTTTCCAATGTAGAGTTTTTAAGAAAATCTATATTTGGTCTTACCCCGGTGCAAAGTCCCACCAATTGACACTCAAATTCTTCTCCGAAATTGGTGATTATAGATTCGACTCTTCCGTTTTCATCTCCAGTAATTCTATCTAATTCAGTTTCCTCCCTAAGATCTACACCGTGAGACTTGATGTGTTTAGAGATCATTTCAGCATCCTGAATTGGTAATATATTGTGCCAGAAAGCTTCTTCCCTAATCAGGAAGGTGACTTCAATATTCCTCGTTTTGAGCATTTCGGCGAGTTCCACGCCAATGAGTCCGCCGCCAATAATAACTGCTTTTTTGCAGTTTTGCGTATTTTTTTCCAGCAGCTCTAGATCTTGTTTAGAAACCAATCCCTGCACACCTTTTAAATCCTGACCTTCCCAACCAAACTTATTATAAACCGAACCCGTTGCCAAAACCAGCTTATCATAGTTCATCGTTGCTTCAGAAGAAAAATGCAGGGTTTTTTCTTCAAAATCTACGGTCTCAACCCAGGCTTTTTTTAATTCAATCCTATTTTTCTCCCAAAACCAGTCTTCATAGGGTTTTAGGTGATTCCATTTCATATGGCCCATATACACATACATAAGGGCGGTACGGGAAAAGAAATATTCGCTTTCCGCAGAAATTACGGTAATTTTTGCGTCGGAATTCTTCCTGATATGCCGCGCACAGGTAATTCCTGCAATCCCATTTCCTATGATAACGATGTGTTCCATATTTGCTAGATAATCGATATTTAAAAGCTCCAGGGCTTGCTTCGAAATTAAAGTTTTATTTTTTAAATATCCTATTGAATTTGCTCCGAGCTAGTTTGCTTAAACAGATTTTACTACTTCTTTAAACAGCGTAATCATGTTTGGTTCTGCTTTTTCGGCCATTGCGATAATTTCGTCAATATTTACCGGTTTTAAGTTATCGGGATCTCCTTCATCTGTAATTACAGAAATAGCCGAAACCGGCAATTTTAAATGGTTGGCTACGATAATTTCGGGTACGGTACTCATTCCTACAGCATCTGCACCCAACACCTGCAGCATTCTATATTCGGCACGGGTTTCTAATTGCGGGCCTAAAAGTGCCGCGTAGACTCCTTTGTGCAGTGTAATTCTTTCTTTTTTAGCAATTGTCTCAAAAGTTTGGTTCATTTCGGTATCATAAGGGGCGCTCATATCTACAAAGCGTTCGCCCATTTGTGAAACCCCTTTAAAAGCCAAAGGTGAATCTCCCAGCAAATTAATATGATCGTCAATCAGCATAAGTTCACCTTTTTTGAACTCTAAATTAACCGAACCGGAAGCATTAGAAACCAGGAGTTTTTTAATTCCCAGCTGATGCATAATGCGCACAGGAAAAGTGACATCTTGCATGGTGTAGCCTTCGTACATATGAAAACGCCCCTGCATTACCATTACTTTTTTCCCTTCCAGTTCTCCAAAAATTAATTTGCCTTTATGGAATTCTACCGTTGCGGTTGGAAAATGCGGAATATGATTGTAACTAACTTCAATTTCTATCTTTATCTCCTCTAATAGCTGGCCTAAGCCCGTGCCAAGGATTATTCCAATTTCAGGATTTTCGAATCCTTTTTCCTTCAGGTATTTAGTAGTTTCCTGTATTTCTTTAATCATTTTTTAATTTTTGAAAAATTGCTGAAAATCTTTATGATCTTTAATATCTGAATAATAATCTACATCGTTCCTGGCTTCAAGCAAAGCGATATTTTTTCCTTTTAAACTTTTTAAAGTATCCTCCAGTACCGATGAGGTTCCCCATTCTTTTTCCTGGAAAACTTCAGGGAAGAGTTGATTCATTCCCAGTAAATAATAGCCGCCATCTGTAGCCGGGCCAATTACCGCATCTTTTTCATGAAGTAATTGAAAGGCTTTTTCCAGATCATCCTGCTGCAAATCGTAAAGATCGCTGCCAATAATTATAATATTTCTATAGCCATTTTTAAAACCTTCCTGGAAGGCGTTTTTCATTCTTTCTCCCAGCCCTTTTCCTTGCTGAAGTTTTTTAGCATAAATCTCAGGGTCCCAAATATCGTTTTGGGCAATTGCTTCAGAATAATATACTTCTTTGCTAACAGTAAGATTTCTAGTAACCGAAACAGTATGTTGCAGCAAAAAATTATAAATTTTAAAAGCAGTTTTATCGCCAACATCTTTGGCAAGCCGGGTTTTTACTTTTCCCAGTTCCGGATTCCTGGTAAAGATAATTAATAAAGTTTCGGTAGGATTAGGACTCAAAGTTTAAAATTTAAGAAGTGAAAATTATGCCACTGTTCCCTGGCAACTACTTCCAGCGCCTGCAGTACAGCCATAACAATGTTGTGAAATTCTTATTTCCCTGTTATTGAGCAAATCTTCGTTGTAATCGCTAATATGCTGCACTTTACTATCTACTTTTAATTCTAACATTTGATTAAAATCACAGTCGTATAACCAGCCATCCCAACTTACCGAAATGGTATTTGTACACATCACACTTTCTACTGCAGCGGGATTATAAGCCTCTACAAGCGCATACATATAATCTTCATAATTCTCTGAAGCGATTAAAAATTCCAGAAACCTACTAATTGGTAGATTAGTAATGGCAAAAAGATTATCAAAATCTATATTGAAATCTTCTTTAAGTGCGGTTTTAAAATCCTGTTCTAATGCTTGCTGGTTAGTAGGGAGAAAGGCTCCGGCGGGATTATAAACCAGGTCTAGTTTTAGCTCGGTGTCTGGTTGTGCGTAGCCCACAGCGTTGAGCATTTGTAAAGCTTTGATAGATTTATCAAACACGCCATTTCCGCGCTGCTTATCCGTTTTTTCCTTTTTATAAAAAGGAAGCGATGAAACCACGTGAACATTATATTTTTTGAAGAATTCTGGTAGGTCGTGGTATTTTTTGTTCGCCAGAATAATAGTAAGGTTAGAGCGAACAATAAAATCTTTGATCCCTGCTTTTGAAGCTTCTTCAACAAACCACCTAAAATTCGGATTCATTTCGGGTGCACCTCCGGTTAGATCTAAAGTATGGGCTTTTGTGGTTTTAATAACCTCCAGGCATTGTTGCATGGTTTCTTTGGTCATAATTTCCTTGCGATCGGGTCCGGCATCTACGTGACAATGCGAACAAACCTGGTTGCACATATAGCCTAAATTAAGCTGAAGGATTTCCAGCTTTTTAGGTTTCAACGGGTAATTACCGGTTTTGGCAATTTTATCTTTAAAAAAGGGAAGTTCTCCTTCTTTAAAAATTCCGTTGCTTAAAAAAGCAAGCTGGTTTTCTGGTTTAGAAAGATCGTTTTTTCTAGCCGATAAAGATTTTAGTAAAGGCATGTAAAAATTACATTTAGTGCTATTTGAAGAAAATGATTTGTAAGATTGAGCGTTAAGATAAGGGCTTACATACTTAACTTATCATATTTATTCATCATTTGTACACCGTGAACCAGGGTAGCTCCACTTTCTATAGCGGCGCCGGCGTGTACGGCTTCCATCATTTCTTCTTTGGTAATTCCTCTTTGTAAACCGTCTTTAGTATAGGCATCAATGCAGTATGGACATTTTACCACGTGAGAAACGGCAAGAGCTATCAGTGATTTTTCCCTGGCGGAAAGTGCTCCTTCTTCAAAAACTTTTCCGTAGTAATCAAAAAATTTATTTCCTAAGTCTTCGCTCCATTCGGTTATTTTACCAAATTTTCTTAGATCGTCGGGATTGTAATAGGTCTTAGCCATAGCAGTTAATAGGTTTTAGTTATTTTGGTCTAAAATATCTATTAATACTTACGCAGCCAATCAAATTGAGGGAAAAGGTATGATTATATCGCTCCAGCGGATTTGAAATCAGGAATAATGATTAGTCTCATTTTCGCCTGAGCGTTTCTATAATTTTCTTAATAAAAAAAATAGATAGAACTACAATAGCCAGGATTTCTATTCCAAGAAAAAAATAAATAAGGTCGATAGTTGTATAGCTTTGTAGTCCTCACCAAATTCAGGCGAAGCCAGGATTTCTAAAATGTAAAGATGAGGCCTACTTTTAAAAATTATAACCACTTTTCCAATAATAAGTACGGTTTATCAAATAGTTATATTAAAATTTAGGGTGTTAAGAAATATTTATAACGCATTCCGTATTAAAAATAGCTTAAAACACGAATCTTAATCAGATATAATATTATATTTATTTCAAGTTATAACTTTACCAATTATTGGATGCGATCTATATACTTGGTATATCAGTTGGCTAATAATTAAAAAAATTAAAAATAATATTTTCAGATTTTCCTGAAAATAGTTAGTATATGAGAATTGATGTCAAAACCTTACCGGTAGAGGAAATTATTCAAGATATTTCGGAAGGCCTTGATGCACCGGTCCAAAATGGGAGTGGGGAGCATACTATAGAGCTACCAGCCCATATAGGAGAAGGATATATTAGAGGAATTAGCTTTGATTCTGGTATGGGATTTATCACTTATAACTGTAAGTTTTACGAAGATGTAAAGATATGTTTTGCGCTTAATACGGTTCATCCTTTAAAATTCATATTTTGCTCAACCGGAACCGCCGGCCATTCATTTCAGGATACCGAAAAAGTTAATGATATTAAAGCTTACCAAAATATTATAGTTTCCAGTAGTGGTTATAATGGTCACGTACTTTACTTTAAAGCCAATGAAGCGACCCACGTTTCAAGTTTGGAAATAATTAGATCGGTCTTTGCACATCATAGGAATTATGACTTTAAAGATCTCGATCCGACTTTAAAAGAGTTGTTTCAGGATGCAGTATCAGAGAAACAATTTTTCTACCAGGGGAATTATAGCATTAAAGCAGCCGATGTAATGAACGAGATAAATGCTAAAGATTTTTCAGGGTTTTTACGTTCCTTATACCTGGAGGCTAAAGCTTTTCAAATGCTGGTAATACAAATTTCGCAATATGAAGATGATGAATCTGGTGAAAAGCTTCCGCAGATCTTAAGGCAGTCAGATATTGAGAAGGTAAATTATGTAGTAAAACGCATAGAGGGAGATTTAGGAAATAATTTAACGGTAGAAGCCTTAGCTAAGGAAGCCGGTACCAATGTAAATAAACTTCAGGAAGGTTTTAAATATGTCTACGATCTTACGGTCAATAAATATATGCAGCACAAGAAACTGGAGGCGGCCAAAGAAATGCTGATGACCACCGAAAAGAATATTTCTGAAATTGTTACTTCAATTGGTTTGAATAACCGTAGTTATTTCTCAAAGATCTTTAAAGAGAAATATGGCGTAAATCCTAAATACTTTTTAAAAACAAGGAAGATGTTGGATGATTCTGAGTAACAAATGATTTAAATTACTTTAATATCGATTCAATGTTATAAAATCTTTCCAATGAAATCTATGCGAAAATTTCTGGAATTTCGTGCACCTTAAATCCCCAAATCGTGGGTAGGAAGAAATACACCAACACACTTATTATAAAAATAGAAAACAGGTTCATCCATAATCCTGTTTTTATCATATCTGGAATATTCAGATAACCGGATCCAAAAACTACCGCGTTTGGTGGCGTTGCTACCGGCAACATAAAAGCGCAGGAAGCGGCCAGGGTAGCGCTTATTAATAGTAAATAAGGGTGAAGGCCCATTGCCAGAGCCATAGGCGCTAAAATTGGAAGTAGCATTGCCGTGGTGGCGAGATTAGAGGTTACTTCGGTTAGAAAATTAACAGCAGCGACAAGAATTAATATTAATAGGAATAAAGGCAGGTTTTGCAGGTAAGTGAGTTGTTCGCCTATCCAAACCGCTAAACCTGTTTCACTAAAACCTTTTGCCAAAGCCATTCCTCCACCAAAAAGTAAAATAATTCCCCAGGGTATTTTAACCGCTTCATCCCAATTTAAGAGAGGCTTGGTTTCTTTCCCTGATGGAGTAATAAAAAGTGCAATTGCCGCTATAATAGCGATAATCGTGTCATCTATAAACGGAAGAAAAGGTTGGACTAAAAAAGACCTGGTGATCCATAAAAATGCGGTGCAACAAAAAATAACGAGAACCCTTTTTTCCTGTTTGCTCATCTTACCTAAAGATTTAAGTAAATTATTGATTTCGGCTTTTCCACCAGGGAATTCGGCTTTATCAAATTTAAAAGCAAAACTGGTAAGGTATTTCCAGCAAATGAAGAGCAGAAAGACAGATATTGGTACTCCTAAAAGCGCCCATTTCATAAAACTGATTTCAATTCCATATAATTCTCCTACAATTCCGGCGAAAACCAGGTTGGGAGGTGTTCCTATTAAGGTTCCGATACCACCAATTGATGCGCTGTAAGCAATTGAAAGCATTAAAGCTTTCCCAAATATTTTCGGTTCATTCTCGCTGCTTAATGGATTGTCTTTTAACTGACTTATAATCGCGGTTCCAATAGGTAACATCATAACCGAAGTAGCTGTATTGGAAATCCACATAGAGAGAAATGCGGTGGCAATCATAAAGCCCAGAAGGATAAATTTAATTCTACTTCCAATTAGATTAATGATGTTCAGGGCGATTCTACGGTGTAGTTCCCATTTCTCTATGGCTACCGCCAGGACAAATCCGCCCAGGTATAAAAACACATATTTATGCCCATAAGCAGCAGTGGTGGATTCAATATCTAAAGCACCGGTTAGGGGAAACATCACAATGGGTAATAAAGCTGTAACCGAAATAGGAATTACCTCGGTAACCCACCATAGTGCCATCCAAATCGTGATGCAAAGTATATCAAAAGCTGCGGGGGGCATAGATTGAGGTGCTCCCAGTATTTGAAGTATAAAAAATAATAATGGCCCCGCTATTAAAATTAGAGCTCTTAAAACTTTATTCATTAGATATGGTTCTCAAGGATATACCAAGATATTAAATTTAATAAAGCCGAATAATTCTTTAAATAGGGCGTCAACTTTTTTTTTAGTTTGACTACTATTTTTTTAGTTAAAATTTTTATTAGGATAAATATATTCTTAATATTGAACAATTATTCATCATATCAATCTAATTCTTAATATATCATCACTAATGCAAACTTTCCTTTTGATCATTTTTAGCCTTGTTTTTTCATCAGCTTTTGCACAAAACAAAGTGATAGAAGATCAATTTAAATATAAAGCTGTTTACAAACTAACCTATGCTCCCGATTCTACGAATATTAAAAAAGTAAAGTCAGAAGATTTTAATTTATATGTGGGAAATAAAATTTCAATCTTTGCCAGCCGGGGTCGTGTAATGCGAGATTCCTTAAAGTTGCATTTGCAGGATAGAGATTTAAGTAGTATAGATTTTGGAGAACGTGCTAAAAGAACCAAAACCGAGTTTGAATCGGTTATCTATAAAGGTTTTCCCGAAGCAAAGATTTCCTATTCTTATAAAATCCTGAGAGATAAACTTACATACGAAGAAGATCTGAATCAATTTAGTTGGGAAATACTACCTGAAACGCAAACCATTCAGGGCTATAAAACCCAGAAAGCAAAGACCAGCTTTGCCGGAAGAAATTATATCGCCTGGTTTACTTCAGAAATTCCAATTTCGGATGGGCCGTATAAATTTAATGGGTTGCCGGGACTTATTCTTGAGATTATGGATGCCAAAAATCATTATCACTATAAGTTAGCAAGTTTTGAGAAAATAAATAGTGACAAAGTAGTACTTAAGACTTCTAATTTCCTTAAAAGTGATAAAGAGGAAGTTTTGGAACGCGTAAACGAATATAAATTAAATCCTTTTGCAGTCTTAGAACGAAATAATACTGCAGAGAGGAATGTCACTATAAACTTTAAAGATGGGCAAAAAGAAAAGCTTTTGCGCGAGAAGAAAGAAAAACTGGCAAAAAAAAACAATCCAATAGAGCTCGAATAACATATCATTTATGAAACACTTTTATATTTCCTGTATATTTCTATTCCTATCCTCGCTCGTTCAGGCCCAGGAATTAACCGAAAAGTTTAAATACAAAGCTATTTATGAGCTTACCTGGCAAATAGATTCTACCGATGCAGAATCGGAGCAAAATGAAAGAATGGTGCTTTTTACCGGAGATGGAAATTCAAGGTTTTCCAGTGAAGGCAAACATATAGGTGATTCAATAAAACAGCTTTATAAAGAACGGGATCGGACGCCCCAAAATTTTAGTGAAATGCGATCAAAAATTCCTGAGACAAAATTCAAATATTATATAGATAAGATATTAGCTGCCAGGGAAATAAATTTCAAGGAAGAAATAGTAAAAGATTATTACCGCTATACTGAAGACCTTAGCGATGTAACGTGGGAAATTTTACCTGAAACAAAAGAAATATCTGGTTTTAAAGTACAAAAAGCAAAAACAAACTTTGCCGGAAGAAATTATATCGCCTGGTTTACTTCGGAAATTCCCATATCTGATGGGCCTTATAAATTTAACGGTCTGCCGGGGCTAATTGTAAAGATAGCTGATGAAAATGAATATTATGTATTCGAATTAATTGGATTTAAAAGTTTGAAAGATCCGATTTTTGATACTGAGAGCGGTGAAAAATACCTGGAAACCGAAAAATCTCGTTTTTTGGATATTAAAAGGGAGTATAACGCAGATCCCATATCAGCGGTGGGACGAATGGGAATAACTTTCGGCTTTGAACCCGGACAAAAGAAAAAGATGGATAGGGAGCATCAGAAGGAATTAAAAAAAGAAAACAATCCTATGGAACTGGAATAACCGAAATTATGAAACAAGCATACTTGACATTTCTACTTATATTGTTTACATCAATTTGCAGTGCTCAAAAGCTTAGCGATAAATTTCAATACAAAGTCATCTACAAACTCACTTATAAGTTAGATTCTACCAATTTAGATGAAGCCAAATCTGAATATATGATCTTGTTTACCGGAGAAGAACTTTCAAAATTTTCCAGTCGGGCAAAAACTTTGGCTAATCCTATTGTTAGAAAAGGAAATACTGCACATACCTCTCGAGAAGCGGTTACAGATTTTCAATATGTTATTTTGAAGAATAGGCGTGAAAGTAAGCTGTTTTTCACGAGGACTATTTCAGGTGATCAATTTTACTATACCCATGAAATGGATCAATTTGAATGGGAGATTCTACCGGAGAAAAAGAAAATTAAAGATTTTGAGGTTCAAAAAGCTAAAACCTCTTTCGCCGGAAGAGATTATGTGGCCTGGTTTACTTCAGAAATTCCTATTTCAGATGGGCCCTATAAATTTAGTGGTTTACCGGGATTAATTTTGGAGCTTGAAGATACGCGGCAGCATTATGTATTTGAATTTTTCGGTCTGGAAAAACTTAGTCCAAAACTTAAATACAAGATCAATCTTAACCAATACGCTGAAACCAATAAAACTGAATTATATAAAGTTTGGAAGCGATATATGGAAGACCCAATGGGGTATGCACCCACTCCCCCTAATGTAACCATCTCTGAAGAAACCAAGAAAAAATATGCAGAATCGTTTAAAAAGAGATTTGCGAAAATGAATAACCAAATAGAACTGGAATAATTTGAGTAAAAATCTTCTTTATTTTCTTTTGCTAATATCCTTTTCAGGTTACGCCCAATCCACATTATCTGGAAAAATAATCGATGAAAATAGTGAAAATCTAAGCGGCGCAACGGTTATTGTGAGTAAGGATACCACCGGTACTATTTTGGCATATGGCATTAGTAATGGGAAAGGTGATTTTAAGGTAAAAGTCAATTCAGAAGTAGATTCACTTTTTCTAAAAATTTCATATATAGGTTACAGTGCAGTTAAACGGAAAATTCAGAATAAAGATCAGCAACTGGAAATTACACTTTCTCCATCTTCAGAAGCATTAAAAGAGGTTCTGGTAGATGCTAAAATTATCGAACAGCGTGGCGATACGTTAAGTTATTCGGTTTCGGCCTTTAAAGATCAAAAAGACCGCGTTATTGCCGATGTGATTAAAAAAATGCCCGGTATAGAGATCCTTCCCGGCGGCCAGATAGAATATCAGGGCGAACCCATTCAAAAATATTATATAGAAAACCTTGATTTGCTGGAAGGCCGCTACAGTTTAGCCAATAATAATATTGCTGCCGATGATGTTTCGAAAGTGCAAATTCTTGAAAATCATCAGCCCGTAAAATTACTGGATAGCCTGGAGTTTTCAGAAAGAGCTTCGCTAAATATTAAACTGAAAAAAGAAGTCACTGTAAGCGGTAGCGCTGAACTTGGTAACGGTTTTTCACCATTACTTTGGAAGGCGAAAGTCACTCCAATGCTTTTCACCAAAAAAAACCAGGCGATTGTTACTTACCAGGCTAATAATACCGGGAGCGATGTTTCGAGAGAGATCAGGGACTTTTCAATTTCCGATTTTGGGCGTGAAGAATTCAATACTTCAAAATCTGATTGGGTTTCTATCCGGCAACTGGCCGAACCTCCTTTTTCACAAGAACGATGGTTGGATAATAATGTGCATTTGGGCTCGGCAAATTATTTAATTCGGCTTAAAAAAGATGTAGATCTTAAAGCAAATATTTCCTATTTAAACGACGCTCAAAAGCAAATTGGAAATACCCAAACCCGTTTTTTCACGCCTACCGATACCATAGATCTTTTAGAAAACACGAACAATGATCTATTTATAAATACACTGCAAACTAATTTTATTTTAGAGAAAAATACCGATAAGAATTATTTAAAAAACGAACTGGAGATTAACGGATTTTGGGACTCACAGCGCGGAAATATCGATACTGGGAATTCCCAAATTCGTCAACGTTTGTCCAACCCGTTTTCGGTAATTCGAAATAAGTTGCGATTGCTAAAACCGGTAGGAAAACAATTGGTCACTTTTAGATCGCATACCGGTTACACAGAGGCTAACCAAAATCTACAAATTCAACCCGGGCAATTTGAAGCTTTGTTAAATAACGGGAATGATGATGCGGAAGTTAATCAAATGATTGAAACCACTAGTTTTTTCAGCGATAATACCGCCGGATTCACTAAAAAGATCAAGGACATTACGATTTCTCCTGAAGTTGGAGTTTCGGTGAAAAACCAGTCGCTCGAGAGTCACCTAAGCATTTCTGATAATGATGAAGCTGAAATTTTAGATGGAGATTTTAAAAACAACCTAAATTTTTTAAGCTCCCGGTTTTACGCTACCACTGGCTTTGTTTATAAAAAAGATAATTGGAACATCAGACTTACTACACCCGTGAACTTTAGAAGTTTTGATATTCAAGATGCTGGGTTGAATGAAAATCAGAGTCTTAGCCGAATTACTTTTGAGCCTAATTTTTACATAAAAAACAAATTTTCGGCATTTTGGGAAACCAGTATTTCTGCAAATCTCAGTAACGATTTTGGCGATATGGGCCAGGTTTATTATGGCTTCATCCTCAATAATTATCGAAATTTGCAACGTTATAATTCGCCCTTACCTGAAAATTTTCGACAGAATTATTCCTGGCAACTTCGGTTCAGGAATCCATTAAAATCGCTTTTTGCGAATCTCTCTTACTCCTTCGGAAGAACAAAGCGAAATTTACTCTACAGCAATCAAATTGGGCAAAACGCCGCTACGATTTTTGAAGCGGTAGAGCAGGAAAATTACGCCGATTCTCACAGGTTGAATATAAAAGGGAGCAAATATTTCAGCAAACTAAATACTACTTTTAGTTTAGGAAGTAGTTATTCAATTTTCAACCGGGAACAATTGCTGAACGGCAACCTGGCCGATGTAGAAAACCAAAATTTAGGTTTTAAACTAGATTTGGAGTCAGAAGTGACCGATTGGCTTAGCGCCAGTTACAGCGGGAATTTCAGTTTTTTACAAACCCGTTTTGAAGCCCGGGAGTTTGATGAAATAAGAACACAGCAACACGAATTAGATCTATTCTTTTATTTGACAGAAAATCAGTATTTCAGTGTAGATTCAGAATACTATTTTAATAATATTTCCGAAGAAAATCGAAATAATTATTTTTTGAATGTGAACTATCAATATACATTTCAGGATTCGGGAATAGACCTGGAAGCGAGTTGGAACAACGTGTTAAATACCAATGAATTTGTTCGTGTTTCCAACACAGATTTTGCTTATGTGCAAAGCACCTATAGGCTAAGGCCTTCGCAGTTTTTAGTGAGTTTGAAGTTTAGTTTTTAACACAGCGTCATTCTGAATTTATTTCAGAATCTAAGCCAGAAAGTATTCTAAGTTTTCATATTTGGTGAGTTTATAGTTTAATTTTTAAGCCTGGTATGTTGTTAAACCTCACAGGTTTTAAAAGTCTGTGAGGTTTAGAATTTCTGTTTTATATTTAAGGAAACTTATACCCCATGAAAATGCTGGAAATTAAAACCGCCCTGCAAGTCGCAAAACCAAAAGCTGAGGTTTTTGAAGCAATAATAGATCCTGAATATATGAAGCATTATTTTATTGCTGAAAGTTCCGGAATGATGGAGGAGGGAAAGTCTATTAGCTGGAAATTTCCTGAATTTGATGAATATGTGCCGGTAAATGTTTTGAAATTAGTTCCCAATGAATTCATTTCTTTTGAATGGGAAGGTGCAGCAGATAAAACTCTTCTGGTTGAAATTAGCCTTACAGAAGTTTCTAAAACCAGTACGCTGGTAAAAATAACCGAAGGAAAGATGGAAGCGGATGAGATGGGCATTCAATGGTATGGCGGAAATACCGAAGGTTGGGCAAATTTCCTGGCCTTTTTAAAGGCTTATTTAGAATTTGGGATCAACCTTAGAAAAGGAGGCTTCGATTTTATGAAGAAAAGCTAATATAATGTAATGACTTATATAATAGAAGCCTGTGTGGAAAGCTTAGAACAAGCTTGTATTGCTGAGAAAAATGGAGCTGATCGCATCGAGCTCTGTGCCGATTTAGATGTAGAAGGTTTAACGCCTTCCAGGGAATTGATCCTTTCGGTTAAATCTCACCTAAATATCCCGATACGCGTTATGATTAGGCCCCGGGCTGGTGATTTCGCGTATAGTAATGCTGAAATTAAACAGATGGCCAGTGATATAGCCTTTTGTAAAGAAGTCGGAGTAGATGGCGTGGTATTAGGAATTTTAAAAGAAGATAAAACTATAGACATTGATGCTGTTGAAAAACTTGCGGAAATAGGAAAACCTTTG
>DATFJA010000030.1:0-3636 GCA_035269545.1 Salegentibacter sp.
TTTTTAATTTTCAGGCTATTTAGAATTGTTCTAAACTATTGCCTCCAAATCGACTATCACTACTACAAATGTAAGCAAATACCATTTTTTGAAGATATAAAAAACCTAAAATAACTGAAAGCGATACAAAAAGTACTTTGAGCGTTACTTTTTGATTTAGCATTAGCTTAATTTTGCGAGCGAATAGCCTAAATAGGTACATGGAAGATTATCACATCGCAAGCGGAAAACATTTTTATACAATAGGCCTTAGCTACAAAAAGGCCGATGCAGAGATAAGAGGACATTTTAGCTTAGACGAAGAAGCAAAAAAACGTTTACTTCAGCAAGCTAGTGCCGAAGGGATTGAAGCTATCCTGGTAACATCTACCTGCAACCGCACCGAAATTTACGGATTTGCGCAACACCCATTTCAACTTATTAAATTGCTTTGTGAACATACACACGGCACCGTAGAAGAGTTTGAAAAAGTAGCTTATGTTCATAAGAACAAACAAGCTATTTCTCATATGTTTAGAGTTGGCACCGGGCTGGACAGCCAGATTCTGGGAGATTTCGAAATTATTAGTCAGTTAAAAGTTGCGTTTACCCGTTCTAAAAAGCTTGGTCTTGTCAACGCCTTTTTAGAAAGACTTGTAAACGCAGTAATCCAGGCTAGTAAGCGCATTAAAAATGAAACCGAAATTTCTACAGGGGCGACTTCAGTTTCTTTCGCCTCTGTACAATACATTCTGCAAAATGTACCGAATGTTTCTGATAAGAATATTTTACTATTCGGAACAGGGAAAATAGGCAGAAACACCTGCGAAAACCTTATAAAACATACACATAACGAGCATATTACCCTTATTAACCGTACCAAAGATAAAGCGGAAAAAATTGCAGGGAAATTCAATCTTATCGTTAAAGATTACGCCGATTTACAGGCAGAAATAAGAAATACCGATATTCTAATTGTAGCTACAGGGGCGCAAAACCCTACTATTTCTAAAGAACTGATCTATTCTAATAAAGATCTACTGGTTTTAGATCTTTCTATCCCAAAGAATGTTTCGGAAGATGTAGCGCATTTACTGAATGTAAAACTGGTTCACCTGGATCAGCTTTCAAAAATTACAGACGAGAATCTAGAACGCAGAAAGGAGTTTATTCCTGAAGCCGAAGTAATTATTAAAGAGGTGGAAACCGATTTCAATAAATGGCTTGAAACCCGAAAATTCGCGCCTACCATAAAAGCTTTAAAGAAAAAGCTTAGAAGTATGAAAGATGCCGTGTTAGATTTTCAGCGCAAGAAAATTTCTGATTTCAACGATGAACAAGCTGAAATAGTTAGTGACAGGATCATTCAAAAAATAATGAAGCATTTCGCTAATCATTTAAAAGGAGATTCCGAAACCACCGATGAAAGCCTGGAACTAATCCAGAAAGTATTTCAGCTAGAAGAACAGGCCAAATGAACAAAGTAATTCGCATTGGCACCAGGGATAGCGAACTCGCACTTTGGCAGGCAAAAACAGTGCAAAATGCATTGGAAAAAGCCGGCCATACAACCGAACTAGTTCCCGTAAAATCCACAGGAGACCTTAATCTAGACCAGCCACTTTACGAAATGGGCATTACCGGGATTTTTACCAAAACCCTGGATGTTGCTATGATTAAAGGCGATATTGATATCGCCGTACATTCCATGAAAGATGTACCCACAGCACTTCCCAAAGGCATTGTGGAAGCTGCAGTTTTAAAACGCGCCAATAATAAAGATATTCTTATCCATAAAGGCCTTGATTTTTTAGAAAGTGAAGGCACTATTGCCACCGGAAGCCTTAGAAGGAAAGCTCAATGGCTTAATAAACATCCTTCACACAAGGTGGTAGATTTGCGTGGTAACGTAAATACCCGAATGAAAAAATTAGACGATAATGACTGGAATGGAGCAATTTTCGCAGCTGCCGGACTGGAACGTATCGCCTTAAAACCCGATAATTTTATAGATCTCAACTGGATGATTCCAGCCCCTGCACAAGGCGCAATGCTTGTGGTGGCGATGGAAGAAGACGAGTTTACCCGCAAAGCACTTGCCTTATTAAACCATAGAGAATCTGAGATTACTGTTCATATTGAACGCGAATTTTTAAAGGTTTTGGAAGGCGGTTGTACCGCGCCAATTGGTGCTTTAGCTACTATAGACAAAGATCTCGTTTACTTTAAAGGTGCCCTTTTTAGTTTAGACGGAAAAGAAAAAATTGGGGTAGAAAAAACTGTTTCTTTGAACGAAATTGAGAATCTTGGAAAGCGTTGTGCTGAAGAAATCCTCAATAATGGCGGGACAAAATTAATGCAGCAAATCAAAGCGGAAATAAATACCGAAGGCTGATTCTCATTTAAATATTTCGGAATGAAGAGCATTCTCTCTACCAAAAAACTCAGTAATTCCCAGAAACAATTGTTTCTGAATTCGGGTTTGAGCCTGGTAGAATATAATGCGATTATTATTGAAACTACCAATTTTAAAATTCCTTCAAAAAAAATTGAAAACGCAATTTTCACCAGTAAAAATGCGGTAAATTCGGTTATAGAAAAAATTGAACTTAAAAATTGTTTTTGTGTTGGTGAAAAAACCGCGGAACTTTTAAGTGACAACGGATATCATATTCAGGAAATCGCAGATTATGGCAAAGATTTAGCCGACATAATTGTTAAAAAATATGCAACTGAAGAATTTATCTTTTTCTGTGGAAATAAAAGAAGAGATGAGCTGCCTGAGATTTTGCAAAAAGAAAATATTCAGTTTAAAGAGATTGAAGTTTATAAAACAAGTCTGAATCCACAACGCTTTCCGCAGGAATTTGAAGGTGTTTTATTTTTTAGCCCCAGTGCAGTGCAGAGCTTTACCGCAAAAAATCAATTGAAAGAAACTACGGCATTTTGCATAGGAAATACTACCGCCGCAGAAGCCCAAAAACATACAAATAACATAATAATTGCTACCAAACCAACTATTGAAAATGTGATTGTTCAGGTAGTAAACTACTTCGGAACAAGCGCACGAAGCATTTAATATTTAAAATATAATTTGATTTCGAGTCAAGCCTCGGGACATTTAATCTCGATTATCGAGTAAAATATTCTAAAAAATGATAAAAAACGATCTATTTCTAAAAGCTTTAAAAGGAGAAACGGTAGAACGTCCACCGGTTTGGATGATGAGGCAGGCAGGCCGATATCTTCCTGATTTTATGAAGCTTAAAGAAAAATATGACTTTTTCACGCGTTGCAGAACCCCTGAATTAGCTACCGAAATCACCGTAATGCCTATCCACCAGGTAGGTACAGATGCTGCTATTCTATTTAGTGACATTTTGGTGATTCCACAAGCGATGAATATCGAGGTAGAAATGAAACCCGGTGTTGGTCCCTGGCTGCCAAATCCAATTCGCACAGCTAAAGATGTAGACAATGTAATAGTTCCCGATATCGAGGAAACTTTAGGCTATGTAATGGACGCCATTAAAATGACCAAGCAGGAGTTAAATAACGAAGTTCCGCTAATTGGTTTTGCCGGTTCCCCCTGGACAATTCTATGCTACGCCGTGCAAGGGCAGGGCTCTAAGAATTTTGATAAAGCGAAGAAATTTT
>DATFJA010000031.1:0-14771 GCA_035269545.1 Salegentibacter sp.
CTTGCAATGTTTTGGCTAGTTGGATTGGTTCTCGCTGTTTCCTGTATAAAAAATCTCGACACCCTACTTCTTGGTGAACAATATGCAAAAAGCCTTGGGGTAAGTATTCAAAGAAACCGACTTATAATTATTATTGCTACCAGCTTACTTGCCGGAAGTATTACTGCTTTTGCCGGCCCCATTGCTTTTGTAGGTTTAGCGGTCCCGCATTTAATAAGGCAGATAATTCCCGTAAACAATCATAGAATTTTGGTTCCGGCCGTTATTTTGGGAGGATCGGCACTTATGCTAATTTGTGATATTGCGGCTCAAATGCCGGGGCAAGAATATACTTTACCTATAAATGCGATAACTTCGTTAATTGGAGCACCGGTAGTAATTTGGCTATTGGTTCGTAAACGTAAATTTTTATTCTGAAAGTGGATCAACCCGAACAACATAGCATCCTAAAAACTATTAATCTCGACATTGGTTACAGTTCTAAAACTGAAAAAACCATTATCGCTGAAGCCATTGATATTGAAATTAACCAGGGAGAATTGGTTGCAGTTATAGGTGTGAATGGTGTTGGAAAATCTACATTTTTACGCACCTTAAGCGGAGTTCAGGATGCGCTAAAGGGAAAAGTATTGGTGAAAAATGAACAAATTCAGCAAATCGATTCTTTAGAACTCGCTTCTTTAGTGAGTCTTGTACTTACAGAACAACCCATTTCTAAAAATTTAAGTGTTTTTGAACTGGTGGCTCTCGGCCGGCAACCTTATACCAATTGGATAGGCCGCCTAAGCAAAAACGATCTTCGCCAAATTAAAAAATCCCTGCAAAATGTCGGGATTGAAGATTTGCAAAACAAGAAATGCTACGAGTTAAGCGATGGGCAATTACAAAAAGTATTAATAGCTCGTGCCATTGCGCAAAACACGCCCCTGGTTATCTTAGATGAACCAACCACGCATTTAGATTTGTACCATAAAGCTTATGTCCTTAAATTGCTAAAAAAGCTTACCCGAAAAACTAATAAAGCCATTGTTTTCGCTTCCCACGAGATAAATCTTGCTATTCAACTTTGCGATAAGATTATTTTAATGCAGGATAAGAAGGTTACCACGGGTTCTCCAAAAGAACTCCTGGAATCTGCCGCATTCTCTACAGTTTTTCCTGAAGGTTTAATCATTTTCGATAAAGATTCAGCCTCCTTTAAAATAAATCCTTAGTTATCTTTTAGAAAATATTTTAAGCCAAAAGTAAAGTTGTTAGAATAAAAGTTTTTCAGCGTGTAAAATTCAGCCTGGGCATTGAAATGAAGGTATTTTGAAACCGGCCACACCACATTACCCCGGTATCGCTGAAACTCATCAGAAAAAGTATCTAGAAAATATCCGGCGTCCAGATTAATCTTCCAAAAGTTCTGTTTATTCTCATATTCATAAGCCACACCCATTCCGCCATACAAGCGCTCATCTAAGGTCCAGTAAGGATAACCGCTGGGTCTGCTGGAATTTCCGAGCATTCCAGAAAATTCAGAATAAGGTCTGAATTTCGATCTTTTATTCAGCTTAATATCCATAGAAATACTGGTTAAAGCCTGTAAATCTTGCACATCGTCACTATAATGATTCCCTTCCAGGTAGAGCACAGCCTGGAATTTCTCTTTAAACTGAAGTTCTTCGTAAATATTTAATTGGGTTTGATAAATATCTAAGGCGTAAGCGGGCCCTGTAATTGCCGGTTTTCTGGTAAATTGAAATGAACTATATAAACTATCTTTAGCGATAGATGCCGAAGCATGTAAATGAAGATAAGCTTTCCCGGCATCATTAAATTCCAACAGGCTACCAAAACCATAATTAAGCTTTTCTATTCTTTCACGCGATTTAAACCTGTAAATTAAGCCGTATAATTGTTCATCTACATTATTTTCAAATCCTTCCTGAAAAGGAATAGCATAGGCATTGTATTGACTTATTCCAAATTGATGCTGATGTAGTTTTTTATCTCGAACGACATAAATAGCTTCTGTCCCAAAAGAAGTAGGATCTAACCTATCACTAATAATATTGCTTCCTAGTTTGAGAAAATCGCCTTCGGTTACCCTTAAATCTTTCTTTATTTCTCGTGCCACTTCCGGATAAAAAAGTGAAGCATATCCATTTAACAAAAATCGTTTTTGATCTGAATTTAAATAAATTACGTCTTTATTAAGTTGCCTTCTTAATCTTTCTCTATCGGCTGAATTTGGTAATTTAGATGCTATTTCCCAAGCCGTAGTGATATCGCCACGCCCCAGGTAAAATTCTGCCATAAATACCTGAACATCTTCCTTTTCTCCCGGATTTTTTCTTTGTGAATAATTCGCATATATCTCTTCAACCTTGCTATAGTTTTTCAGCTCATATAACCACTGCATTCTATCTATCACTGGGAAACTGGCTGCACAAGCCGACCACTCCAGTGCTTTTCTAAAACTCCCCTGCCCGGCGTAAGTATAAGCAATTGTGGTAGCTAAACGCTTAAGATCTTCTCTACAGGTTTCAATTTCCAGCAGTTCCATGGCTGCTTTTTTATCATTATCGGCAATAAGATATTCTATATACAGCGGAAAATTCTTCTCCTTTAAAAACTTATATTCCCCAGATTGCAAGCGCCAATTCATCACCGATTCTTCATCAATTTCCTCACTGCATTTTGACCATGAAATAGCTCTATTAAAAAACTGAGCATCAGCAAAAATCCAGGAAATCGTAGAAGCAGAGGGTTTGAAATCTTCCCTGCAAGGTTCTATGTCCATCACTAAATTTAGAGCAGCTTCGGGATACTTTTCATTTAGCAGCAATAAATAACTAAACTTCTCCTCTCTTGACTCAGTATTTTTTATCAATTCTAATAATTCATCACGGCTTAATTGCACTTGGGTATCACTACCAAAATATGCGATAAAATCCCTTCTAAGCTTAACATTTTGGGGATCTAGGTCTATTTGTCTCAGCATCCAGCGCTTCCTGGTTTCCAGGTTAGGATAGTCACTTTGAGTTGTAAATTCTGAAGAAAGTTTTACATATACCAAAGATTTATCTTTGCTATATTTTTGCTCTAATAATGGCCATATTTCATCCTGCCGGTTTTCCCATCCCAAATACTGAAACAACTCTAACCAGTTTTCCCGATTGTAATCTTCACTTGCTTTTATTGTGGACTTCAATTCAGTGATTTCTTTTCCAACATCACTATCTTCAAAGTTTTCTGAAGGTTTTACCAAAAGATAAGAATTATAATCCTGCAGTAGTGAACTTAGTGAATTTCCTTGATTTTCATCTTTAAGCTTAGGCAGGTTTAGCTGCTTTTTCGAAGTCTGAATATTAAAAAGAAATCCGTCCAGGAATGGAGTTTTGGTATATTTCACTTGATTATTTCGTAAATAATCTCGCATCTCGTTCTGCTTTTCCTCTGAAACATAAGCAAACCAAAAGTTCTCGCTATTTACTGAATTTTCAACCTGGGCTGCTACCTGAAAAGTATTTTCGGTTTCTGAGAATTCATAAATATCTTCTCTCCAGTTTTTTGTGATTTTTGCCGCATCTGAAACCTTTAAAAACCGAATTAAAGGAAAGGTTTCTTTTACTTTTTTAATATAATTTCTAAACCTTGGCAGCAGTCCGGGTGAGCCATCTTCTGAAACTCTCCATCCATAACTGTTTATATTACGCAAGGAATAATCTCCTGCGCTTTCTAAAGGTTCATCCCCCGGAATTTGGTAAATATCATCGGGGTGTATAAAATGCGTCCAAATTCCGGTATAAAGATATAAGGACTGCTGGTTGAATTCCCGAGCAGAATTCATTGCATACCCACTGCTAATCCGGGGAAAATTAAAAAAGTGGTAATTATATGGTTCAGGATCAAATTCACGGTCTCCACCTTCTTCAAAATCCCCAAGATAAATACTGGCGTTATAAACAATACTGGGTATATTTTCTTCTAAAGCTATAAAACCGGTACTATCTATAATATTTGAAGGAGGAACATATGAAATTGGTAATCTACCATAATTTCGGGCAGCCCATCGCTTTTTAACCGCTTGAAGACTTAGCCCCATATAGCTTTTGTTAGGCCATTCTGCCTGGGTAAGTGAAACATGATTATAGCCGTGTAGCTCCACTTCATGATCAGAATTTTTTATTGATTTCATCAATTTATCAGCCCCATTCGCTCCATTTAAAATTGATCTCTCCCATTCAGGAAAGTTAAAAGGCGGAGAGGTATGGTTAGAATAATCGAAGCATACATAAGCCGAATAAACAATATCTTCTTCCTCTGCCAGCTTTAACATATCTTTCCACCAAACATCAGAATAAAAAATCGCCTGACTAATATCCATTTCAGACTGTACAGGTTCCATTTTCGCGTCGTATAGTGGAGCAGGGAAATCGTCTAACATAATACTGGAAGCATTGGCTACCGGATACGGCACTCCTTCTAAACCTTTCAAAATCGCTGCAAAGAATAATCCTCGCTCCTGTTTTTCCGAAAATTGTTCGGTATTAAAAGAAATAACCGACCCAGCTCCAATTTCATTTTTAATAATTAAGGGATAATCTTCTTCTGAAAAAGAAGTTGCTAAAACCTCAACATCTTCCCGAAAATTATTCTGTTCCAAACCATAATGTGTAGTGAGGCTTTTATAATGCTTCCCTTTAAATGCCGGGATAAAATCTGTTTTAAATAGAAATCCCTGGGCTGTGGTATTTATTTCAAAATTGGCATTATCTTTTACACCGGCTAAAAATCCAAAATTTTTATTTGTTCCTACGCTGGGAATAAAAATGTGACCTCCCTCGGCAACAAAATTTATAAGAAAATTCATCGCCTCCCTGTTTAGCGGAGCGAGATCATACGCGACTATCACTTTTACCGAATTTGATACTGAAGGTTCTTCATTAAATTTGTCCCGGTTTATTTCTCCGTATGGAATTTTAGCGTAGTTAAGGGTCTTTCTAATATGGTTGCTATTATTTAAGCTTAAGTCATCTCCTGGCTCCAAAATATAAGTCACCAGGGGATTTTCGCTCATTTTATCATAAATTACCCTTGGATGATCTTCTGCAAGCCTGGAATCTTCAACATCTATCGCGCATCCCATAAGAACAAGGAGCATCAACAAAGCAGTATATTTTAATAAATTTAGTTGTAATTGTAATTTCATCAATATAACAGTTCATTAATATTGCTGGAGCGAGGTATATTTTCTATCTGGTAAACTTTTAAACTATTGCTTTCATAATAAACATTTACATTTCTATTTTTAGCTTTTAAAAGGTTAATCCTTTCTTGCGCTATTGCTTGTTGCTTTTTGAGTGATTCACCCTTCCTTACGTTGCTTTCCTCCAGATTATTGTAAATAAAAACAAACATTGTTTCCGGTAAAATTATATCTGGATTATTCTGAAGATATTGCGCGTTATTTTTATACCTATGAAACCTTCTATCTCGCTGTATATAACTTTTGTTGAAGTAATCGTAATTGTAATAATAATGACTGTTTTTGCTAAAACTAAAATAAGGAAGTGAATTTACTACCGCATAAGAATATGGTAAATTGGCTGATTGTATTTCAGAATAGGCTTCAAAAACAGCATTTTCAGTTTTATTCGCTTGAAAATTTATAGAAGCCGAAGGCGGAAATGTAAAAATTGCCAATCCTATAATAACCACGGCACCGCTTGTTACTTCAACAATGGTGATCAAACGGGTTTGTGTTTTAAAAAAAGAAAGAATATTTACTATAATATTTAGTACGATTCCGAAGAAAATAGGAATAAAAACACAAAGCACCTGGCTTAGAAGATCCAAATCCAGTAAAACTTCATCTATATGATAAAGACCAAATAAAATATTAATGAAAATTATAAAAATAAGACTGGCAAGCCATTTACGGGGTTTTCTTATATACTTGAAAATAGTGATCAAAAGAAAAACAATACCGGCAACCTGGTAATAATAGATAAGCTCTTTAAAGGGAACTACCAGATTGGGGTTGTAGGTGTAAGCATCGAAAGAAAAGAGATTTGAGATAATAAACGCAGTAAAATCTTGCTCTTTAATAAATGCAGCGATTCCATATATAATCGCGATTAAGGTAAGAGAAGAAAGATATGCAAAGATAATTTGAGATACTTGCTTTAAATTATTCTGGAACTTAAAACAGAACAAAACTATAAGAAAAGCAGGCATAATTAAAAGTCCTACAAAAAGATCCAGGATTATAATTGTTATAAAAAGAGCAAAGAACCAACCGAATATTAACTTTCGATTAAAACGAAAACCTTGCGGGAAAATGCCAAAAAACATAGTAGGAACAGCAATAATAAGAGCGGTAAAAACCGACTTATGCTCTGCGAGTAGATCTATGTTTATTGGAAGAAAAGAATACAATAGAGCAAAACTCGCACCGGCTAATATTCCCGGAGCGTGTTTTCTCGAAATTTTAAAAACAACCCAATAAATAATTAAAGAAAGTAAAGCAGATTCTAAAAGTCCAAAAGATTGTAAGGCTTCCGCATTAGTAATGTGGGTTAATTTTGCATAAAGGTTTATTAGCAAATAATCTCCCATCATTTCTCCTGGGTGGAAAAACCAGTTTTTAAGGGATAAGCCATTAATTAAATCAAGTTTATTAAACCAGTTATAAGACAGCGTAAATATATCTTCTTTAAAGAGGGAGCTTCTGGATATATAGGTTACTAATGGCAATAAAAAGCCTATTGCCAGCTGCCAGTTCTTGTGATACTGAGACAATCCATGTTCCCTGTTTTTATATTTAGGCTTTCTAATATTACCCCTATCTAAGAAATTCTCTCTTTTTTCAAGTTTAATGACCCCATATAAAATAGTACGCGTGTATATTCTCTGTAATTGACTTTTTATTGATTTTGTAAATTTAAGATTCATAAAAGTGAGCGTAATAAGCCCGATTACTATACATATTATTACAAATAGGTCAAAAGTTTTAGTGAGTACCAGGATAAAGCCACCTAGGAGTACAGCAGCTAGAATTAGTGTTATGGTTGGTATTAGAAAATTAAGCGCTGTTTGCGCAGAAACCCTGGTAGAAATTATTCTATGTATTAATAAAATTAATACAAAAAACAATATTATCCTTAATGGACCGGTAAGTAGGTAGGGCTCTAAAAACATATATAATATCAGTTCTTATCAGGAATACTTTGCAAATCTATTTTCCCAATAAAATATGTCCAGGGGTTTTCTTCTAATTTTTGTTTTATTGCTTTTTTAAGTTTCCTGGTATCGGCATATTCAATTAAAATTACGGGTACCTGATAGTTAGTATAAACTTTTTTAAGTTCATTTAATAAACTGGTATATACCTTTTCTTCCCGCAATTGATATTTCTTATTTTGAAAATCAAAATCTGTTACCACACTTTCTTTAGCGACACTATCAATATAGGGGTGTGTATCCTCAATTATAGAAATTCCAGCGTTTTGCATTAAATAAATCTCTGGAAAAGTAATTTTTACCGTTTGTAAAAAATCTAAAAGAGCTTGTATTTTTTCAGGCGTTGGTCCAAAAACAGTATAGTTATCTATATTATCCAGGAACATCCCATCAAGCCCCTTTTTCATATTATATTCAAAAATGTTCATTAAAGATTCCCGGGTTTTTTCACTTTCAATATCTAAGATGTGACTATTCCATAGTTTATTTCTTCCCAGGGTAAAATCTTTTAAATGTGGAAAATGAGCTGCAGATTCATTGACTTCACCTAAACTTACGTAAGCTAGCACCGTATTGTTCTGCTGTTTTAAAATCTCGATATCTTCACTATCAAAATGAGCACTTTCAAGAACCACTATTTCGTAACCGGAAACATCTTTAGGATAGAAATCACCGTAAGTAAAAAGCACCTGCTTTTCTTTTGTAAGTTCCTGGGCAACTGCCTGTGCAGTACTTAAACATATTGCGCCTGCTATCATAAAAAATCTAATAAGATGCATAATAGTAATAATCTAAGTTTTTAAAGAAACTATAAGTTTCTCTCGTAGTAAATAGCATAAAGACAAAGGATCCTACCAACATTCCTACCACGCTATATTCGTAAGAAATCCATCTGCTAAGCAGAATTCCTATAAGGCTATTTAACAGAAAGGCGATAATTATGGCCACAAGCGGTTTTCTATGTTGCCCTAAGGTATATAAGTATAAAACATTAAGCATTCCCAGACTTAGAAATAAGTAACCAATACTTCCCAAAATGCACACTCTAATACTCAAAGGGCTCAGACTTTCGTCAAAACCAGAAGAATATCCCCAGGGCTGGGTAATTAAAAAATATAGAAAAACAGCAATCCCAAGTGCACTAATGCCAAATAGACGTAGATGCTTGAAATACATCTTTTTCATTTTCTCATTAAAACTTTGAAACTGGGAGTATTTGGTATCTAATTGATGAAAATCCATATGTCTTATATACGAATGAATTGCATATTCCATTACCCCTCCAAGCAGAAAGAAAATTAGAATTGCCAGGTCCATTCCTATCTCATAATCTTTCTCATAATAAATAATATATGGGATCTCTCGATTTAAGGTAGAAGACCAGGCTACTAATCTGTCCAGGAAAACGAAAATAAAGAGAAATGTACCATAGAAGAAATAATTGAAATTTCTATACAGCGAAAGCATAACCTTAGGTTTCTTCTTTACAGCTTTGTTTTCCTGAAGCTTATATCTAAAAAAGAAATAAAGATATCCTACCGAAATTAAAGAAGCAGTAAGAATTCCAATCCAGTGCACAAAGTAAGGATGTATTGGGGTGTACCAGTGCAATGATAGCGCTACAGCAGTTCCTATAAAAACACTCAAAGAAAGCATCCATCGTTGCTTTACGGCATATAGAGGGGCCAATACAAGCAGTAAGAATCCAATAGAAAGCGCATATAAGAAAGTAATTGTCACAAAAAGGAAAGTGTAAAGAGGTACAACTAAGTTTACCAGCAGAGAAAAGATAAAGAAACCAATGATAGTAAGGGTACCATTTAGAATAATCTTTCTTGTTGAATAGCTCGCCATGTGGTAGTCCTTATTGTACCAGTAATAAGAAACCTGTTTACCAATAACCTGAACGAAGCCGCCAGTTAAAATAAAGCCAAAGATTACCCCCAAAACGACCGCTGTTGATTGGAGGTTATTGAATTTAGAATAGGTCCATAGGGAAAATCCAAACATAATGATAGAAGCTACCTGCAAGAAAACGGGAAATAAGTGGATAAGGCCAGAGCTGTAATCAGCAATAAACCGCTTGGTATTCTTGGTGGTAATATAATCGGTTAGCGCAAGTCGTTTAAAGGTTTCCGCTTCGGCTATACGCTGGTTATTATTTTTAAGATTTGCCAGGGTTATGGCATCGTAGGCTTTGTAAATATATTTTGATAGTTGCAGAATATCTTCAAAACCATAATCTTTTTTAACATCTACATCCCTTATACCAAAGGATTCTATATTGGCAGCTACTACATGAACGTTTACAGGCTTCCCGTTACGTTCTTTAACAGCAACTACAAGTTTGGCTATAGCTTTAATTTGATCTTTATTCATTCTCAGGAAAAATCTTGAATCTCAGCTAATTTAGGTTTAATCTTTTCGGTCTTCATAATCTCGCTATAAACGTCCTCGTATTCTCCAACAAATTTATTTAAAGTGAAATTATTCAAAACTTTTTCTCTTGCATTCTTCCCCATTGTCTTTCGAAGATCATCGTCCAGCAGCAATTTGGTAACATTAGCTCCAATCTCTTCGGCATCTTTTGGTTTACAGGTAAATCCGCAGCTGTCGTCAAGCGCTTCTTTAACTCCACCAACATCGGTAGAAACAACTGGAATTCCGCAACCCATAGATTCTATAACTGTATAGGGAAAACCTTCTGAAATAGAAGTTAAAATCGAGATATCACCATCCAGAAATATCTCTTGGGGATTGCTCCTTGGTCCCATAAATTTAAAATTCTTTTGCAGGCCTAATTCTTCTATTAATTCCAGGCATTCTTTGGTGTATTCCGGCACGGCCTCGTCGTCTCCATAGACCAAATATTGAACATTAGAAATACTCCTTTTCACCACCGCGCAAGATTTTATCATTGTAATAATATCTTTCAATTCAAAAACTCTGGCCAAAGCAACTACCGTGGGAACATCTTTCAAATGCGAAGGTTTAGGCCCGGGTTTAAAAACTTCAGGATCTATACCATTGTATATAATCTGAAATTTTTTAGGATCTGCCCCATACCATTTTTCCCATTTTTGGTTAAACGTAGTTACCGAAATAATAACATCTGCCTTATAATAAGCCAAACGAGCAATAGCTTCAGAGAATCGAATCAGCAGACTTTTCAAAAAATACGGATATTCCGATTTGTTAATTGCAAGTAATCTTTCCCTTATAAATACCCCGTGCTCGGTTAACATGATTTTAGTTCCATACTTATAATTGGCAATAAGTGCGGGAATAAGTGGGAAACCACTTAAGGTTAGATGCGCAACATCTACTTTTGGAATATTTGTTATGGCCAGTGGAATTAAGAATCTATAAATCCATCTTAGACCAATAGTGATATCTATTAAAGAGGCATCGGGGTTACGTTCTCCAATAATAAATTTAGCGAGGGTATCCCTATAAGTAGTCCATACATGCCGATTTCTCATGGTTTCTTTATAGTCGTAATCTTCAAAATAGAACCATAACTGATGAAAAATTATATCCAAATCTTCAATTTGCTGATCTTCGCTGTAAATAAACTCTAGAAGGCTTTTAAAAATTGGAATAAATTTTTGCGCTACAACTTCATCGGTAGTCCATTCCTTTTTAGCCACGGTTTTATAATATTCCTCACCGTAACTAATATAATCATAAGGTTCATCGGGTGTCCAAAGGGGCACCTGTATAACTTCGCTTATATTTTCGCTTAATTCATATTTTGTCTCTTTTTCAAAAGACGCGTTTATAGAATATAACTTAAAATCCACATTACCAACCCGGTTACATAAATGATGTGCCCAGGTAGATACGCCGCCTCCGTTAAAAGGGTAGGTTCCTTCTAAAATTAGCATTACAGATGGTTTCGCCATTATTATTTTTATTGCGGCCAAAAATATATTAAAAATCAGACACTTGACAGTATAAAGCTGGAAAATTCTACAAGTCTTTTCCTCTCAAAGAAATATTTCCAAAATCAATAAATAATGATACTTTAAATTCATATATCTTTGAAAAAAATTCAATACTTAAATGAATTTACTGCGCTTATCCCCTCTTATTCTATCTTGCTTATTGTTTTGCTGCCAAAAAATTGCAGCTCAGGAATTAGAAGATGCTATAGATTATCGTCAGCAAATGAGGAGTTTTGTAATTGAGATAAGTGAAGCTGCAAAAGCTGAAAATTCTAATTTTATAGTTGTTCCCCAAAATGGTATTGAGCTTATATTAAATACAAATAAGCTTCCTGCCATAGACTATTTAGATGCTATAGATGCAGTGGGACAGGAAGATCTTTTTTATGGCTATCCTGAATTTGATAAACTTACGCCTTCAGCAGATAATATTTATTTAAAAAAACACCTGGATTTCGCTAAGACCAATTATAAAAAAATACTGGTAACAGATTATTGCCTTGCTCCAGAAGCTATAAAGCATTCCTATAATCTTAATGAAGAGAAAAACTATATTTCATTTGCAGCTCCCAGGAGAGAATTGAATTTAATCCCCTCATCTTCCATATATAATGAAAACAAGGCAGATATAAACAATATTTCAGAAGTCAAAAACTTCCTATACCTGCTTAATTACAATGAATATTCCACAAAAGAAGAACTAATTTCTGAACTTGCTTTTACTAACTACGACCTTATTATTTTAGATCTCTTTTTTAATGAAAAAACCTTTACCTCGGATGAAATTCAGAAATTAAAAAAGAAAAAGAACGGTGGAGATCGCCTTGTGATCGCATATATGTCTATAGGTGAGGCAGAAGATTACAGGTATTACTGGGGAGATACCTGGCATACCGAGTCACCAACTTGGTTGGTTGAAGAAAATCCCCACTGGAAAGGTAATTTCAAGATAGCCTACTGGAATGCCGATTGGAAAAAGCTTATTTACGGCAATGAAGACTCCTACCTGAATAAAATTATAAATTCAGGTTTTGACGGGGTCTATCTGGATATTATTGATGCTTTTCAATATTTTGAAGCAAAGAAATAATTTAAAATTATCTACCAAACTAGGCCTGTAATTTTAGAACAATCCGGCCAAATAAGTATCTTTGGGGAAACTGCTTATTCTCAATGAACGATTATTTACTCATAGCTTTAATTTTTGCGGCTCTTATTATAGGACTCTACTTCGGAAAACTTATTTCCGGTTTAAAAAGCAAAAATACCGAAGCTATTTTACAGGAAAAGAATAATCAACTATCACTTCAGGTAGAAGATCTTAAATCACAGTTAAGCAAAAATTTAAGTGATTTTAAAGCTGAAGCATTAGATTTAAAAAATAGTGCACAACAGCAAACAGAAAAACTAGAAAAGGAACGGGAAGAAATACGCCGGGAAAAAGATTTTTTAAGCACGGAACTCACTAAGAAAAATGCCCAATTTGAGAATCTGGAACTTAGAAATAAAGAACAAAAAGCCGAAGTTGAGCAACTACAGGAAAAATTTGAAAAAGAATTTGAAAACCTGGCCAATAAGATCCTGGAACATAAGTCTGAAAAATTTACCCTTCAGAATAAAGAGAATATCCAAAATATTTTGAATCCTTTACAGGAGAAAATCCTTCATTTTGAAAAACGCATCGAAGAAGGAAATAAAGAAAGTATAGACCGCCACGCGATGTTGCGCCAGCAAATAATAGGTTTAAAGGAGCTTAACGAGCAAATGAGCAAAGAAGCCACCAATCTTACCAAGGCTCTCAAAGGCGACACCAAAACCCAGGGAAATTGGGGAGAAATGATCCTGGAACGCGTCCTGGAACGCAGCGGCTTGCAAAAAGGCAGTGAATATAGTGTGCAGCAAAGTTTTACCAATGCCGATGGAAAACGTGTTTTACCCGATGTGGTGATTAACCTGCCGGGCGATAAAAAGATGATCGTAGATTCTAAAGTCTCTCTAAATGCCTATGAGCGCTATAGCAACGAAACTGATGAAACTCATAGAAAACAACATTTAAAAAATCATCTTACAGCTATTCGAAATCGAGTAAATGAATTGGGCAGTAAAAATTACCACCAATTATACCAGATGGAAAGTCCCGATTTCGTCTTGCTTTTTATCCCAATTGAAGCAGCCTTTGCCTTAGCTTCTAACGAATATCCGGGTTTATATGCTGAAGCTTTTGACAAGAATATTATTATTGTTACCCCTACTACCCTGCTTGCAGTTTTAAAAACCATAGACAGTATGTGGCAAAACGAAAAGCAAAAACAGAATGCTATTGCTATCGCGACTCAGGCCGGTGCTTTATACGATTCTTTTACTGCCCTGACCGAGGAACTAACAAAAATTGGAAGGCAGCTGGGAACTGTCCAAAATTCTTACGAAGGGGCGATGAAGAAGCTTACCGGAAAAGGAAATTTACTTAGAAGGGTAGAAAAACTCAAAAAGCTAGGTGCGAAGGCCAGTAAACAAATAGATCCTAAAATGCTTTCGCCCTTAGACGAGGAGGCAATAGAAGAAAATAAAACCCTTAATTAATATGGAAGCAATTATACGATCAGTTTTCAAACTTTTGCTAGTTAGTTTTTTCTCGCTGAATATTTCTGCCCAGGATGTTTATTTCCCGGAACACGGTGCCTGGCAGGAAAAAGACGCGGCTTCTTATAATTTGAATTTCACCGAAGCCATAGAATTCGCTGAAGCTAATGAATATTCAGAATCAAAAGACTTACGACAAGCTATTTTAAAAGGATTTCAACATGAACCTTATCACAAAATTTTAGGTCCTACGAAGAGACGTGGTGGACCGGCTGGAATGATCCTAAAAAACGGCTTCCTGGTTGCAAAATGGGGAGATACGAAACGGGTAGATATGACCTTTAGCGTCACCAAAAGCTTTCTTTCTACCACTGCCCTGCTCGCTTTAGATAAAAACCTGATCGCTGATGTTGAAGATCCCGTAATCAATTATGTTTGGGACAATACTTTTGAAGGTGAACATAATTCTAAAATTACCTGGAGACATTTACTACAACAAAACTCCGACTGGAGCGGAGAACTTTGGGGTTCTTACGACTGGGCCGATAGGCCACCAGAAGAAGGTGGTATAGATGACTGGCGAAATCGAAGCCTTAATGAGCCAGGAACGCATTTTAAATACAACGATGTTAGGGTAAATGTGCTTGCTTATTCATTGCTAAACGTTTTTAGAAAACCGCTTCCCAGCGTTTTAAAAGAGCAAATTATGAATCCGATTGACGCATCTTCAACCTGGCGCTGGTTTGGATACGAAAATTCATGGACCACCATAGACGGCTTTAAGATGCAATCGGTTAGCGGTGGCGGGCATTCCGGAGGCGGAATGTTCATCAATACCGAAGATATGGCGCGTTTTGGTTTGCTATTTATGAATAACGGAAACTGGGATGGCAAACAATTGATTTCAGAAAAACTTATTGAAGAAGCAGTACAGCCTTCTATTCCAAATCAAAATTACGGTTATATGTGGTGGCTCAATGTTGATGGACCAAGACAATGGGAAAATATAGA
>DATFJA010000032.1:0-2470 GCA_035269545.1 Salegentibacter sp.
GAGAAAAAAATGCCTTCAGAAATTAGCGGCGGGATGCAGAAAAGAGTTTCTATTGCCCGGGCTATAGTGAACCGACCAAAATACCTGTTTTGCGATGAACCAAACTCAGGACTTGACCCTAAAACCGCTACAGTAATAGACAACCTAATTCAGGAGATCACGCACGAATATGATATTACTACAATTATCATTACACATGATATGAACTCGGTTTTAGAAATTGGAGAAAATATTGCCTTTCTAAAAAATGGAGTCTTAGCCTGGAAAGGAGACAAGTCTCAGATCTTTAAAACAGACGACGAAACTGTAACCGACTTTGTTTACTCTTCAGATCTTTTTCAAAAAGTAAGAGAAGCCCAACAGCAAGGACTTTAGTTGACCGATTTCACCTGTAAGGTATCCAATTTCAACCTAACCCTTAGCCATCTTTCAAAACGTTGTTTTTGTTCAGAAATCTCGTTGGTTTTTAAATTCTCTTTCCAACCTACAGTAAAAGTTGGGATAGTATCTGTTTTTGAAAAATTGGTGGTAATAAGGTTAGAATAACCTAGTTCATCTATGCCATCGTAGTTGATTTTCGCCTCCTGACTGAGGTCACTAAAGGAAAAACTACTCCCTCGATATTTAGAAATTTCATTTTCCAGCAGCGCTATTTTTTCGTCTTTATTCTCAATAAGCTCCTGGTTTTTCATGTATAAATCCTCCAATATGCCACTTCTAACCTGCATAGAAAGTTCATCTATTGCTCCGGTTGGATCTTCACCCTGGTGTATTATTAATTCAGATTCCTTTAGAGCCTCAATGTCCTCCAATTGCTTCTGCCAGGTGGTAATGGTAGTCTGGGGTACGCGTTTTCCTATCAAATAGACTTCAATGTTTTGCTCCTTATAATCGTAAGAAGATTTAATGGTTTCAGTACCTTCATATCGCATTACAGTGGAAATAAACTCTTTTGCTTTAGATACAAACAATTGTTCCTGCAGTAGAAACACAAACAAAATCACACTGGGAATCATTACAATTACGGCGATGGTAGAAGCTATTTGAGCGGTTCTTCTTCTTTTCTTACTGTTCACATATTTCACCAAAGGAAATCCAAGCACCTTGGTCACCACAAAAGTTGAAAGCGCAATAAATACCGCATTAATAGAGAAAAGATACAATGCCCCTCCCGCATAAGACAAATTACCAATAGCCAGGCCATAACCTACGGTACACAGTGGCGGCATAAGGGCAGTTGCAATCGCAACACCCAGAATTACACTTGCAATTGTTCCCTTTTTGGTTTTAGCTACAATCAGCGCCAACCCACCAAAAATAGCGACCAACACATCTAAAATTGTAGGGTACGTGCGGGCTATAAGTTCTGGAGTTTCTTCTTTAACCGGAGATATAAGAAAATAAATATAAGCGGTAAGTACACTTAAACCTACCATCAAACCCAGGTTAATAAATGATTTTCTAAGGGTGAGCACATCGTTTATGGCAACAGACATTCCCACACCCACTATTGGGCCCATTAAGGGAGAAATAAGCATTGCTCCAATAACAACAGCCGTGCTACTAACGTTTAGTCCAACAGAAGCTACAAAGATGGAAAATATAAGAATCCAGGCATTGTGCCCCTTAAAAGATATATCTTTCTTGACTGCCTCTACCGTAGATTCCCTATCGGTATCGTGCCTAATTTCCAGCAGCTCTCTTATAAGCGCTTTAATGCTCTCCCAAACCCCTTTTGCATTAGCACCCAAATCCCCAGATTTCTCATGGGCAGGCAGGGATTTATAGTTCTCAGGCTTTTGATTATTATCCATATAATTTTAACCTAGATCTTCTCCAAATTTTTCAATAGCCTTTTCCCGAAGTGCCTTAATTTCCTGTATTTTCCTTTTTGGAGTAATTAACAACACCTTCTCATCTTCAACTACTACATAATCTTTTAGCTCATCTAAAACGACCACCTTATTATTTTGCGTTTTTATAATATTTCCGGTAGAATTTAAAGGCAATAATCTACCATCTACCATTGTATTATGGTTCTCGTCCTGTGGCAACTCATCTTCCAGAGATTTCCAGGTACCCAAGTCGTTCCATTTAAACTTTGCCGGGATCACATATACACGATCAGACTTTTCCATGATAGCATAATCTATTGAAACACTTTGTGTTTTATGATAGTTTTCATCTAAAAATTCCTGCTCTCTTTCAGTATTATAGGCATCATTTCCTTTTTCAAAAAGCCTGAATGTTTCAGGATGATACTTTTTAAAACATTCGAGAATAAAGGCGGCACTCCAGATGAATATCCCCGCATTCCATAGATAATTCCCTTCTTCAATAAACGTTTCAGCCTTTTTAAAAGATGGCTTTTCGGTGAATTTTAATACCGGTTTCGCACCTTCGGCATCATCCTTTTTATACTGAATATATCCATAGCCGGTATTCGGAAATGTCGGCTCAATGCCCAGGG
>DATFJA010000033.1:0-9255 GCA_035269545.1 Salegentibacter sp.
AGATACCGGTTTAGATATTACCAATAAAACTGCGCCATTTGGAACGATAATGATTATTTATGAATCTCGTCCCGATGTTACTATCGAAGCTGCAGTTTTAGCTTTTAAAGCCAACAACAAGATTTATCTAAAAGGTGGTAAAGAAGCAAATCATTCTAATAAAATCCTGGAAGAATGCTGGCATGAAGCTCTTCAGGAAAATAATTTAGAAAAAGACTGGATTGAGCTGCTACAAATGAATAGAACAGAAACCCAGGATTTTCTTAAAAACCCACCACAGCATATCGATTTAGTGGTACCAAGAGGTGGAGAAAAACTTATCGCTTTCGTTAAAGAACACTCTACCGGTGCTGTATTAGTAAGTGGCCGTGGAAACAACTTTTTGTATGTTTCTAAAAATGCCGACTTCGACACTGCTAGAAAAGTAATGCTGAATGCTAAAATCGATAAGATTTCAGGATGTAATGCTTTAGATAAAGTATTGGTAGATAAAAATCTTCCAGACTTTGAAAAAAGAGTAAAAGAGCTTTACGATATGTTTACTGAAAATAAAGTACACATCCAGGTAGACGACGATATCGCTAAAATACTACCTAACGAAGAAAAAATACCTTCAGAAGATACCTGGTATGAAGAATTTCTTGCAATGAGAATTGTACTTGGTGCTATTGATGGTAATGAAGAGGCTATCGAAAAAATTAATAAATATTCAGGTGGGCACTCTGCTGTAATTGTTACAACTGATAATGAGGAAGCAGCCAACTTTATGGAGCAGGTAGATAGTGCTGCTGTATATCACAACGCTTCTACGCGATTTACCGATGGTGGCCAGATGGGAGTTGGAGCAGAGCTCGCTATTAGTACCGATAAACTTCACCACCGTGGACCACTTGGTTTAAAACAATTGGTAACCAATAAATATTATGTACTAGGTGAAGGCCATATTAGAGAATAATCTATTTTCTAATTAAAAAATTAAAACCGCTGAAATTTTCAGCGGTTTTTTTTATGATTTTTATTTTCCTTCAACTATTATTCAGCAGTTGTCTTTTTGCTTATTTATATTCATTTCATTCCAATTATTGTAAAATCCCTATTTCTTCCTGGTATAAATGTAACTTTTATAGATTTTAATAGTCATATAAAAAAAGTAAAGTTTATACATGAAAAAAGCAATTTATACGCTAGCGCTCGTTGGCGCACTATACAGCTGTAAAACGACGAAAACCCAGAAGGAAGCTCAACCGGTAATTGCAAGCATAGACCTTGTAAATGTAGAAGAAGACAAAGTTTCGGTAAACATTGATCCGGATAAATTTACTACAGAAAACACCACTTTCTATATTCCCAAAACAGTTCCCGGCACCTACTCTACCGATAACTATGGAAAATTTATCGAAGATTTTAAAGCGATAGATTATAATGGAAATGAATTGGAATTTGAAAAAATAGATGATAATTCCTGGTCTATTCCTAATGCCAAAAACTTAGATAAAGTTACCTATTTAGTAAATGACACCTACGATATTGAAGGTGAAGAAGGAGTTTTCTCTCCATCGGGAACAAATATTGAAGCTGGCGAAAACTTTATGCTCAATCTTCACGGTTTTGTAGGTTACTTTGAAAACGAGAAGGAAGAAGCATACCGTTTATTAATTAAAAGACCAAAAGATCTTATCCCCGGAACCGCTTTAAGCAAAACCGTGGCAGCTTCAACAAGCATGGAAATTAAAGAAGATATTTATTCTTTAAGCCGATATTTTGAAGTCATTGATAATCCTATTATGTACGCTAAACCGGACACCACAAGTTTTATGGTAGAAGGAATGGAAGTACTTATTAATGTATACTCTCCAAATGAAAAATATACTTCAGAAAGTATAAAACCGGGAATTGAAAAAATGATAAGCGCCCAAAAGAGATTTCTGGGTGAGATAGATAATACCGGAAAATATGCCATTCTGTTATATCTTTCTGATAGCCAAACACAAGATGCACGTGGCTTTGGAGCTTTAGAACACCATACTTCTACTGTGGTAGTACTTCCAGAATCTATGCAGCCTCAACAATTACAGAAAACGATGACCGATGTGGTTTCTCACGAGTTTTTCCACATATTAACTCCGCTTAATGTTCATTCAAAAGAAGTCCATTATTTCGACTATAACGATCCTAAGATGTCTCAGCACTTATGGATGTATGAAGGTGTAACGGAATATTTCGCGAATCTTTTTCAAATTGACCAGGAGCTAATAGAAAAGCAGGATTTTTACGATAGAATTTCCGGGAAAATAAAAACTTCTCAGCAGTTTGATGATACGATGCCATTTACTGAAATGAGCAAAAATATACTTGACAAGCCTTATAAAGAAAGTTACTATAACGTGTATCAAAAAGGAGCTTTAATTGGGATGGCCCTGGATATTCGCTTACGAGAATTAAGCGATGGCGAAATGGGAATTCTTGATCTTATGAAAGCCCTTAGCGATAAATATGGAATGGATAAGCCCTTTAGCGACGAAGAATTATTTAATGATATTGTTGCGCTAACCTATCCTGAAATAAGAACTTTTCTTGAAACTTACGTGAGTGGAACTACTCCGATACCTTACAATGAATTTTTTGAAAAAGTGGGTCTTGAAGAAGCTGAAGCAGAAGTAAACACAGGCTACTTTATAAAAGGTCAAACTCCTTACATAGATGGTGATCCAGCCAGCAAAGAATTGTTTTTTAGAGAAAACATTGAATTTAATTCATTTTTGAAAAAGCTAGGTGTAAAAGGTGGCGATGTAATAAAATCTGTTAATGGTGAAGAATATAATGTTCAAAATGTTTACAATTTAATTATGAAAGCTGAATCCTGGGAAGAAGGAGAAGAAGTAAGCTTTGTAGTGCTACGAGATGGTGAAGAATTGGAGCTTACTGCAATAACAGAACAACCTACCGATACCGAAACTACGCTTATAGAAAAAGATCTCCCTGAAAGTAGCGAGAAAGTTAAACTTAGAAATGCTTGGTTAAAGGGTTAATAGATTTTAATTTAAGTATTTTGAGCGGCGGGAATTCCTGCCGCTTTTTTATTTCCATAATCGGGTTATATCCTTTAAATTAGGGCGACCAACCAACCTGAAAATTCATTTATGGAAATTCCTATTTTACAGGATATTGTTATAATTCTGGGACTCTCAATATTGATTATTCTTTTATTTCAAAAGATAAAAGTACCTTCTATATTGGGCTTTCTGTTAGCTGGAATAATTGCCGGGCCTCACGCCTTTAACCTAATTAGTTCTTCACACGAGGTAGAATTACTTTCTGAGATTGGTATTATTTTCTTGCTTTTTGTCATTGGAATAGAGCTCTCTGTAAAAGAACTAATCTCCATGAAAAACACCGTTTTAATTGGCGGCGGCCTTCAAGTTGGGGGTACAATTCTCTTTACAACGATAATAGCGCATCTACTTGGTTTACCGTTAAACTCAGCTATTTTTCTCGGATTTCTATTCTCTTTAAGTAGTACGGCTATCGTTTTAAAGCTCATACAGGAACGAGGCGAAATAACAGCGCCACATGGTAGAGTGGCTCTTGGAATTCTTATTTTTCAGGATATAATTGTGGTACCTATGATGCTATTCACGCCCATATTGGCAGGTGTTGGAGGCGATATCGTTACTACCGTACTTTTTCTTATCCTTAAAATTATAGGTGTTGGTGCAGTGATATACCTTTTAGCGAGATACATAGTTCCTCGCATTTTTAGTATGGTAGTTAAAACAAAGAGTAAGGAGCTTTTTATTCTAACTACGGTTGTTTTCTGTTTTGCCATTGCCTGGCTCACGTCTTCAGTAGGACTTTCCCTGGCTTTGGGAGCTTTTTTCGCCGGACTTATTATTTCTGAGTCTGAATATAGCCACCAGGCTACTGTAAATGTATTGCCTTTTCGCGAAATTTTTATCAGTTTCTTTTTTATCTCAGTTGGAACACTTCTGAATTTAGAATTTTTTATCCAAAATATTCTAGTGATTCTAGCCCTGGTTATTGGAGTTGTCCTGCTAAAAATGATAGTAGTGGGTGTAACAGTGCTTTTACTTAAATATCCACCACGAACTGTATTTTTAAGTTTATTCAGCTTATTCCAGGTAGGTGAATTTTCTCTTTTACTCTCTGGAGTAGGAGTCGATAACAATATTATTCCAGACAGTATTTATCAATATTTCCTTGCGATTTCCATAATCACCATGGGGCTCACTCCTTTTCTCATTGCGGCGGCTCCAAAAATCACTTACGCTCTTTTAAAATCTCGAATTCCATCTTCTGTAAGACATAGGCTAGAGAGTTTTAATAAACAGAAAATTACCGACGAAGGCAGCAATGAGCCCAAAAAACTGGAAGACCATCTTATTATAATTGGTTATGGAATAAACGGCGAAAATATTGCAAAAGCAGCCCGTAATGCTGAAATTCCTTATGTTATAGTAGACACCGATCCAATAACCTTTAGAAAGGCTAAAAATAACAACGAGCCGGTGATTTTTGGGGACGCTACAAATTCACTAATTCTAAAACATCTCCATGTTCAGGAAGCAAGAGTTGTGGTAATTGCCATTTCAGACCCGGGGGCTACTAAAAAAATAATCAGTAATGTACGATTATACACCAAGACAGCTTTCATAATTGTGAGAACACGCTATGTGCGGGAGATTGAAGAGAACATTAAGTTGGGAGCCGATGAGGTAATTCCTGAAGAATTTGAAACTTCCATAGAAATTTTTAATCGGGTCCTTAAGAAATACCTGGTGCCATATAATGAAATAATGGATTTCACTGCCAGTATACGCTCTTCAGATTATGAAATGTTAACCTCAGTGAAAGGAAGACCCCATAAACCTTCCCTCCAACATTTACACATCCCAAACCGCGAAATTGTAACTATAAGTGTGCATCATAATAACAGGAATATTGTAGATAAAAGTATTGAGAAATCAGGAATTGGTAAAAATTTTAGAGTTACCGTTTTGGCTATTAAAAGAGATACACATTATATAACCGAGATCCTACCCGACACCAAGATCAAACAGGGAGACTTATTATATATTTTTGGAAATCCTATAAATATAAACAGACTAAACGAAGAGCTTTCTTACTGAGAAAAATTATACATTTTGAATTGTAGATAAAATTTCAATAGATCAGCTTTCTTTAATCATCGCTATAAGTTTAAATAAATATCTTAAAAGATCAGGATAACCTACCACCCCATAATCTTATGTCTGTACTTCCCAACAATCTTTTGCGCTACCAGAAATTTATAGGATTTATGCTTAAATACTGGAATAGCGATTTATTTACCAATACGGCTTCCAGAGCTATGGATGGTAATTCAGGTAGCTTCCAAAACACTTACGATCAAACTCCCGATGAACTGGTAGAGGACCTAAAGAATATGGGCCCCACCTACATAAAAATGGGGCAATTGCTTTCTACCCGGCCAGACCTTTTACCAGGTGCTTATCTAAAAGCTTTAGCCACTTTACAGGACGACGTCCCCGCTATACCCTACAAAGAGGTTCACAATATTGTTGAAGAAGAAATAGGAACAAGAATTTCAAAAGCCTTTAAAAGTTTTGAAGAAAAACCACTGGCAAGTGCATCAATTGGACAGGTTCATAAAGCTACTTTAAGATCGGGTAAACCGGTGGCGGTTAAAATCCAGAGACCTGGAATTAGAAAAATGTTCCTTTTCAGACCTTGATACTTTAAAAGAATTAGCCCAACTGGCCGTTAAACATAGTGAAACTGCTCAAAAATATGCCTTTGACGATGTATTAGAGGAGCTGAGACGGATTCTTCTACAGGAATTAGATTATCATAGAGAAGCACGAAATTTGATCCGGCTGGGAGAAAATTTAAAAGAGTTCAAGGATTTAATTGTGCCGCAGCCAATCCTGGATTATTCATCAGGCAAGGTTCTTACCATGGAATATATTGAAGGGCAGAAAATCACTTCCATTTCACCACTTAAACAAATAGAAGTAGATTATTCACCTTTGGTTGATCAATTAACATACGCTTACTTACAACAAGTAATCAACGATGGCTTTGTGCACGCTGATCCTCATCCGGGAAATATCCAGTTTACAAAAGACGATAAAATTGCGCTTATAGATTTGGGAATGGTGGCCAAATTTAGCCCTGAACTAAAGCAGTATATTTTAGAACTTTTATTGGCTATAAGCAACAATAATGGTGAAGAAACTGCACGAGTACTACTAAGTATGAGTGAGATAACTGAAGAAGCCAGGCCTAAGTTTTTCAAAAAAATAATTAGCGACATTATTTTGAATAGTGAGCACAGTACCGCTAAAGATATGCAAACCGGCCGTTTATTAATCCAACTAAACCGACTCGCTGCAGAAAGTGGAATTCATCTCCCGGTAGAAGTAAATATCCTGGGCAAGATCCTTCTAAATATGGATCAAATTATAGCGGTATTAGATCCAGATTTCGATCTTCGGGAAGCCATTAAAAGACATTCTAATAAGATAATGCGCGATAAAATGTACGAGGAGTTGAAACCAGAAAACTTTTTCACTTCTGTATTAGCATCAAAGAAATTTATAGAGAACTTACCCGATCGTTTAAATACCATATCTAAGAATCTTTCCGAAAACGAATTTACATTAAAGATAGACGCTTTTGACGAGAAACGAGTTACAGATGGTTTTCAAAAAGTTGCCAACCGTATCACTTTAGGCTTAATTATAGCAGCAATGATTATTGGTGCCGCGATGCTAATGCAGGTGCCATCAGACTTCACGATCTTTGGGTATCCAGGGTTGGCGATGATATTCTTTTTATTGGCTGCAATAGGAGGAATTATTCTTAGTTATATCATTATTTTCAGAGACGAAAATCTCAATAATAAAGATTAACCTATTTGGGGAATTGTCCTTTTCAGTGTATTTTTCAGTTCTAAAAAATTAGACCACATGAAAAATATATTTACCCCTCTATTTTTACTTGTTTTTATAGCAACGGCCTGGAGCCAAAAAGTTGAAATTCCTGTAGATACCACTGTAACTACAAAGCATTCGGTTACTATTAATTCAAAAAATATAGATTATACCGCTACCACAGGAATGCAACCGCTTTGGAATAACGATGGCGAGCCTATAGCAAGTCTTTTTTACACCTATTACAAAAGAAATAATATAAAAAATACCGAAAACCGTCCTTTGGTAATTTCATTTAATGGCGGCCCAGGTTCTGCTTCGGTTTGGATGCATATTGCTTATACAGGGCCAAGAGTTTTAAAAATTGACGATGAAGGTTTCCCTGTTCAACCCTACGGAATTAAAGAAAATCCGCATTCTATTTTAGATGTTGCCGATATTGTTTATGTTAATCCTGTAAATACAGGTTTTTCCCGGCCTATACCCGATGAAGAGGGAAAAGTAGATAAAGAAAAATTCTTTGGCGTAGATGCCGATGTAAAATATTTAGCCGAATGGTTAAACACGTTTGTAAGCCGAAATAACCGATGGTTATCTCCAAAATATCTTATTGGTGAAAGCTATGGGACCACCCGTGTTTCCGGACTTGCTTTAGAACTTCAAAACAGCCAGTGGATGTATCTTAACGGAGTGATTCTGGTGTCACCAACCGATTTGGGAATTGAGCGTGATGGTCCTGTAGGAATTGCAAACAGGTTGCCCTATTTTGCGGCCGCAGCATGGTATCACGATGCTTTACCGGCAGAACTTCAGAATAAAGAATTAAAAGACCTTCTGGAAGAAGTAGAAAATTATACTATTAATGAGTTAACACCGGTGCTCGTAAAAGGAGGATTTACCGAAACTTCTAAAAAAGAAGCTGCAGCTGAAAAAATGGCTTATTATTCGGGAATTTCTAAGGAAGTAATACTTCAAAATAATCTGGATGTTGACTATCGTTATTTCTGGAAAGAATTAAAACGAAAAGACGGTGTTACCGTGGGTAGACTTGACTCCAGGTATTTAGGAATAGACGCTAAAGAAGCCGGGGATTCCCCCGATTATAACGCTGAACTAACTTCCTGGTTACATTCGTTTACACCGGCAATTAATCATTATTTACGCAACGACCTTAATTTTGAAACCGATCTTAAGTATTTTATGTTTGGGCCCGTGCATCCATGGGATCGCAGCGGGAACAATACCGGCGAAAACCTAAGACAGGCAATGGCTCAAAATCCAAATCTGGATGTGTTGATTCAATCTGGATATTTTGACGGTGCTACAACTTATTTCAATGCAAAGTATACGATGTGGCAATTAGACCAAAGCGGAAAATTAAAAGATCGCTTAAGTTTTAAAGGCTATGAAAGCGGCCACATGATGTATTTAAGAGCCGAAGATCTTAAAAATGCCAATGAAGATATTAGGGAGTTTATAGAGAATAGTCTTCCTGAAGAAGGCGCTCCTGCTAAATATTAATTTATAAATGTTTGGGAAAGATTATCTAGATTTCGTCATTCTGAATTTATTTCAGAATCTAAGTTTAAGTAGATATTAGACCCTGAAACCAGTTCAGGGTGACGTTAGATGAGCCATCTCCCAAACATTTTTCTACCTAAATTACTGCATCAAAAAATCCTTCAATTCAGCATAATCTGAAATTTCGAAGGATTTTTTCTCTTTATTCATCGCTTCTTTAATTGAAGCCGGAATTTCTACCTTCTCTCCTATCACCTCTTCTACAGTTTCCAGGAATTTTACCGGATGCGCAGTTTCTAAAAACGTTCCGTAGTATTCAGGATGTTCAGCTAAAAAATCCTGAAGTCCCAAATATCCAACTGCACCGTGAGGATCCATGACATAATCATACTTTTGCTTCACCTCTTTTATAGCCTTTCGCGTTTCATCATCTGAATAACTAAAAGATGAAAGTTGCTGCGACAGCGAATTAAATTCATTGTCAAACAATTCCAGTATCCGAACAAAATTACTTGGATTCCCAACATCCATGGCGTTAGAGATAGTTTGCACACTTGGTCTTGGAGTATATTCCTTAGATTTCAAATAACGGGTCACCACATTATTTTCGTTATTTGAAGCAATAAAATGATCTATAGGCAATCCCATTTGCTTTGCCAGCATGCCGGCACAAATATTTCCAAAGTTTCCACTAGGCACCGAAAATGCAAGCTTTTCCTTCTTTTCAGCTAATTGCTTATAAGCGAAAAAATAGTAAAACATTTGCGGTAACCATCGCGCT
>DATFJA010000034.1:0-3097 GCA_035269545.1 Salegentibacter sp.
AAAGCTTCAGTTCCCGCATTATCTTTTAGGTTGTCCGGCACTTTTACAAAAAGTAAAACCGATTTTATGCCCAGGCTCCAAAGGTCCTTAACTTCTTTCTCCAGTAAGTCCAGGCTAAACCTAAAATAATTAGGCATAGAAGCGATTTCTTCCTTTTTGTTTTTTCCTTCTACCACGAAAAGTGGCGCGATAAAATCGTTCGGAGTTATTGCGTTTTCCCTAACCAGGCTTCTCATCGCCTCGCTGGTTCTTAATCTTCTATTTCTTCTTAGTGGATACATTCTTTTTGGCTTTAAGCCAATAGCTATAAGCAATTAGCTGTTGGCGTTTAATTTAATTTTTGAATTAAAGAGTTCAGCATTTTTTTAATCTCTTCTACTTGAAGCAACAATGGTTTGCTTTCTGCCTCTGTTATAAAATAAAGATCAATACTTAATAGAATTTGGTATTCTAATTCATTGGCTGAACCAAATGCAATGTAGAGAAATCTTGCAAAATCTTTGTCGCTTTTTCTTCCGCAACCTTCAGCAATATTTGTGGGAATAGAACTGGAAGAACGTTTCATTTGATTAACCAAACTATAAAGCTCTACTTGAGGGTAATTGGCTACTATTTGATAAACATCAAGCGTGAGTTTATGACCTTTTTCCCAAACTGAATAATTTTTATAGTTTCTCATACTTCGCTGCTTAGGGCTAAAAAAAAGCTAAAAGCTAAAGGCTGATAGCTATTAAACCCATTCTCTAGGCGCTTCCAAAGCCTTTAATAATTTCTCTTCTTCGCTGCCGGGATCGGGATGATGGTCGTAAGCCCATTGTACGTGCGGAGGCAAACTCATTAAAATACTTTCTATTCGGCCGTTAGTTTTTAAGCCGAAAAGTGTGCCTTTATCGTGTACTAAATTGAATTCTACATAACGGCCCCGTCTTATTTCCTGCCAATTGCGGTGTGCTTCAGAATATGATAGATTTTTACGTTTTTCTACAATAGGCACATAGGCCTCAAGGAAACTATCTCCAACTTCGGTTACAAAATTATACCAGTCTTCAATGCTTCTTTCGTCGGAAGCTTTTAAGTAATCAAAAAATAGCCCTCCAATTCCCCGGGCTTCGTTTCGGTGCGAGTTCCAGAAATACTCATCACATTTTATCTTGTATTCCGGGTAGAACTCCAGAGAATGTTTATCACAAGCTTCTTTTGAAACCTTATGAAAATGTTCGGCATCTTCTTCAAAAAGATAATAAGGCGTAAGATCCTGCCCACCGCCAAACCACTGGTCTAAAACGTTTCCTTCTTTATCATACATTTCAAAATACCGCCAATTAGCATGCACAGTGGGGACCATTGGATTTTTAGGATGAATCACCAAACTGAGTCCGCAGGCAAAAAAGTCTACATCACCTACTTTAAAATACTGTTGCATTGCCGGGGCCAAAGGCCCATGTACTGCCGAAATATTTACACCGCCTTTTTCGAATACAGCACCGTTTTCTATCACCCGGGTTCTGCCGCCACCACCTTCTTCTCGCTCCCAAAGGTCCTGTTGAAATTTGGCTGTACCGTCTATCTCTTCCAGTTTTTCACAAATGCGATCCTGTAAATCTTCAATATATTTATAAAATTCCGCTCTCATTTTCAATCTTCAATATAAACCAGTTTATCTTTAGTATTTACTATTTCTTTAACTTCAGAAACTTTAATTGCTTCCTTCATTTTTTCCTGAAGGGTTTTAATAATTACTTCAGTTGAAACTTCTTTTCCCTCAAATAATTTTTGCCCAAACCGGTTATTGTGTAAATCCATTCCTTTGGCCAGTTTTTGATTTGGAGAAAGTTTTTCATGTAAACCTGTAAAATGGTCGCTCCAAATTCTGGCAGCCTCAACCGATCCGGAAATTTTAAAACATTTCTGGGAAATTAAATAATTCCACAGGGCGTGTCTAAAGGCATTTTCTTTTCCATTTTTGTGATGTTCCTTTTTATAAAGATCGTCACAAATTCTTATAGTTTCAATCGTTGCCCGGTAGGTTGGTAAAATATAGCGCGGTTTACTTATAAAAACTTTAGAGACCGCGAACAGTTCTTTAAAGTTCATATTTTTAATCCGCGCCCAGACTGCCACTAATTAGCTTTATATTCTTTTACCGCATCTACAAAAGCTTTTGCATTTTCAACTGGAATATCGGGTAAAATACCGTGTCCCAGGTTTACGATATAACTATCCTTTCCAAATTCATTAATCATTTGGGTTACCATTCTTTTGATCTCTGCCGGTGGTGAATATAATCTTGAAGGATCAAAATTACCCTGCAAGGTGATTTTGCCACCACTTAGATAACGTGCATTCCTGGCGCTAAGCGTCCAATCTACACCTAAAGCTGAAGCTCCCGAATTTGCCATTTCGTGAAGGGCAAACCAGCATCCTTTTCCAAAGGCGATAACCGGGATTTCATCTTTTAAAGCATCAATGATCTGCTGAATATATTTCCAGGAAAATTCCTGGTAATCTACAGGACTTAACATTCCGCCCCAGGAATCGAAAATTTGTACCGCATCAACTCCGGCTTCAACTTTCGCTTTTAAATAGGCGATGGTAGTATCAGTGATTTTTTGCAGCAATTGGTGCGCAGCCACTGGATTAGTAAAGCAAAATTTCTTTGCTTTATCAAAGTTCTTAGAACCCTGTCCCTGCACAGCATAGCATAGAATTGTCCACGGGGAACCGGCAAAACCAATTAGCGGAACCTCGTTATTCAATTCCTGTTTGGTCATTTTAATGGCGTCCATTACATAGCCTAAGGTTTCCTCGATATCGGGAACTATTACACCATCTACATCTTTAGAGGTGCGAATTGGATTTGGCAACCATGGGCCAACACCGGGTTTCATTTCCACCTCGATATTCATAGCCTGCGGGATCACTAAAATGTCACTAAATAAAATAGCAGCATCTGTACCTACCTGGTGGATAGGCATTACGGTGATTTCTGTTGCCAATTCAGGGGTTCTACAACGCGTGAAAAAGTCATATTTTTCTTTAAGCTTCATAAAATCAGGAAGATATCGGCCTGCCTGCCTCATCATCCAAACCGGTGGAC
>DATFJA010000035.1:0-23876 GCA_035269545.1 Salegentibacter sp.
CTCTTAATTTGGCTACCCATTTCGCTGGTTCCCAGTACTGCACCTGAGAATCATGTAATCCGGTTGTGACCAGCATATTAGGATAATCTTGCGCCACAACATTATCGTAAGGTGAATATTGCATCATATATTCGTAATAATCCTTGTTATTAGGATTACCCCATTCGTCATATTCACCAGTTGTTAGAGGAATACTGTCATCTAACATCGTGGTCACTACGTCAACAAAAGGAACTGCTGAAATGACACCCTTATATAGCTGAGGAGCCATATTAATAACTGCGCCCATTAGCAAGCCACCTGCCGATCCACCCATGGCATAAAGATGTTCTGCGGAAGTATACTTTTCCTCAATTAAATATTCGGAAACATCTATATAATCGGTAAACGTGTTCATTTTATTAAAAAGTTTACCGTCTTCATACCAGTTACGTCCTAGATATTCTCCGCCGCGAATATGTGCTATAGCATAGATAAAACCGCGATCTAATAAACTAAGCCTTACTGTTGAAAAATACGGGTCTATGGTAGAACCATAAGATCCATAAGCATATTGTAATAGTGGACTATTACCGTCTAGTTTAGTGCCCTTTTTATAAACCAGGCTTACAGGGATTTTAGTCCCGTCTTTTGCTGTGGCCCAAATTCTTTCTGAGAGGTAATTATTTTTATCAAATTTTTCGTCTAAAACCGCTTGCTCTTTTAAGACAGTTTTCTCTCGAGTTTCCATATTAAAATCTACTACCGAGGTTGGTGTAGTCATAGAATTGTAGGTAAATCTTAAAATATCGGTATCAAAAGCAGGATTTATAGAAGTGTAAGCAGTATAAGTTTCGTTATCAAAAGGAATATAATATTCTTCTGAATTATCCCAGCGTATCACTTTTATCTTATTTAGTCCATTGTGCCGTTCACTTACCACTAAATATTTCTTAAAGATATCTATGTCTTCTAGCAAGTAATCTTCCCGGTGTGGAATTACATCTACCCAGTTTTCCTGGGTGGTTTTTTCAACCGGGGTTTTCATTAACCTGAAATTCGTCGCTTTATCTTTATTGGTCATCACATAGAAATCGCCCTCATAATGTGCTATGCTATACTCCAAACCACGTTCCCTTGGTTGAAAAACCTTAAATTCACCAGATGGATCATTGGCTTTCAAAATTCGATATTCGGTAGTTAAAGTACTATGGCTTCCAATTATGATATATTCTTTAGACTTAGATTTATAAACATAAGTATTAAAAGTTTCATCCTCCTCTTCAAAAACCAATTCGTCTTCAGCAGAATCAGTTCCTAAAATGTGCTTATAAATTCTGTAAGAACGCAGGGTTTGATCGTCTTTCTTTGTATAAAAAAGGGTTTTATTATCTGCGGCCCAGGTAGAGCCTCCGGTAGCATTCTCTATCTTATCGGGATAAATTTCTCCTGTCTGTAAATCTTTAATTCTAATAGTGTACTTTCTTCTGCTTAAAGTATCCACTCCAAAGGCCACCATTTTATTATCGGGACTTACATTTAATCCGCCAAGGCTGTAATATTCAAAACCCTCAGCCATTTCATTTACATCAAAAAGTAACTCTTCCGGTGCTTCAAGCTCATGCTTTTTACGCGAATAAACAGGATAATCTTTTCCTGTTTCAAACCTGGTCAAATACCAATAACCATTTAATTTATAAGGAACTGATTCGTCATCCTCTTTAATTCTACCCTTCATTTCCTCAAATAACCTTTGCTGAAAATCGCTGGTATGCGCCGTCATTTTTTGGTTATACTCATTCTCCTGGTTTAAATAATCTATTACTTCTGCATCTTCACGGTTGTTCATCCAGTAATAATTATCTACTCTCACGTCGCCGTGAAATTCCAGGTTTTTTGCTATTTTCTTAGCTTTTGGAGGTAAAATTTCTTTTTTCAAATTTGCATTATTTTGAGCGGATGCAAAGGTAATGCTTCCCAGTAAAATACATAATAGTCTCTTCATATTAACAGGATTAATGCTGTAATTTAGTAAATTTGCAATTCATAAATTTAAAAAAGAGACTATGTTTGGAGATATGATGGGTATGATGAATAAAATCAAGGAAACCCAACAAAAAGTTGAAGAAACTAAAGAGCGTTTAAAAACTGTAAGTATTGAAGAAAAATCAAGCGACGGTTTGCTAAGTGTAACAATTACTGCTACCCGCGAGATCAAAAATATTGATGTTGCCGACGAATTACTAGAAGATAAAGAACAATTAGAAGATTATCTGGTACTTACTTTGAACAAAGCCATTGAAAAAGCTTCTGATATTAATGAAAAAGAACTTGCAGCAGTAGCCAAAGATGGTATGCCAGATATCCCCGGAATGGATATGCTTAAATAAGTTAGAAATAACTTGCTTTCGCTAATTACTAACAAAAATAAAAACACCTCACAAATTTTAGAATCTGTGAGGTGTTTTTATTTTAACCAATACGTTTCTCAAGCTTCTCCCCTGGCCGGATATTCTTCTTCAAGCACAAAATCTATGGCTTTTAAAAGTTCATCAAACTTTGGTCTTGCAAATGGCATGGTTTGTATAGAGGCAGCATAAAGTGTATTGTCTGGCTTTATTAAAAACAAACCGGGTTCAAAAAATACATCAGGTTCATTATCTTTTATTCCTTTAGATACATATAAATCCCACTTTCTGGCATCCTCGGTATTGAAATCATACCCAATGTTAAGATTATCTATTTCCCATTCCTCAAGGGTTTTTTCTGCAAGGGATTTATCATTCGTACTAATACAAATCACGTTTACACCCTTATCATTAAAAGCTTTAAGCTTGTTATTCAATTCCTCTAAATAAGATTTACAAACCGGGCAGTGTAAACCACGATAAAATACAACCATCGTGAAGTTTTTGGGTTCCTGGTCGCGTAAATCCCATTGCATTCCACTTATGGTTTTCAATCTTAATCTCGGGACTTCCTTTCCTGGCAATACGTTTTTCATAAACTATTTTTTTTGAAAATTATGAAATTCGACTCCCGAAGCATATTAAAGGCTTTATAAGCTTAGGTTAAATTTTTCTAAGTGTCTTAAAGTTTAATTCCCCGAAGCACTTTCAAAAACTTCTGGTGCATTTCTTCGGAATAATCTAAATGCGTGACGATCCTTAATTTTCCCTGCCCCATATTACTTATCCTAATATTTTCTTTCTGAAGTTTCTTCATAAATGCAGTTTCATCTGAAGCTTTTTTGAGATAAAAAATGATGATATTCGTCTCAACCTCTTCTACCTCGCCTACATAAGTGGCGGCTTCTAAGGTTTCAGCAATATCCGTTGCTCTTTTATGGTCTTCTGCCAAACGCTCTACATTATTATCCAGTGCATAGGTTCCGGCTGCAGCCATAAAACCAACCTGGCGCATTCCTCCACCTAAAACTTTACGAATTCTAATGGCGTTTTTCATCAATTTCTTATCGCCAATAAGTACAGACCCCATAGGGATCCCTAGCCCCTTAGAAAGGCAAACCGAAATAGTATCAAATAACTTCCCGTAATCTTTTGGATCTTCACTTTTAGCAACCAGAGCATTAAAAAGCCTTGCACCGTCTAAATGCAGACCGAGGTTATGGGTATTACAAACCTTTCTTATTTTTTTTATTTCCTTTAAATCATAGCATGCCCCTCCGCCTTTATTAGTTGTATTCTCCAAACAAACTAAACTGGTTAAGGGACTATGATAAAAATCTGGAGGATTGATATTTTCTTCAACCTGGGCAGCGGTAATCATTCCACGATCACCATCTACCAATTTGCAAGAAACCCCGCTATTAAAAGAAGCGCCTCCACCTTCATAATTAAATACGTGAGCCCATTTATCACAAATAAGCTGTTCTGCCGGCTGAGTATGTAATTTTATAGCGGCCTGATTAGCCATACTTCCGGTAGGAAAAAAAAGAGCCTCGTCCTTCCCAAACATTTTTGCCAGCTTTTCCTCTAAAGCATTTACACTAGGATCTTCTTTGTATACATCGTCACCAACTTCAGCACCCATTATTGCTTTTAACATTCCGCTTGTTGGGCGGGTTACGGTATCACTTCTTAAATCTATTTCTTTCATATGTATTTTTTGTGATTTCTACTAATACAGAAGTTCATTACATTTAATTCTTTAAAACTTAAATTTCCAGTATAATTTAATAGTTTCAATATTTCATAATATTCTTTTTCGGAAATAAATTATGTTATTTCTGAAAGTGAGAAACTGACTAACAGGAAAATAAGGCAAAAACTCTTCTTTTTAGTGGTTTTAAAGTAAAGTCTAAAACTATAAAAATATAGTTAAATACTTTCCCGGCGCGGTCTTAAATTCTATTTTTACCATTAAATTTTACTTGTATGATCACACACGAGCATATCAAAGATCTTAGAGAGCGCCTTGGTGCGTTAAGGAGGTATCTTTGACATTGATGCCAAAAAAATAGAAATTTCTAATCAGGAAGAAAAAACTTTTGCTCCAGATTTTTGGGATGATCCTAAAAAAGCTGAGGTCATTATGCGTGATCTTAATGCAGAAAAACAATGGGTAGAAGAATTTGAAAAATCCCAAATGCTCGTAGACGACCTAGAGGTTCTTTACGAGTTTTTCAAGGAGGATGAAGCCAGTGATGAAGATGTCTTGGGGAAAAACAAACAGGTTTTAGACCTTATTGAAGATCTCGAGTTTAAAAATATGCTTTCTGAAGAAGGCGATAAATTAAGCGCAGTTTTACAAATTACGGCGGGTGCCGGTGGTACCGAAAGTTGCGATTGGGCAGAAATGCTGATGCGCATGTACCTGATGTGGGCCGAAAAACGTAATTTTAAAATTAAAGAATTAAATTACCAGGCAGGAGATGTTGCAGGAATTAAAACCGTAACACTTGAGATTGAAGGTGAATTTGCCTTTGGATGGTTAAAAGGTGAAAATGGAGTACATCGATTGGTACGAATTTCGCCATTTGATAGTAATGCAAAACGGCATACTTCTTTCGCTTCTGTATATGTTTATCCGCTGGCCGATGATTCTATAGAAATTGACATTAATCCCTCAGAAATTTCCTGGGAAACTATGCGTTCTTCAGGTGCTGGAGGTCAAAACGTAAACAAGGTAGAAACTGCAGTTAGATTACGCCACGCTCCTACCGGTATTGTTGTTGAAAATTCAGAGACCCGTTCTCAGCTTGAAAACAAAACCAAAGCTATGCAACTTTTAAAAAGTCAGTTATACGAAATTGAACTTCAGAAGCAACAGGCACAGCGTAGAGAGATTGAAGATTCTAAGATGAAAATAGAATGGGGTTCACAAATTAGAAATTATGTGATGCATCCTTATAAATTGGTAAAAGATGTTAGAACTACGGAAGAAACTGGAAACGTAGATGCTGTAATGAATGGAGAAATTGATATTTTCCTGAAAGCTTTTTTAATGATGATGGGACAACAGCAGGAAGATTCATAAGTTTCTGCCAATATATTTTAGAATTAAAATAAAATGATTATTTTAAAATAGCCAAAACCAAAAATAATGATTACCGTTTATCACAATGCCAGATGCAAAAAATCTAGAGAGGGTCTAGAAATTGTGAAAAATTCTGGAAAAGAATACCAAATTAGAGAATACCTAAAAGAGCCACTTTCTGAAAAAGAATTGAGTGGCATTTTGGATAAGTTAAGCTTTTATCCAATGCAGCTTGTTCGCACTAATGAAAAGATTTGGAAAGAAGAATACAAAAATAAAGATTTAAGCGATAAGGAATTAATTACTGTTATGGTGAAAAACCCAAAGCTTATTGAGAGACCTATAGTAGAGTCAAACAATACAGCAGTAGTAGGTAGACCAAGCTCTAATATTGAAGATATATTGTAATTAAAATTAATATATCAAACCATTAAGAAAATGAAAACTCATAATAAAATAGCGTTGATAGGTGCCGCCGGATGTGTGGTTGCCGGTTTTGTTTATTCCCATTTCTATTTGCATCAAAAAAGCAGGAAAGAGCTTCTTGAAATTGCCAGAGAACTGGCATATACCTGGAAAAAGGAATTAGAACTTGACTTTGAACAAACCGGTAAACTGGAAGATCTAATTATAGAGTACACGCTAAAGAAAAATGAAATTATAAACGCCACAGCGCTAACTGACGATGAAATTATTTTCAAACTAAAGTCAATTCAGCAAGCGGAATATAATAAATTAAAGAAATTAATGACTGATAAGCAGTTTCAGAAATATTTGGAACTAAATAGAAAGATTAGTCGTAAATCTTAGATTCTGATTGGCAGAAGAATAAATTCATTTTAACATTTCATATTTTCATTTAACGCGAGTTTAACCCATGTTTCATTAAACCATCTCCAAAAATTAAGGTCAAAGAATAAAAAATTCTATGACCACCAAAATTTTACGTACGCTCAGTGCAGCGTTTTTTCTTTTGTTTAGTTTCAGTAGCTATTCACAATCTTCCGGCAAGGCTTACGAGATTTCAGGAAAAGTAATAGACAACGAACTAAACGTTCCATTAGAGTATGCAACTATTTCTATTGTAGATGTAAATGATCCCGAAAAAATTAATGGAGGGGTTACAAACGCAGAAGGAGTCTTTAATATTGATGCTAAACCTGGAACATATAATATAATCGTTGAATTTATTTCTTACGAAACCAAAAGGTTTAATAATCGCGACCTTAATTCAGACTTAAACCTGGGAACTATAGAACTAGGTATAAGCTCAAATAACTTAGATGAAGTTGTGGTAAGAGCTGAGACCACTCAGGTTGATATAAGGCTGGATAAAAAAATATATAATATTGGTAAAGATCTTACCACTGCCGGTGGAACTGTAAGTGACGCTTTAAATAATGTACCATCCATTTCGGTAGATATCGAAGGAGGTATTAGTTTAAGAGGTAACGATAATGTAAGAATCCTTATTAATGGTAAACCTTCAGCTATGGCTGGTTTTGGAAATACAGATGTTTTAAGTCAACTGCCGGCTGAGGCTATAGAACGTGTTGAAGTAATCACCTCACCTTCTGCCAGGTATGATGCCGAAGGCACCGCCGGTATTATCAATATCATTCTTAGAAAGAAAGAAACCTTAGGATTTAATGGCTCTGTTACAGTAAACGGCGGTATTCCAGCCAATGGTAATATATCTGCCAATTTAAATTATCGTACAGATAAGTATAACCTTTTTACCACTACCGGTTACAGATATTCTGAATCTCCGGGTTATGGTTTCTTTGACACCCGTTTTTTCGATCCACGAGCAGATATAATCCTGGATAGCCTTGTTTATGATAGAAATATTGAGGACAGGGATTATGATAGGATAAATCGTGGTTTCAATACCAATGTTGGTATGGAATATTATATATCTGATATGTCCTCTATCACAGGGGCTATTTTCTACCGCCTGGGTGACGATCGTGATGTGACCAATAATAAGAATGATTATTTTTTAGGAAATAATGAACTCTTGGGTACCAACAGAAGAGAAACGGAAAATGAAGCAGACGAGAGTATTCAATTCTCAGTTAACTATATCAAAAAGTTCGATAATAAAGGTCATGAATTAACAGCAGATTTTCAGTTTGAAAATGACACCGAAGACCAGGATGCCTTCATTCAAGAATTCACTACGTATAATAACACTGAAAATGCTAATATTGATATTCCCTCAGAATCTACTCTTACCGAAGAAGATCAAAAAGAATATTTGATACAGGCAGATTATGTTTTACCCATAGGTGAAGATTCCCAATTTGAAGCAGGTTATCGCGGTAATTTTGAAAATGAGATTACAGATTATAAATTATTTCAGGAGAATAATGAAGGTGTATTTGTTATCAACGAAAGCCAAACGAATGTTTTTGATTATTCTGAAAACGTTCAGGCGCTTTACACACAATACGGGACAAAATTTGGAAGTTTTAGTTTCCTTTTGGGCCTAAGATTAGAGAACACTAATTTGAGAGGTAAGATAGATTCAGAATTAACCGAAGAAGAATTACAGGAAGAATTTTCTTTTGCCGTAGATACAGATTTTGACAATAATTACCTTGGTTTGTTTCCTACGGTAAACCTTATCTATGAACTGGGCAAGGATGAGAATATTACCTTAGGGTACAATCGTAGAATCAACAGGCCAAGGGGTTGGTATATAAATCCTTTCCCGTCAAGAAGTAGCCGTAATAATATTTTCCAGGGGAATCCAAATCTTAATCCGGCGTTTTCCAATGCTTTCGATCTTGGATATTTAAAGAAATGGGAGAAATTAACCTTTACATCATCTGTTTACTACCAAAGAGAAACCGATGCTTTTCAAAGAGTTAGAGAAGAAGTTTTTATTAGCGGACCTTCTGGCCAGCAGATTGAAGTAATTAGAAGTATCCCTTTTAACCTGGCAACTAACGACAGGATGGGTGGAGAATTAGGCTTCCTTTATAATCCGGTAGATTGGCTAAGACTTAATGGTAGTTTAAATGTATTCCGTTTCAAGCTAGACGGTGAATTTAACGGTACAGATTATAGTCAGGACAACTCAAGCTGGTTTGGTAGATTTAGCTCAAAGGTTACTTTACCATTGCAAATAGATTGGCAAACTAACTTATTTTATCGTGGACCCTCAGACGAAATCCAGGGAACTCAGGACGGTATATTGAATATAGATGTTGCTTTAAGCAAAGAAATTCTAAACGAAAAGGCTACTCTTTCTTTAAACGTTAGAGATATTTTTAATGGAAGAAAAAGAATTAGTTCTACTACGACAGAATTTTTTAACCAGGATAGTGAATTCCAGTGGAGACAGGGACAATCTGTTAACGTCTCCCTCATCTATAGGTTTAATCAGAAAAAACAACCACAAAGAAGAGGTGACGGAGGTGAAAACTTCGAAGAAGGTCAATACTAGATCCAGTGAAAAAGCATAAAAAAAAGGGACAATTAATGTCCCTTTTTTTATGCTTTTTCTTCTTTCGCTTTTTTTCTTGCTGCTTTCTTTTCTTTAAGCAATTCTCCAACCGAACCACCTATCCAATAAGGTAAAATAGCCATTAGGAAAATCATTAGCCAGAATCCCATAGTTAAAATAACCAGGAAAGCTAGAAAACCGAGGTATTGATCGAATTCGAACATAATTTCCAACATTTTTTGATCTGGTCAAATATACTAAGCTTTGCCGGCTTATCACAATTAAATTTTCAGAAATTATAAAAACATTGATTAAAATCAGGAAAATTAAAGGCTAAATTCTGGTTATTTATTCCTCTAAAATGCCACTATCTTGTAAATTTGTGTAACAACTAATATAGAAATTATGAATTATAGAATAGAGAAAGATACCATTGGTGAAGTAAAAGTTCCTGCAGACAAACTATGGGGTGCTCAAACCGAACGTTCCAGAAATAATTTCAAAATTGGGCCTGCCGGTAGTATGCCTTTAGAAATAGTTTACGGTTTTGCATACCTCAAGAAAGCAGCTGCCTACACAAATTGTGAATTAGGAGTTCTACCTGTAGAAAAAAGGGATTATATCGCCCAGGTATGTGATGAAATACTTGAGGGGAAACATGACGAACAATTTCCGCTGGTAATCTGGCAAACCGGTAGCGGTACTCAAAGTAATATGAATCTAAACGAAGTTATCGCCAACCGTGCACATCAATTGGCCGGTCAAACTTTAGGCGAAGGCGATAAAACGCTTCAGCCAAACGACGATGTGAATAAATCGCAATCTTCTAACGATACCTTCCCAACAGGAATGCACATCGCAGCTTATCAGAAAATCACCAAAGTCACACTTCCCGGAGTAAAACAACTACGTGATACTTTAAAAAAGAAATCAGAAGAGTTTAAAGAAGTGGTAAAAATAGGCCGCACACATTTTATGGATGCCACTCCCCTAACCCTGGGCCAGGAATTCAGCGGTTATGTTGCGCAATTAGACCATGGAATTAAAGCGCTTGAAAATACACTTCCACATCTTTCAGAATTAGCGCTTGGTGGTACCGCGGTAGGAACCGGACTCAATACTCCAAAGGGTTATTCTAAAAGAGTAGCTGAATTTATTGCTAAATTTACAGAACTACCTTTTGTTTCTGCCGGGAACAAATTCGAAGCGCTTGCTGCACACGATGCTTTTGTAGAAACTCATGGTGCTTTAAAACAATTGGCGGTTTCCTTGAATAAAATAGGAAATGATATTAGAATGCTTTCTTCTGGACCAAGATGCGGGATTGGAGAGATCAATATTCCTGTAAATGAGCCTGGCTCATCTATTATGCCCGGAAAAGTAAATCCTACGCAATGCGAAGCTTTAACTATGGTTTGCGCCCAGGTCATGGGGAACGATGTTGCCATTGGTGTTGGCGGGATGCAAGGTCAATTTGAATTGAACGTTTTCAAACCGGTTATGGCTGCTAATCTTTTGCAAAGCGCTGAACTTATTGGTGATGCCTGTGTATCTTTTGATGTAAATTGCGCAAGCGGAATTGAGGCTAATAAACCAAGAATCAAGGAGCATTTAAATAATTCTCTAATGCTTGTAACTGCCTTAAATACTAAAATCGGTTACTATAAAGCCGCTGAAATTGCCAATAAAGCTCACGAAGATGGAACCACCTTAAAAGAAGCTGCGGTTGAATTAGGCCACCTTACCGAAGAACAATTTGATGAATGGGTACAACCCAAGGATATGGTTGGAAGTACTAAATAATCACCCATCTTATAGAATAAACAAAGCCTGTCTAAAATTTTAGACAGGCTTTGTTGTTATTCGTCATCCTGAACTTGTTTCAGGATCTAAGTTGTTATGAATCTAAAAACATATTAGAAGCCTAACCAAGTTCCTTTAGACATTAGACTTTTCAGTCCGCAATTTTCTAATTACTTTTCAATTTTTTTCTTAGGCTTCTTGGCGTAAAACTTTTGAAACCTCCAGTAAGACACAGCCCCCAATAATGCCACTATTGCAATGGCGTAATAAATAAAAGTAGGTGTAATTACTTTATCTCCACTTGCATAAGAGTGCAAACCGGCCAGGTAAAAGTTCACTCCAAAATAGGTCATTAAAATACTGGCAAAAGCTACAATAGACATAAAGTTAAAGAACCATCTACTTCTAAGTCCAGGAACCAAACGCATATGTATCACAAATGCATACACCATAATACTAATTAAAGCCCAGGTTTCCTTGGGATCCCAACCCCAATAGCGTCCCCAACTTTCGTTAGCCCATTGCCCACCAAGGAAGTTTCCAATAGTTAGCATAACCAGGCCAACCGTTAAAGCAAGTTCAGTAATAATAGTGATCTCCTTTATATTAAGATCCATCTTTTTCTTATTACTTTCCGTGGTAAAAATCATTAATAGCAATGCGACGGCACCCAGTATCATTCCCAGGGTGAAAGGACCATAACTTCCAACGATTACCGATACATGAATCATTAACCAATAAGAATCCAACACAGGTTGTAAATTAGCTATGGAAGGATCCATCCAGTTCCAATGTGCGATCATTAAAATCATTGAAGTAACAAAGGCTGTAGATGCCAATGTTAAGCTACTTTTTCTACCAAAGGCTAAACCAAAGAACATCGTAGCCCAGGCCACATAAATCATAGATTCATAAGCATCACTCCAGGGAGCATGCCCGGAAATATACCACCTGGCAATTAGTCCCAAAGTATGTAGTATAAAAAGTACTACAATGATACCACCACTTATTTTTACCAACCATTCTGTAACTTTATTCTCCTTAAAAATTCTGGTAATAACGAATACTAACATAAACAGCCCGGCTGTCATATACATCCAGAATAGGTTCTTGAAAATATCGTACTTATTATAAGTAATCTCGGCGTTTATTTTGTCTTCTGAAGGCATCACCTCTTCTCCAAATTTCTTCTGAAATCCTTTTATGCTTTCCAGAAACTGATTCGCTTTAGTATAATCGCCTGTTTCGCTTGCTGCAGAAAGTGAGGTCATATAAAGCGGAAGGATTTGCTTGGTATAAACCGAGTCCATTCCCTTAAAAACAACGCCTTCATCCTCTAATTCAGGATAAGAAACCCACTTATTATTTTCGTGACCCGGAATTGGGAAAATTCGCAGTATTTTTCCCTGCAGGGCGCGATACAATAGATTTACTTTTTTATCGGTATTGATAAAGTCCTTTTGAAATTTATTGGGAACCGCAGCCTGGTATGCATCTTCCAATAATGGAGAGAGTTTATAACTCCCCGTTTCATCAAAGAAACTACTTAGTGTCAAATACTTTTCACCTTCTTCTACCCCGAGAAGGTTATGTAAACTATCATTATTTTTTTCAACGTAAATAATAGGTACATTATACCAAATCATTGGGTTTTGCGTAAGTGAGACCAAAACCTGATCTGAGCTCAAACCTTCGTATTCATCAGACTTGCTTAATTTCCGAAGTAATTCAGAGGAGTATGTATTAGCTGGTTTCATCCTACCACCGGCATCCTGAATTACCAATTTACCAAATTTAGCAGCATGTTCTTCACTTACAGCGTTACTTTTAAGGATAGAATCTATTTCTTTTTTAGCCGATTGAGCGTGTTCATGATCTTCCTCTGGCATTTGGGCGAACATAGAACCTGTGGCCATAAAAAAGATAAGCACAGTAGTTAACTTTTTCTTTTTGTCTTTTACTTTTTCCAGCATCACCTTTAGATTACCAAATCGTGAACCTTTATCAAAAATAATGAGCATCAATCCTAAATAAAGCAGGAAATATCCGATGTAGGTAACCCAGGTTCCCCAGAAATCGTGGTTAACAGAGAGTATAGTTCCTTTTTCATCTGGCATAAAACTGGCTTGAAAAAAACGAAAGCCTTCGTAATCCAGAACGTGATTCATATAAATTTCATAAGGGATGTTTTCTTTTCCTTCATCAACAATTTCCACTTTACTTTTAAAAGCAGAATAACTATTTTCTGTTCCTGGATATTTATCGGCGATAAAGTCATTAAGTTTTATAGCAAAAGGTAATTCTATTTCTCTACTGCCATAATCCAGGAAAAATTCGAGTCCGGCGAGTTCTACTTTTTGAGGTTCGCTGGTAATTCCCTGTCCTCCCAATAGAGTAACGGTTTTAGATTCCCCTTCAGAAGACACCCTTAAGGTTAATGCATCTACCTGCCCGTCTACTTTTTCTGGGGTTTTCACTATGTCGTATTTCCCTTTAATTACCGGCTCAGGAATTACAAACTGCATATTACCAATATTATATAAAGAGCGAAGCATCAGGTTCTGGGTAGAATCTTTTACTAGATCTCCACGTTTCTGGTCTGCCATTCGCATATAATCTCCCTCAAAAGGAGAATCTATGGTATATTTCCCACTGGCTTCGTCATAATTAATATTAATAGCACCTTCGGTAGGTTCATTCAAAGCAAATAGTACATTATGAATATTTTGAACCTCGCCTTGTTTTAAATAGTGATCGTGGCGTTCTCCACCTCCAGCTTCTACAATTTTAAGATGGTTTATACCATCTTCAGCCGCCACTAATTCTTCTTTCGCACCGTAGATAAAATTAGTTGCTTCAATAGTAACCGGTTGGCCATTATAATCGGTATTCAGCACATACTCGTTTTCTGTCTCAGGAGCAAAAAGCACCGGTTCCTGTAAAACTCTACGCCGTGGTTCGCCATCAATTTCCCCGTCAATAAAAGTGGTAAGAAAGGTTCTTTGTGAAAGCATAACATTTGTCGTTTCGCCTTCACGAATAGGCATCACGCCCTCATAACTAATATAACGCGTTATAAAAGCGCCTACCAGGATTAACACAAATGATAAATGAATTAATAGGGAAGACCATTTTTCACGTTTATGAAGGTTATAACGCTTAATATTTCCGGCGAAATTAATCACAAAAAATACCATAATAGCTTCAAACCACCAGGTATTATAGATCAATACCCTTGCTGTTTCAATACTATACCAACTTTCAATGAATGTTCCAAACGCCATGGCCACTGCAAAGACCACAAACAAGACTGCCATTATACGCGTAGAAAATATAACAGACGCTATTTTATTCTGCATGAAGTAACTCTTTTTACGGCTGCAAATTTAAGTATTTTTAACGGTTTGCGCAGCTAAAACTAAAGACATTCTATTACACGAATGTTAATTTTATTGCCTGATTATTTTTAATAATTTAGCCGAATGAGAGAAGTGGTAATCTTAGGTACGGGAAATGTAGCTTTTCATTTGTTTAAAGCTTTTTCTGAAGCGGAAAACATCCAGGTAATTCAGGTTTACAATCACAGGCAGGAAAGCCTTAAAGATTTCTCGAAATTTACTGATACTACTACCAGTATCAACGAATTAAAGCCTGCCCATTTCTATATACTTGCCTTAAAAGATGATATAATTCCTGAAATTGCCGAGCAACTTAAAAACTATAGGGGTATTATTTTGCATACATCGGGTGCAGTTGGTCTAAATGCACTGGAAAGCGTAACAAATTTTGGCGTGTTCTATCCCTTGCAGACTTTTTCGAAAAATAAATATGTAGATTTTGCTAAAATTCCCGTTTGCATTGAAGCAAATTCATCCGAAAATCTGGAAAGAATAAGCGCACTGGCCTCAGGAATTTCAAAAGATGTTCGTGAGATTGATTCTGAACAGCGCAAAGCTTTACATGTTGCAGCAGTTTTTGTAAATAATTTTAGCAATCATTTATATTCTATTGGAGCTGAAATCTGTGCAGAGAACAAAATAGAATTCAGCATTTTAAAACCACTTATAGCAGAAACTGCCATAAAAATTGAGAGTTTAAAACCACAGGAAGCGCAAACCGGACCGGCCCTAAGAAATGATCAAAAAACAATTGAAACTCATTTAGAGTTTTTAAACAAAAAAAATAAGGACATTTACAGCCTTTTAACCCATTCTATTCAAAATTTACATGGAAAAAAATTATAAAGAATACCTAAACCAGATCAACACCTTTGTATTTGATGTAGATGGTGTGCTCACCGATGGCAGCATACAAGTTAGCACCGCCGGAGAGTTACTACGTACAATGAATATCAAGGATGGCTATGCCCTTAAGGCGGCAAAAAAAGCAGGGTATACGGTTTGTATCATTTCCGGAGGAAAAAATGAAGGCGTTAGAAAAAGGCTAAGAGATCTTGGGATAAACGACATTTACCTGGGCATTCACGATAAAGTGGAACAAATGGATGAATTCTTTGATATTTATGAAATCAATGCCGAAAATGTACTCTATATGGGTGATGATATCCCAGATTACTACCCAATGAAACTGGTTGGTTTGCCATGCTGCCCCCAGGATGCCGTAGCGGAAGTTAAAGAGATCTCCAAATATGTATCTCATAAAAAAGGCGGAAAAGGTTGCGTTCGCGATGTTATAGAACAAGTGATGAAAGTGCAGGGTAAATGGATCGATAAATCCTAATGAATTGGATTTTACTTATTCTTGCCGGGCTTTTTGAAGTGGGTTTTGCATTTTGTCTTGGAAAAACCAAGGTGACTACCGGCAATAGCTCCAATCTTTGGTTTGCAGGCTTTATAATTTCACTAAGCATAAGTATGCTGTTGCTTTACAAAGCCACACAAACGCTACCTATTGGCACTGCTTACGCGGTATGGACAGGAATTGGCGCAGTAGGCACTGTTCTATTAGGGATTTTTATTTTTAAAGAACCTGCTAATTTTTGGCGTATTTTCTTTCTTAGCACTTTAATAATTTCAATTGTCGGTTTAAAATTTGTTTCTGAATAATATAGCATATGACCACATACTTAAAACTACTTCGGTGGCCTAACTTAGTTTTTATAGCCCTCACCTTAATTCTTATAAAATTTTCGTTTTTTGAAGAATTTGGAGCTACAATCACGCTTAATGCGTTTGGCTACGCGCTCTTAGTTCTAGCCACTCTTTGTATTGCGGCTTCAGGATATGTGATTAATGACATTTATGATATCCAGGCAGACAAAATTAATAAACCTGGAAAGCTGATCGTTGGGAATAAGATTTCAGAGAAAAGAGCCAATAACTTATTTATTATACTAAATATAATTGGAGTAGCATTAGGTTTTTATCTCGCCAATTTGCTCGGTAAACCTGCTTTTGTAGCAATTTTTATCTTTTCCTCAGCTCTACTCTACTTATATGCAAGTTACCTCAAGCAAATTCCAATACTAGGAAATGCTCTAATTAGTTTTCTCGTCGCTTTTGTAGTCCTATTGCCTGCCATATTTGATCTTTTCCCTGCCATTTCCCCTCAAAATAAACCAATTCAGTCTTTATTATTTTCAATTTTACTGGATTATGCTGTATTTGCGTTTCTGGTGAATTTATTGCGAGAGATGGTTAAAGACCAGGAAGATGTAAAGGGAGACTACAATGCAGGTATTAACACCCTGCCAATTTTGCTTGGTCAAAGTCGTACTAACAAAATTATTTTTTCGGTTGGTATATTACCCGTAGCCGCAATTATCTATTATATTTATAATTATCTCTTTGAGAATACCTTCCTGGTAATTTATTCACTACTTTTTATTCTCGCCCCGCTACTCTATTTTCAAGTTCGTATCTGGGAGGCTAAAAAGAAAAAAGAATACTCGCACTTAAGCTTGATGCTGAAAATTATTTTATTTTTCGGACTTATCTCTATCGGGTTTTATCAATTTTTACTCTAACGTATTATGCTGAAAGAACTTTTAAAAAATAAAGAAATCATTCTTGCATCGGGCTCTCCAAGGAGACACCAATTCTTTAAAGATCTGGACATTCCTTTTAAAGCAGATGTGAGGCCGGTTAAAGAAGTTCATCCAGATTACCTTAAAAAGGAGGAAATAACCGATTTTTTAGCGCAATTAAAAGCCGAAGCTTTTCAAAAGGAATTAAAAAAAGATCAAATTTTAATTACAAGCGACACCATTGTTTACAATGAAGGTAACGCAATGGGAAAACCGGCAACGGCTGTCGAAGCCAAGGAGATGATCAAATCACTTTCCGGCAAAACCCATAGTGTGTTTACTTCAGTTTGTTTTACTACGCATCACCACCAATCTACGGTAAATTGCGAAACTAAGGTAAGCTTCAAAGAACTTACCACCGGGGAAATTGATTACTACGTAGATAATTTTAAGCCTTTTGATAAGGCCGGCGGTTATGCCATTCAGGAATGGATTGGTCTTATTGGAATCACTAATCTGGAAGGAAGTTACTTTAATGTAGTGGGTCTTCCCACCCACCTGGTTTATAATGAGCTATTAGATTTAGCTTAGAATGAGTTCAATTTCAAACCGGGATATCAAATATCTTTTACCTTGATAATTTTAACCGGACATGCGTTTGCTGCTGCTTCAGCCGGCGCCAGAAAACTATGATCGGGAGATTTAAGGGTATGGAAACCTTTATTATCAATAGCCTTCAACAAAACCGACTTACCATCTTTTTTAGACATCTGGAACTGTTCAGGTGCCAGTTCTACGCAATAATTACATCCAATACATTTTTGGCGCTGCAAGGTGATTACTACCATCAGGCTTCTACAATTTTATAAAGTTTATCTGAAAGCCTAACCCTAAATGGAAGTTTTATAGTGCAGGAATCTCCTTTTGTGGCTTTCCCCACACTGGCCTCATTCACATAAAGCTCCTCCAAATCAATTTCTTTAGCTCCGGTACTTGGTCCGGTAATTAGAATTTTATCTCCTTTCTTAATATCGTAAGCCTCTATCTTGAATTCCGCAATTCCCGCTTTGGGGAAATAATGAACTCCTTTTCCAACATATATTTTTTTCTGGACAGCCTGGGATCCTGAGGTTTTGCTCCATTCTCCAAGTTTCTGCCCCAAATAGTATCCGCTCCAGAAACCTCGATTATATACTGTGGCCAACTGCTCCATCCAGCTCTCCACTTTTTCAGAAGTAAATGTATCTTCATAAAGTGCATCTATAGCTTCCCTATATACCCGGGTAACGGTAGCTACATACTCTGGGGCACGGCCCCGACCTTCAATTTTAAGAATCTGAATACCGGCATCCCTTACCTGATTAAGAAAGTCAAGAGTACAAAGATCTTTTGGTGACATCATATACTCATTATCGACTTCGACCTCAAAACCGGTTTCTTGGTCGATAAGCGTATATTTTTTACGGCAATTCTGTTTACAGGCGCCGCGATTTGCCGAAGAATTATCTGAATGCAGACTTAAATAGCATTTTCCTGAAACAGCCATACATAAGGCTCCGTGACCAAAAATCTCAACCTTAACCAAATCGCCCGACGGCCCTTTTATCTGTTCTTTTTGAATTTGCTCAGTAATCTTTTTTACCTGGCGCAGACTTAACTCACGGGAAAGCACCATAGTTTCGGCAAAAAGGCTGTAGAATTTCACCGTTTCAATATTAGTGATGTTCAATTGGGTAGAAATATGCACAGCTATTTCTCGCTCTCTTGCTGAAGCGATCACCGCCTGGTCTGATGCGATCACCGCAGTAACCCCGGCTTCCTTTGCTTTGTTCAAAAGGGTTTTAATGAGCGAAAGATCATGATCGTAGATGATCGTATTAAGAGTAAGATAAGTCCTCACATTTTTCGCTTCACACCTACGCGTTATTTCCGGCAGATCTTCTATGGTAAAATTAACAGAAGCCCTTGCCCTCATATTAAGCTGGTCTATTCCAAAATAAACTGAATTTGCACCATTGTCAAGAGCTGCCTGAAGGGATTCAAAATTTCCCGCGGGAGCCATAAGTTCCATCTTTGTCTTCATCCAAAAATTTATTAAGTGATAATTTTAATAAGTAAATTCAGGAAATACTACCTGCTAAATCACATCGGCTAAAAAACTGCAAAAAAAGTAAAAAGGCCATTTCTTTATGGTGATTAAAGTCATATTTTGAGACATTTCTGGATCTTTCCTCTTCCATAAAATAAAGAGAATGAATGCAAGCATGGATATTAGTGCCCTTCCCGAAGAGCATACGGTAAAAATTTATTTTAAAGAAAAAGAACTAGAAGAAGCCAATCCCGATGAAAAAAGTTAGAAATACTTTAATATTTTCAAACAGTTACAAAGTATTGAAAGACGCTTTCCTTGCCAGATAGTAAATTAGAAAATTCAACTAATAGAATCTAATATCACAATATTTAAAATATATAACAATCTTATTTTTAGTTATTTAACATCTCTGAATAAAACTATTACATCAATTAAATTAGCTCGAGAATTGTTATTTAATTTTTATTGAAAAATGGCTTTTTAGATTACCTTTGTATCAAAATTTAGCCTAGATTATGTATGAAGTTTTTTCAATGTACAAATCCGAAATCTCCTACACGGTAGCAACGGTTTTCGTATTATTAATTGTTCAGTTCCTATTAAAGAAAGCAGCACATAGAGTTGGGAAACGCAGTGAAATAAACTTCACCAGAACTAAATTGATGTTCAAGTATATAAACATTCTTATTTTATTAATTGCTGTTTTTCTATTATCTATCGCCTGGGGAATGGGACTTACCGAGCTTTCCCTTATATTTTCTTCGGTTTTCGCGGTTCTAGGTGTAGCACTTTTTGCCATCTGGTCTATTCTAAGCAATATTACCTCTGGGATTATTCTTTTCTTTTCTTTCCCGTATAAAATTGGGGACAAAATAAAGATCCATGACAAAGATCTTCCTATTGAAGCTATTATTGAAGACATAAAAGCCTTTCATTTACACCTCAGGACTTTAGAAGGAGAACTAATTACTTATCCTAACAACCTGATTCTGCAAAAAGCAGTTTCCCTGCTTGAGAAAAACGTTTATCTTGATGAGGACAAAAACAACCTCTAAACAATAAAGTAAGCAAACTTTACTGGAACAAGCTCAGGTATTGATTAAGAAGAATATTTTATTTTCCAGCAAGCTTCGAGTCATTTAAGCTCGATTATCGAGTAAATTCTTATCTTCAGGCGACTAAAGTTTTTATATTTGGTTATCCTATTTAATCGCCTTGAGATCTATGCACAAACTTCTTAGTTTCCTTTTCTGCTTTTTCCTGTTGAATTTACACGCACAGGAACCCGAAAAATTAAATGCTTCTGAAATATTTCAGGAAATAAAAAAATTAAATTTTCTTGGTTCTGTATTATACATTGGGGCCCATCCAGATGATGAAAACACAAGATTAATCTCCTATTTTTCAAACGAGAAAAATGCGAGAACTGCTTACCTATCGTTAACTCGTGGCGATGGAGGGCAAAACCTTATTGGGCCGGAATTAAGAGAGCAATTGGGCTTAATTAGAACTCAAGAGCTACTTGCGGCAAGAAGTATAGATGGAGGCGAACAATTTTTTACCAGAGCCAACGATTTCGGCTATTCTAAAACGCCCGATGAAACTTTGAGAATATGGAATAAGGAAAAAGTACTAAGCGATGTGGTATGGATCATAAGAAATTTTAAACCCGATTTAATTATAAATCGGTTTGATCACCGCACGCCAGGCTCCACTCATGGCCATCATACCTCCTCTGCCATACTAAGTCTAGAAGCTTTCGAGGCCGCGGCAGATCCTGATAAATTCCCGGAGCAATTAGAATTCACAGAAACACACCAAACCAAACGTGTTTATTTTAATACTTCTCCATGGTTTTATGGAGGGCAGGAAGCATTTGAAAAAGCGAATAAAAATCAATTTGTAAGTTTTGATACCGGTGTATATTTCCCACTACTCGGACTTTCAAATTCTGAAATTTCCTCTTTGAGCCGAAGTCAGCACCAATCTCAGGGTTTTGGTAGTACTGGTTCTCGTGGCAGTCAAATGGAATACTTAGAGCCTATAAAAGGAGATACCATTCGCTCTCATAATGTTTTCAAAGGTATCGATACCTCATGGAATAAGTTAGAGGGCGGCGCCGAAATTGGCAAAATCCTAACTCAAGTTGAAGAGAATTTTAATTTTAAAAATCCTGCTGCGAGTTTACCACAATTGTTAGATGCTTATAAATTGATACGTGAATTGCCCGATGAACATTGGCGAGAATTAAAAACTAAAGAAATTAAGAATGTAATCTATGCCAGCGCCGGTTTATTTTTAGAGGCTGTTGCAAATCAAGCATCAACTACATCCCAGGATAGCGTTCAGGTAAAATTAGAAGCCATTAATCGAAGTGATTTCCCGATCACTTTAAGTTCGGTAGAATTAAGTCCCAATAACTCTAAACTTCAGCCAGAAGTTGAACTAAAAAACAACGAAAATTGGCAAAATGAAATTAACTTAAAGATTCCTGAAAACACATCTTACACCATTCCTTATTGGTTAAAAGAAGAAGCTAATAACGGAATGTATAAAGTAGAGAACCAGGAACTAATAGGCCTGGCTGAAACACCTATGCTCACCATGGGGCTTTTTAATCTTGATTTTAATGGCGTTATAATAAGTTTCCAAAGGCCTATTGTCTACAAATATAACGATCCTGTATTTGGGGAAACCTATCAGCCATTTGAGATTATCCCTGAAGTTTCAATATCCTTTGCTAATGAAGGACTAATTTTTGAAAACAGTGAGCCCAAAAAGATTTCAGTAAAACTTACTTCAGGCAAAGCAAATGTAGAAGGAACATTGAGTCTTTCGGCTGGAAAGGGCTGGAATATTAAACCTGATACCCATAAATTTCAGCTTCAGCAAAAAGGTAATACTACAACCATTAACTTCACGGTTTTTCCACCGGAAAAACAGGATGAAATATTTATCATCCCAACAGCCAAAATAGACGGCAAGAAATTTTCAGAAAAACTTATCTCCATAGATTACGAACATATTCCTAAACAAAACCTGGTAGTTCCTTCAAAATTAAAAGTTGCACGCTTAGAGATTGAGAAAAAAGGAGAACTAATTGGCTATATTGAAGGTGCTGGTGATGTGGTGCCCGAAAGTTTGGAGCAAATTGGATATCGTGTAAATAAGTTGAATGCTGCTACAATTTCCCCGTCTTCCTTGCAAAAATATGACGCAGTAGTATTGGGAATTCGAGCTCTAAATACGGTTGAGGCACTAAAATATAAGCAACAAGTATTATTTGATTACCTAAAGAATGGCGGAAATTTAATTGTTCAATACAATACCAGTCGTGGGCTGGTTACCGAAAATATATCTCCGTTACCTTTGGAATTGTCGCGCGACCGGGTGACCGATGAAACCGCTGAGGTTAGATTTCTAGCTAAAAACCATCCAATTTTAAATTACCCCAACAAAATCACTAAAAATGATTTTGAAAACTGGGTGCAGGAGCGCGGACTCTATTTCCCGGGTGCCTGGAGTGAAGAATTCACACCAATTCTATCGATGAACGATAAAAACGAAAATCCTAAAAATGGAAGTTTGCTGTTAGCACAATACGGAGAAGGCTATTTTATTTATACCGGGTTGAGCTTTTTTAGACAATTTCCTGCAGGCGTACCTGGTGCCTATAGACTTTTTGCGAATATGATTTCAATAGGAAAGGAATGAAAAAACCCGAAAAATTTACCTGGAGTAGGTCATATACCTTCGTTCTTCTAGCCAATGCCGCTTACATTGTAATCTTTTATTTCATAATGTCCCTATTCTCGTAATATGCAATTAATAGACTGGATAATACTTCTTGGTACGCTAATATTTATTGTAGCCTACGGGGTATATAAAACCAGAAATAATAAAGGAGCCCAGGATTATATTCGTGGCGGTAATGAAACTCGCTGGTGGACAATTGGTCTTTCTACGATGGCTACTCAAGCTAGTGCCATAACTTTTCTTTCTACGCCTGGCCAGGCTTTTCACGATGGGATGGGATTCGTACAGTTTTATTTTGGGCTGCCACTGGCGATGGTAGTTGTTTGCATGTTTTTTATTCCAATTTATAAAAGGCTCAATGTTTACACGGCCTACGAATATTTAGAGTCCCGTTTCGATAGAAAAACCAGAACCCTAACCGCTATTTTATTCCTGATCCAGCGGGGACTAGCTGCAGGGCTAACCATTTTCGCTCCAGCCATAATTTTATCGGCAGTCCTGGGATGGAATCTTTCGGGTCTTACTATTCTTATTGGCACTTTAGTGATTATTTATACTGTTGCCGGTGGTACCAGAGCGGTAAGTGTTACTCATAAGCAGCAAATGGCTGTAATCCTCACTGGAATGTTTGCTGCCTTTTTTATCATTTTAAGTTATTTGCCCGAGGATATTAATTTTAATAACGCACTGGAAATCGCCGGTGCCAGCGGTAAAATGGATATCCTTGATTTCTCTTTTGATTTTGAAAACCGATATACCTTTTGGAGTGGAATAATTGGTGGTGGCTTTTTGGCGCTTTCATATTTCGGTACAGATCAAAGCCAGGTACAACGTTATTTAAGCGGAAGATCGGTAAAGGAAAGTAGAATGGGAATGATTATGAACGGAATGCTAAAAGTACCCTTACAATTCTTCATACTGCTTGTTGGAGTGATGGTTTTTGTATTTTACCAGTTCAATTACGCTCCATTAAATTTTAATCCTGCAGCGACTGAAACCGTTTTAAATTCGAAGTATGGGCAGCAATATGAAAATTTAATGCAGGAGCACAATGAGCTTCAGAAAGAAAAACAGAATTTACACTTGGAGTTTGCCGAAAACAACGATTTCACTCCTGCAAATAATTCATCTTATCGCGAAAATCTCGCTTCATTAAATGCTTCTGAAAAAGAGACCAGGCAAAAAGCAAGAGACTTAATAGATGCTTCAGACAAAGATGCCGAAAGCAACGACAAAGATTATGTATTCATTCATTTTATACTTAATAATCTCCCACGAGGTTTAATAGGCTTACTGCTGGCCGTAAT